>DATJWZ010000406.1:0-2945 GCA_035500795.1 Candidatus Eiseniibacteriota bacterium | reverse complement strand
CGATGACATCCCGGGAGCTGCCTTTCATAGCCCAAGCCTGACCACTGTTCGTCAGCCGCTAAATCGCATGGGCGAAGTGGCCGCGCAAAGTTTGCTTGAGAGAATCGAAGGAAAGAAAGACTATCCCGCCGAAATCGCCATTGAGCCGGAACTCGTCGTGAGAGAGTCAACAGCGCAAATCGCCACCTCCTGATAGCATCCCTACGGACGCCGCATATTTGCGGCGCTCCAAACTCAATCCATGACAGTTACGGACACACAGGCCGCAAAGGGATCGGCCCGTCTTCTCACCTACGCCGCGTATGCTTCCTTTGTACCAATAGGAATCGCGACCGTGCTTCTCGGCCCTTTGCTGCCAACGCTATCCGCGCGATGGTCGCTCAGCTATGCCCAGGCCGGCGCACTGTTTACAGTTCAGTACGTCGCTTCCACTTGCGCTGTCGCTCTGTCTGGAATTCTGGCATCGCGCCGCGGATTTCTTTTTCCCATCAAGGCCGGCCTGCTTCTAATGGCCTTGGGCCTCGCGTTCGTTTCGACGGGTCCCGAAAAACTGGGTATTGCCTGCATAGCCCTGTACGGGGCAGGACTTGGAGTGGCTGTGCCGGCGGCCAATCTGATGGTGGCCGCAGTAAATCCTTCTCGTCGTAGCGCAGCTCTGAACCTTCTGAATTTCTTCTGGAGCGCTGGGGCAGTCGCCTGCCCGTTCCTGGTCGCCGCCGCGATCAAAATGAATCGTGCCCCCGTCTTCCTTGGCGGTGTGGCTGTCTTCTCTTTTCTCATCGTCGCGGGCATTGCGATCTTCCCTTCAGACGCTGTCCAGTCAGGGGCAATAGTAGAAACGGGACCAGTGCTGCCGCTCATCCGAGCCAATGTTGCTGCTTTCCTTACGGTGGGCTGCCTCTTCTTTTTCTACGTGGGGACAGAGAATGCTTTTGGCGGGTGGGTCGCATCCTATTCCAAAACTCTTAGTGGAATGACATCGTCATTTGCGGTGATGACTCCGTCATTTTTCTATGCATCTCTCATGATCGGAAGGTGGATTGTTCCGCTTCTGCTTCACTGGATTACAGACGTGAGGATCGCGCAAGTGGGATTACTTCTGGCCTTCGTTGGCAGTTCCTGCCTTATTGTTTCGCATGGTTCGCTCGGAGTTGTTCTAAGCGCGTGCGCTGCCGGATTTGGGCTCTCGTCCGTTTATCCCATTACAATTTCGTTGCTATCCAGGCAATTTGAATCAGCGCGGGTTGGATCCATCATGTTTACTCTGTCCAACATTGGTGGCGGACTGCTGCCTTGGACCGTTGGCATCGCTTCAGATCGCTTTGGTGCGTTGAACGTGGGCCTCTTCGTGCCGCTGCTCGGATGCGCATTGATGTTTCTTCTTTTCTTGCGCGCGGCTCCCGAGTCTCCTTGACGGGCATCAGCGAACTCGACAGACGGAGTGTCTACCGATGACCGACTCTTGCGATGAGCCGTGACAGCCGCACCAGTCGATACAGTGGAAATAGAAGATCCGGTACACGCAAGGAATTCCACTCTCCTGGACCAGGAGTGAGCGCGAGGCGTGTGAGAAATCGCGCTCGATCGGCCGGATTCTCACGCAACTGAAGCATAAATCGAAAATAGGCAAGGGATTCCGGATGGAACGGAACTCCTGTGGTCATGAACCCTTCTATCGTCTCGGCCAGAGCTTCGTTTCCGCTTTCCACAAGCGGTTCTGCCGCCGATGGGATACCCACACCAAGCAGTCGATTGGCCAGAAGCAGATTCATTGTGAGAATTCGGCGAATACGAAAGTGGCGTGCGAGAGACCCAACCTGGTCCCAGTCCAATCTCTCCAGTTTTATGATGCGTGCCAGATCGCTAATCCAGATCAATTTTGCCCACACGTGCTTGGCAGCATGTAACGAAAGAACAATGAATAAGTCCTCGAACGATGGCGTTTTCAGAGTGCGGCCTGCGACGGAAACGGGGACTGCTCGCTCGAATAACTCTTCTGCACGCAAATCAACCGCGTAGAAACTGGGTTGAGCGGCCCACTGGAGTTCCAGCAGGTTCCGTCCAGCGGGCGCATCAAACATGTACTCGTATCCCGACTGCAAATACGCCGATTCCTGCCTCTCAGGGAGTGCGAGATGCGGCACGAAATGCAAGTTACGCAGCACATCACGAGCGCGCGATACATCCTTCGCACGGATCAGCAGATCAATATCTCCGGTTTGCCTGAGAGCTATGTCGCCATAGAGCGACTCGGCCAGGGCGAGCCCTTTGTAAGGCATTACTTCGATCCCACCTTCCGCAAGCGCACCCACAATGTTGATCAGTTCGCGCGAAAGCATCATCGCCTTGTGAAGATTTGCTCGATGCTTCGAGTTCAATGTGGCGAGATCGGCAGCGGGAACTGAATCTCGAAAAGGTGTTAGAGCCCGGTGCAAGAGTGGAAGTACACCATGATGTTCGGCGAGCTCAAAAAGCGAGTCCCATCGCGGAGGGCACTTGAACAGCGAACCGACTTCACTTGCGCCGCTGCTATCTGGACCGCACGCAGCAAGCAAGAATCGCCACTCTTGATTAGCGCCCTTGACCTGCGCGTTCCGCTTTGAGAGTGCAGGACCGGCAACAGAGATCGAGCTCACGCAATCGCGCCTGCTGAAGGCAGCTTCGAAGAAGCTGGTGACATGCCGATCTGTATCAGATTAGTTCTGGCTTGCTTCGCCAGCATGTTCGCGGAAGGAACTCCGGTGCGCGCGAAGGATTTTTGACAGTCCTGGGATGACGGCCCGCGCATGTTGCCCTCGAGGAACGCTAGTCCCGGACAACGTGTGCAACTGCCACCGTGGGCGCACGAAGTACACGTCGTCAGATCCTTGAGCCGGATTGAGCGTACATCGTTCATGCGCTCGGAATGGCGCCATATGTCGATGAACCTTTGTTTCCGGACATTT
>DATJWZ010000405.1:0-10459 GCA_035500795.1 Candidatus Eiseniibacteriota bacterium | reverse complement strand
CGATGACCCAACAGGTGAATCTAGCGCATCCGATCCCGGTCTTGATCCTCTATGGCACCGTGATCGTGTTGGAAGACGGCGTCGTTCACTTCTACGACGACATCTACGGGCACGACGCGGCTCTCGAGAAGGCTCTCGCGAATGGTTATCCGTATCTCTGACGAGGATTCAGGCTCGGATATGAAAGTGCAGAGGAGGCTCAAGTACATGAACTTTTTCGAATGTGCCACAGGGTTCCGAAGGCATGGATTGGGCAAGCAGAGTTTGGCTGGTCTCTTGTCATTGGCTCTGTTGTTTGCGACCTGGCCGTTGACCCTGTCGGCTCAAGACGCGCCGGCCCAAGACACACAAGCCTCGCCTCAGGGCGGGCAGGCGGTGCCCTACGCACAGCAGACTCCAGAGCAGTTGCAGCGCCTGGTAGCACCGATTGCGCTGTACCCGGATTCGCTGGTGGCGCAGATCCTGGCGGCTGCCACATTTCCCGAGCAAGTCGTCGAAGCCGACCGATGGGTGCAAGCGCATCCTGACTTGAAGGGCGACGCGTTGGGTCAAGCCGTCGACCAACAGCCTTGGGACCCGAGCGTCAAGGCGCTCGCTGCATTTCCGTCCGTCCTGGGAAATATGGACAAGAACCTATCGTGGACGTCGTCTTTGGGCGACGCTTATTACAACCAGCAGCAGGATGTCATGGATGCAGTGCAGGTGATGCGGCGGAAAGCGCAAGATGCTGGCAACCTTAAGACTACGCCGCAGCAAAAAGTTGTGGAGCAGGATTCGACGATCGATATTGAGCCGGTCGATCCCGAGGTGGTTTACGTGCCCGCGTACGATCCGTGGCTGGTTTACGGATATCCCGTCGTGGCCTGGCCGGGCTGGTACCCATATCCGGGAATCTGGTTTGAAGGTCCTTATCTCTCGTTCGGAATCGGCTTTGGCATCGGCTGGTTCGGCGGTTTTGGATGGGGATGGGGTCATTGGGGATTCGATTGGCATCACCACTACGCAATCTACAACCACGGCAGGTACTACTCGCGAAGCAGAACTTTTTATAACCGAGGCAGTTACTACCGGGCAGGCGGCGAGCGAGGCATAGAAAGGAATGTGCAGCGCGGCATGAGCGACAATCGCGTTGGCGGCGACCGTGCCGGCGGGTTTAACGACCGTGGCGGCGAAGCCGCCAGGCCTTTCGAGGGGGACCGGAATGCGGCTCGAGGCTATGCCGAACCTCGCGGCCAGAGTGGCGTTCACTCGGGCGCCTTCAGCGGCTACGACCACGGCGGAGAGACCAGGAGCTATTCCTCCCGCGGAAGTGCCAGCATGGGTGGCGGAGGCTTCCACGGCGGAGAGCACGGCGGCGGCGGTGGCGGCCGGCGGTAACCAAGGCTCGTTATGCTCCCCGACGCTCCCGGTAGAGCGTGAAATCTAAGGACCTAAAGATAAAGATGGAGATAAGTCATATGCGGCGAACGAAGCTGAATTCCGACAAATTTCATTGCGCTGGTCTTATGAAACTGGCTCTGGTCGCTACGTTCTTGACGCTGTGCGTTCCCACCCGATCCATGGCGCAGCAACCGGGCCAGAAAACTTTCTCATCGGCGGAAGAGGCGGCCAACGCACTGGTCACGGCAGCGCAGGCTAACGACGAAAAAATGATGCTCCAAATCCTCGGACCGAACGGAGAGCAAATCGTCTCCTCGGGAGACGAAACCGAGGACGCGAACAGCCGTGCTAATTTCGTGGAGAAATATCGGGAAATGCACCGTCTGGTGAAAGAGCCGAACGGAACCACTACCTTATATATAGGCGCGGAGAACTGGCCCACCCCCACACCGCTGGTGTACCAGGGAAATTCGTGGTATTTCGACACCGAAGCGGGCAAGCAGGAAGTTCTCTACCGGCGCATTGGCCGCAACGAACTATCGGCCATCCGCGTTTGCCATGAACTCGTGGCGGCGCAAAGGGAATACTCGGCGGAGCATAAGGAGTACGCCCGGAAAATCTTCAGTGATGAAGAGCAGCACAATGGCCTTTATTGGAAAGCGGCCGCAGGCGAGCCGCAGAGTCCCATCGGACCGCTTGTGGCGTCGGCCGTCGCTCAGGGCTATGCCCCAAGCCAACCAGGCGCTCCGACCCCTTACCGCGGTTACTATTTCCACATCTTAACGCGCCAGGGAACGAATGCTCCTGGCGGCGCGAAGAATTACGTCGTAAATGGCAGAATGACAGACGGGTTCGCCTTCGTGGCCTATCCGGCGGAATACAGGTCGTCCGGCGTGATGACGTTCATCGTCACCGAGGATGGCGTGGTGTATCAGAAGGATCTCGGCCGGAAGACCGATGTTCTCGCCAAAGGTATGAAGGAATACGACCCCAATCCCAGTTGGCAAAAGGCTGAAGAGCAGCAGGAGGAGGCTGCTGTCGAGCAGAAAGCCAGGTAACCGGCACTCTGGCGCTGCCCTCGATCCAGCGGCACCTGCCCGCTTCGGATGGCGTTAGTCTGGCTTCACTACCACCGGCGTACGCGCCCAACGTCCACGTGCACGAAGTCGGAGCTGCGATAGTAGCCAACTCCGCCGCGATGCAAGCGCAGCGCGGCATCTCGAACCACTGAAGTAGGAATCCCGGGTAGGCGAATGTCAATGGCTTCTGCCTGCATGTGAAGACTGTGCCGAGCCACGCCCGTATGTGGACTGCGGGTGCGCAAGAATTCGTTACTCCAGGGCGTGCGGTATCCGCAGATCACGTCGATTTCCCCGCCTGCGTCGTTGAGAGATGCGGTCAGGTCGTGGAGTAGGTCAAAGAGTTGGGGATCGAAATGATGCACGTCGCCTGTACGATGGTCGCGCAGATAATGGTCGAGCTCATCCAACGCTCCCGGTATGTAGGTATCACCGCGACGGTAAACGATGTCGAGTCGTTCCCCGGTGTGCGTGTGATAGAAACGGAGCCGGTATTCACGAGCAGACTGGGCCACTTCCGACGTTTGCCCTAGCGGCGCTACCAGCAGAAGCACGGTCAGCCAAAAACTAAATCGGCAAAATCCCGATTTCATTTCTGAAGATTGCAGGGACTTCAAACGCAGTCGAGTTCGAAACGACAAAAGATACATCCCTCCATTTTCGGAGATCTCTTAAAGGTGAAACTTCAATTATAGTCAGCGGCGTGCCTACGGCACCCGAATGTTCACCAGATTCTCACGGCGATACGGTGCTGGCTGTTCTGCACGTGTTGAGTAAACGTGCATGATGATGTCGTAAACGAGAACCATCCTCGCGCGATTTATGCGCGACAATTCGATGTAACCCACGAGCGACAGCACGCATCTTTAACGTATAAAGCGACTTCTCCCGAGCGAGGGCTTTGCATGACCTGCCGAGGGATCATTGTGATTTAATCGTGAGCATGGAACAGGCTGAAATCCGAACGCGTCCAGTGGTGGGAGCGATCGTCGTGGTGAGCAGCCTCGCTGTCTCATTCCTGCTCTGGCTGCTCTACGTGCATCATGCTTCCGCTGATTTCGCCGGCCGGTGGATGTTTTTGCCGGCCCTCAACGCGCTTCTGAACGGATTGTGCGCGATTGCGCTGTGCGCGGGCTTGTATTTCATCAAACATCACAACCGGGAAGCCCATCGCACGAGTATGCTGCTGGCCTTCGCTTTCTCTTTCGCCTTTCTCGTCAGTTACATCGTTAACCATGCACTGCATGGCGACACAATTTTTCCCGGCCACGGTCCGGTGCGGGCGCTGTATCTCTCCATTTTAGCCAGCCACATAATTCTTTCTATCGTCGCGCTGCCGATGGTTCTCACTACGTTCTTTTTCTCGCTGACGGGTCGGTTCGCGATGCACCGCCGAATTGCACGCTGGACCTATCCCATATGGCTCTACGTGTCGATTACCGGAGTGGTGGTGTTCGTGTTCCTGAGGGCGTATGCGTACTAGACCGGCAGGCTGACCCGGCGGCAATCCATCAGAAGTACTCAGCTGCAAGTCTATTGTTCAAGGCTTGCCGGAAGAAACCTGAATATGGTCTAAGGGTGCACCGATTTCCGAACCATTGATTCTCAGTCAGTCCCGGCGCTCGCCACTGTCACCATCGCAGGACGCAGCGATCGATCCTTGAACTTGTGGCCGCGCTGCTATTCCTCGGGCACGAATCGGTCATTCACCTCATCGGCTTCGAACCCCCTGAACAGCGTGGTGAATGGCGAGATAAAATTGCTCCCGCTAGGCATGGATAGGACACATACCAAGCTTGACGAGGGCGTCCAGCGACTGCTTGCAGATCCAACTCAACGAGGGCTTTGAATCCAAAACGTGACAACCAACTGTATTCCCATTCTTCTCCTCAAGTCCGGCTCTTTTCGTCACATAGGCGAGATTTAGCCACTTTGAAATCGCAGATCGGCTCGCAGCTGAAGCGAATGAGGACAATGCGTTAGCTGAACTCAGTCGATAACGACCCAAAGCCATTGCTGTATCAGGCACTTCGTTGACCTTCGATTGGAGCACAGTTTGTGGTTAAGAAAGTGCAAGCCGTAGAGTCGGAGTGATCGTGTCGAAGTGAATGAACATTATCGGCTGCCCTGCTGTAGGGCACCGCGGAGTTGTCAATGGCCGGTCTTGGCAAGATGTTGATGATCTTAGGGGTGATCCTGGCGGCGCTGGGACTCATCTTCGTTCTGCTGGAACGCACCAACCTGCCTATTGGACGACTTCCCGGCGACATCATTTACCGCGGGAAGAACACGACTTTCTATTTTCCGCTAGCGACCTGCATCCTGCTAAGCGTAGTGTTTTCCTTGGTGCTGTATGTGATCGGAAAGCTCAAGCACTAGCAGCACTTGGCAACCTACCATTTCGCCAGCAGATCATTGGCTAATCTTCGGTATGAGTCGTCGTCGTTCTGATCTCATATCGCCATGAAGACTTCTGATGATTCAGCCCCGCAGTTATTCTGGCATCTCGAAATTCCTTGATCTTCTGTGCCATTAACCGGAAACGCTTGTTCCTCACTAGCTTTGGCCGCTGGGATGCATGATGGAAATCACTGCTCAACTGGAGATTCATTTTTGCTTTCGAACTCTTCTACTTGGCTGAGGGGCAGCGCGCACCATGACTCATCTATTTACTGTAGACGATTTTCGCGTCCAGAAAGGTGACGAGGTCGAGCTTCGAAAATGGCCGACCGTCGTGAGGCCTGTGTACAACTCGACGGAGCACTATCAAGAGCTTCTGGCGCAGCATATCGCGCGGCTAAGCATATTGCAGCAGCTTCTCTATGCGTCCAAGCGCTTTGCCGTGCTGTTGATCTTCCAAGGGACGGACTCAGCGGGAAAAGATGGCGCGATCCAGCACGTGATGTCCGGAGTCAACCCTCAGGGCTGCCAAGTATTCAGCTTCGAACAGCCGAGCGCCACGGAATTGCGGCACCGACTTTCTCTGGGGCACGACCTGCGATCTGCCGGAACGCGGGCGGATAGGCATCTTCAACCGTTCCTGTTACGAGGAGGTGCTGATCGTCCGCGTCCATCCGGAGAATCTCCTCCGCGAAGGACTCCCAGAGGCGGTTTCCGATGACGAAGCAATCTGGCACGACCGGTTTCGCTCCATCCTCGATCTGGAGAGACACCTCCACGACAACGGAACCCACAAATCCCTGCAGGGTTTCAAGTCAGCGCTGAAGGAATTCCGCGCGGCGCCCGCGTTCTGGTCCTAGAGCGGGACCGGTCGCACTCCAGTTGTTCGAGATAGCTCCGAAGAAATTGAAAGACCGATAAAGGATCCAAAGGACATCTCAAAGCTTCACCTGAGGAGAAAACGAATGGCTAAGAACAAACCGAGTAGCATCATCCCTCACCCCCATACGGGTGGGGTCTTTGAGTCCCACCCAGTGCCCGTCGATACGCAGAAGCAGAATCGCCCTCGCAAGACCTGGAGGCAGGCGCTCCAGGAGAGCGCGCCGCTCGTGTTGCCGGTGGCGCACGACGCGCTGACTGCCCGCTTGATCGAACTAGCCGGGTATCCCGCCTATCAGATCGGCGGCTTTGCACTCGTCGGGTCGCGCTTTGCCTATCCGGATATCGACCTCGCGCAGTTCGGGGAGAACAGCGCGGTGATGCGCGACACGATCGCCGCATCCTCGCTGCCGGTGCTCGTCGATGCGGACGACGGTTACGGTGACGCGAAGAACGTGATCCGCGTCGTGCAGGGCTATGAGGCGATGGGCGCATCGGCGATCTTTCTCGAGGACCAACAGGCGCCGAAGCGCTGCGGCCACATGCTGGGCAAGAAAGTGGTGCCGGCGGAGGTCCACGTTGGAAAAATTCGCGCGGCGGCCGCAACACGCCACAACCCCGAGACTTTCATCATGGCCCGGACGGACGCGCTTGCGCCGCTCGGCCTCGACGAGGCGCTGCGCAGGGCCGAGCTCTACCTCAAGGCGGGCGCCGACGGAGTCTACATCGAGGCAGTGGAGACGGTGGAGCAATTGCAGAAGGTGGGACAGAAGCTGCGAGGAGCCGCGCTGGCGACGAGCATCCTGGAAGGCGGTGGCCGAACGCCTTGGATGGACCCGAAGGACCTTCACGCGCTCGGCTACACGATGCTGCTCTATCCCACGACGGTCATCTTCCGCGTGACGCGAGCCATCCAGAAGGCGGTCGCGGATCTCAAGGCAGGTCGCCCGATGCCCGTGGAGGAGTCGGTCACGTTCAAAGAGTATGAGGACATGCTGGGGTTGCCACAATGGGCCGACGTCGAAGATGAGTTCGTCGGCAGGCACGAACTGCTCGGCGTGCCGGACAAGAAAGCCAGCTGATCGTCCGAGAGCGAAATCGAAATGCTCAGGGCGCTTGAAGTCTTGCTCCCCATCTGCCTGACGATGGGGCTCGGGTATGGGCGGCTGGGCACGGCCAGTTCCGTTCCGAACAGGTACCGGTCAACATCACGGAGATGGAAGATGATTCGAGCTTATCGGCTGTACACAGGGCCTGATGGGAATTCGCAGGTAGTTCGTGGGACGGTGAATGCGGCCAAACTCGTGGAAGCGCGATCGATCCTCTTCAAAGAAACGCCGTCCCATTCTTCTTATGACTGGCACAACGATCCGATTCCCCAGTACGTGATTACCCTGTCGGGCGTGCTCGAATTTGCGACCGTAGGTGGCGAAACATTTACGCTCGGTCCGGGAGACGTCCTGATTGCTGAGGACCACACTGGATCAGGACACAAATGGCGTTTGCTCAATGATGAGCCCTGGAAACGGGCCTATGTGGTCTTCAAGGAAGGCGCCGACACTCAGTTCACCCCGGATCTGAGGCCAGCCGAGTTGTAGTCGGTGTCGTTCGCAGATGAAGAACGCATGATTGCTATTACAGTTTTGCTGCGCTCTCGGCCTGGAAAAGGAGAATTAACCATGGATACAAGAACTCTTTCCCCAGAACTGCTCCACAAGATGGATGCCTACTGGCGCGCCGCCAATTATCTGTCGGTCGGACAAATCTATCTCTACGACAACCCATTGCTGAAGCGACCGCTCGCCCTCACCGATGTGAAGCGCCTGCTGCTGGGACACTGGGGCACCACGCCGGGCCAGAATTTCATTTACCTGCACTTGAACCGGGTTATTAAGAAATATGATCTCGACATGATCTACGTCTCTGGCCCCGGGCACGGGGGCCCGGCCGTCGTAGGCAATACGTATCTCGAGGGTACCTACAGCGAAATCTATCCCGATATCAGCCAGGATGAGGCTGGGCTTCGGAAACTCTTTCTTCAGTTTTCGTTTCCCGGGGGGATTCCGAGCCACGCATCGCCGGAGTGCCCGGGGTCGATCCATGAAGGTGGCGAATTGGGCTATTCGCTGAGCCATGCCTTCGGGGCGGTGTTCGACAATCCCGACCTCGTTGTCGCTTGTGTCGTTGGCGATGGCGAGGCGGAGACCGGACCGCTAGCTACTGCGTGGCATTCCAACAAATTTCTCGATCCCGTTACCGATGGCGCGGTGCTGCCGATCCTGCATCTCAATGGTTACAAGATTTCGAACCCGACTGTCCTCGCCCGTATCACTCGCGAGGAATTGGAACAGTTACTCCGCGGTTACGGATGGACGCCTTACTTCGTCGAGGGTCACGCGCCTGAACTGATGCATGAAGCCATGGCCGCGACCCTCGACTCCGCCATCGAGCAAATCAAGAAAATCCAGCACGACGCTCGTGCACACGGCAACTTGGAGCGTCCGCGATGGCCGATGATCGTCCTCAATTCACCCAAGGGCTGGACGGGACCAAAGATGGTTGACGGTTTGCCGGTGGAAGGCACCTTCCGAGCGCACCAAGTACCGCTCCTGGTGGATTCCGAGCATCCCGATCACCTCCGACAGCTGGAAAGCTGGCTGAAGAGCTATAAGGCGGAAGAACTGTTCGATGAGAATGGCCGGCTCAAACCGGAATTGGCCGAGCTGGCACCCAAGGGCGAACGGCGCATGGGCGCGAATCCCCGCGCCAACGGCGGCATCCTGCTCCGCGACCTGCGAATGCCGGATTTCCGCGGCTACGCAGTGGACGTGCCCTCGCCCGGAGTTCCGGGCATCGGCGACACCCATGTGCTCGGGCGTTTCCTGCGCGATATAACCAAGCTAAATAGTGAGCGACGGAATTTCCGGCTCTTTGGCCCTGACGAGACCATCTCCAACGGCCTCGAAGCCGTCTTCGAAGTGACCAAACGCCAATGGGACGCCGCGACCGTTCCGAACGACGAATTTCTCGCGCCGACCGGCCGCGTGATGGAAATGCTAAGCGAACACCAATGCGAAGGCTGGCTCGAAGGGTACCTGCTCACCGGACGGCATGGTCTGTTCAATTGCTACGAGGCCTTCATCCATATCGTGGACTCGATGTTTAACCAACATGCGAAGTGGCTGAAAGTCACGTCGCACCTGCCCTGGCGGCGGAAGATTTCCTCGTTGAACTACCTACTGGCCTCGCATGTGTGGCGCCAGGATCACAACGGCTTCACGCACCAGGATCCCGGTTTCATCGATCATGTGATGAACAAAAAGGCTGAGGTGGTGCGCGTTTATCTTCCGCCGGATGCCAACTGCCTGCTGTCGGTGACGGACCACTGCCTGCGCAGCCGCCATTATGTCAACCTCGTGATTGCAGGCAAGCATCCGGCCCCGCAGTGGCTCACGATGGACGCCGCCGTCAAGCACTGCACCGAAGGCATCGGCATCTGGCAATGGGCCAGCAACGACCAGGGTGCTGCGCCCGATGTTGTCATGGCCTGCTGTGGCGATGTCCCAACGCTGGAGACACTTGCGGCCGTCTCGATCATGCGCGAGCATCTGCCCAGCCTGAAAATCCGCGTAGTCAATGTCGTCGACCTTATGAGGCTGCAGCCGCAAACCGAGCACCCGCATGGGTTGAGCGACATTGATTTCGACGAACTCTTCACCAAAGACAAGCCCGTCATCTTCGCTTTTCATGCCTACCCTTGGTTGATCCACCGGCTGATTTACCGTCGCACCAACCATGACAACTTTCATGTCCGCGGTTACAAAGAAGAGGGCACCATCACCACGCCCTTCGACATGACGGTGCTGAACGATCTGGATCGCTTTCACCTCGTGATGGACACGATCGACCGTCTCCCGCAGACCGGCGACCAGGGCATCTACCTGAAGCAGCAGCTCAAGGACAAGCTCATTGAGCACAAGCAGTACATCGACAAATACGGCCAAGACATGCCGGAAATCCGGAACTGGAAGTGGGGCCCTCCCGAATAAATGGGGAACTGGCGGCCTTCTCAGATTGTTACGGCGCAATGAAGGCGCCATGCGCACCGTCGCCGAGGTCTGCGGCCTCCGGCCCGCGGTGATCGATCAGATTCAGACTGACGATCGACAATCCGATTGCCGCAGCCAGCACGGTTACCACCTGCTCAACTGTCCGTTTGAATCGGCTGTATCCCAAGTCACGTAGATGCCGAGAGCGACAGAGACCAGTCCCGCAAATGTCATCTATCAGCGCAAAACAGAATCGGGACAATGCCAACGGGAATCAATATCCTCCCCAGCGTGACATGGCGGTTACCAAGAGGAAACCCATGAGGCATGTCACTAAGGCCACGATCACAACGGCCTTAAGATTGCTCCAGGCGGAACGCCTGTCGATTTCGTCAGTTGGGCCTCGAGTGGGCATTCAAATTGTCCTTCCTACTTGCGTCGAAAAGGAGATCTTTCAATCTCCCTTTCGACGTGCACCGGGCTGAACTGATTCACGTTGCTACTCTTTGGCTCTGGGTTTCAGTGAGCGAATGAGCAGGAACCCTGCCATCGCTGCGCTCATAAGCCCCATGAAAACGTTCCAGGACTTATGCTTCTTCGCTTCATGTTCAGACATTCGATCCTCCCTTCTTACATCGCTGTATTTTGTTTTCCAAACTGGAGGTCCTTCAA
>DATJWZ010000404.1:0-2635 GCA_035500795.1 Candidatus Eiseniibacteriota bacterium | reverse complement strand
AAGATCTGGGACCTGCGTCAGTTCCGTCTGTGGCAGCCGGAGCCGAAGGCCCTCGTACGAGAAGAAAAAGAACGTCCGGTCTTTGAGAATGGGCCCACCGAAAGTTCCGCCGAAATCGTTCTGTCGTTCCTCGGCCTTAGGGAGCGGGGTCGTGTTTGTATAACCGTTAAACCAATCATTGGCATCCAAGACGTCATTTCGGAAATAGTCGAATAGAGAGCCATGAAACTGGTTCGTGCCGGAGCGTGTAACAATTGCAATCTGTCCCCCTGCTGTGAGGCCAGAGTCGGGCGCAGCAGTAGAAGTCTGAATCCGAAACTCCTCTAGCGCGTCCACGGAAACGAGACTGTTCGTTCCGCCCGACAAACTGGTGGCGCTGGCTTGTCCACCAAGTCCTGCGCCAGGATTACCGATGTTGCCTCCAATTCCAAAATTGGCACTCACTCCGTCCACCGTCCAATAGTTCGACGTCTCACGCTGCCCGTTCACGACGAAAGTATCCGTGTTGCCCTCTCCGCCAGTGGGGAGCACGCCCGGCGTTAGCTCAATCAGGCTTTGAAAGCTGCGTCCATTGAGTGGCAGGTTATCCGCGAATTGCCGGTCCACGACAGTGCTGACCGTTGCGTCTGTGGTGTTGATGTTGAGAGTTTCTGCAGTGACGGTGACGTTCTCGCTGGTCGAGCCAACTTGCAGTACGAAATCGCGACTTACGTTGTCCTGCGCATTCAGAGAAAACTGCGTCACCGTAAACGTCTTGAAACCAGGCTTACGCGCGGAAATCTGGTAGCGGCCAGGGCGCAACGAAGGAAAGGTATAGAACCCATCTTGATTCGTTTTGATGGTCGTTGACAGATTCGTATCGACGCTTCTGATTTCCACTTCCGTATCCACGACCACAGCGCCAGCTTGATCGGTCACCCGCCCCGATACGTGGGCCAATTCCGTCTGCGCATTTGCCATGCAAGTGCCCAACGCAAGGATCGCGAAACCGAACTTAGAGAGCTTACGGATGTTCATTGCTTTGTTCCCCTGTGCTGTGGCAGTCACCGAACATCGCCGCTGCGGCGGCGAGAGAAATCACTTCTAGGGATAACGGCGGCTTGAAACATCGCCCTGCACACGCGATGTCACAGGCCGTCATTAACTCGATTGCTTGGAGGCGCTAGATAAGCAAAGACGCGGGAGGCCCGCGGGATGGTTGGAGGGTGCGAATTACGAGGATGCCGATGATCGCTGGGTTGCTTTCAACTATTCCAGTCGGCAAGAGGGCAACTGAATTGTTTGGACTGAGGGGCGCGCCTTGCGCGCCAACAGGTAGAGAAGAGTGAGAGCGGTATGGGCAGGCTGGCTCTGCGGATCGGAACGATGGGCCGTCGTCCACCAGGGCCAGTGCTCGCTTCGCCATCATGCAGTGATGTTTGCCGTGACGGCGGCAACACGCAGGTACCGACCTGCCGCGGCTCGCGTGTAAGAGCGCCGCCGATGGCGCTATGAACGCAGACATCAACGCGATTGCTAATATCCGTCGAATTGAAATCAGGTTTCGCAAGTTAGGAATCGAATTCGCACACTGCTTCGAGACAGCCCTCTCTCATAAATTGACACGACTCCCTCAGATGAGCCCGTTAGTGCCGAAACGTGCTCTATCGATTGCACTATCCAAACTACGAGTGGCATCCCCACCGGGAAATGACTATCGTTCTCAGCTCGATCTGGCACACCCCACACAGTGAGTTCAGATGAAAGCAGTAAACAGGAATTTCAGTTTCTCGATAGCGAGATTCAGAGATTAAAGGGATTGGGAGGGAGGACCACGTTGGAAAAACGGAGAGTTTGTCCGTGCGCTTACGGTCTGGTGTCCTGCCGCGTGAGCAAGAATCGCGGACCGGGAAAGGTGTCCGGTCGTTCGCCCCCCTGCCACTTGTCCAACCGAACTCGGAGTCGCAATTGTTGAGCGGAAAGGGCAACACGAAGGAAAAGCGCGAAAAGCTGGAACTTTCTCGCTCGAAACCATCATGCCGGACATTCCCGACATGCAATGATGCTTGCCGTTTCGGCGGCAACAGGCGGGAATTGTGTCCGTTGTCAATGCGAACGCGATTGGAGCAACGACGCTCCAAGCGAGCACACTAACCAGGAGACTGGACAGAACCCGACGCATAGCAATCTCCGAAAGCTAGCACATCACAAGCCGACGTGACAACCAAGTTGGTCAAAGAGAGAACGGCACAGTCACCGCCGCGTCCAGACAACAGTCAGGTGTTCGTTCATCTGAATCGTGCGCATACGGCCGCAGCTTATCTGGAGTACAGAAGTCGGCGGGTCGAGTGCAGCCGCTCCGGAGATTCGATGCAGTCGCAGGGCTCGGCTTGAAGAGGGCTCACGTCGGCGGTTGGCTCAGAACGAAATCGAGCCCGATCTTGGTCCAGGATTTGAGGTCGCGGTCCGAATGATATCCAGCAGGAGCGACATAAACGAAACCTCTCATGGGACTGCCAGTGAAGTCCATTGGGCGCGCGTGAGGACGTTTGAGAGCACGTTCGAATGCGTCAGGCCCCGTTCGAACAACTAGATCCGTTGCAACGATCCCGCAACACATGTGGCCGTTGACCATGAAGGCCAATCCACCGAACAT
>DATJWZ010000403.1:0-9073 GCA_035500795.1 Candidatus Eiseniibacteriota bacterium | reverse complement strand
GGAAATCCCGAGACTGTGACACGCATTGCGCAATACGAGATGGCGTTTCGCATGCAGATGGACGCGACCGATGCGATGGACATTCGCAAGGAACCTGATTCGGTACATGCGCAATATGGTTCGAAACCGGGCGAAACCAGCTTTGCCAACAATTGCCTGGTAGCGCGACGTCTCGCGGAGCGAGGAGTGCGATTCATCCAGCTTTATCACTGGGGATGGGATTCTCATGGCGCCGACGCCAAAGAGGCCTTGAACCTGGGCTTTAACGACCGTTGCCGCGAAGTCGATCAGCCTACGGCAGCGCTGCTTGCCGACCTTAAATCACGTGGCTTGCTCGAAGACACTCTGGTGGTGTGGGGTGGAGAATTCGGGCGCACGCCGATGAGAGAAAACCGAGGCGGGCAGCAGATGAAGTATGTAGGTCGCGATCACAATCCAGGCGCTTTCACAATATGGTTAGCGGGCGGCGGGGTGAAGCCCGGTATCACCCACGGAGTAACCGATGAAATGGGTTATGAAATCGTGAAAGACCCGGTTGAAATTCGAGACCTGCACGCGACTTTGCTTTACCTGCTTGGCTTCGATCATCACAAGCTCAATTACAGGTTTCAAGGTTTGGAACAGAAACTGACCAGCGTAAGGCCGTCGCGGGTAGTAGCCGAAATTCTGGCATGAGTGTCCCGGATCGAATTTCCGATCAAAGCGGTGGGCCTTCTGTCACAGCGTCGGACCATCGCCGATTCCTGAGCCGATCTCGCTTTGAGTTTGCGCTGCTGGCTCCCATCCTGGCTGTAGCAGCGTTGGCCACATTCTGGCCTCCCGACGGAAATGAACGCGGGGAATGGGTGCAGTTCATCGGACGCTTTCATCCGCTGTTCACCCATTTCCCAATCGCGCTCTTCCTGCTGGTGCCGATCCTCGAAATTGCCGGACGTAACGCTCGCTTCACGTATCTGCGCCTTTCGGTAAATTTTGTCCTCACACTGGCAACCATCGCGGCAACAGCCGCGGCGGTTCTGGGATGGTGCCTCGCCCGCAGTGGTGGCTACTCGGGCCGACTCATCACTCAGCACATGTGGGGCGGCGTTTCGCTATCGATCGTTTGTTGGATCTGTTGGCTGTTACGCGCGCGGCTGCGCGAATTGGCCTCGGCTTATACCGTGGCGCTGGCGCTCGGAATTGGACTCGTTTCCTGGACCGGCTACCGCGGCGGGCAATTGTCGCTCGGGCCGAATCATCTTACAGAACACATGCCCGGCGGGCTACGTGCGCTGCTCGGTGTTGGCAGCAACCGCGAAGCCTTCGGACTGCCCGCCGATCCGAACACGTTTTACGGGGCGCGAATTCAGCCGATTTTCACCGCACGTTGTATCAACTGTCATGGTGAAGACAAACACAAGGGGAATCTTCGGCTCGACGGTTATAAGGCTCTGATGCGAGGCGGAAAAAATGGACCGGCGATTCAAGCGGGGAACGCGCAGGCCAGCGACCTGTTTCGTCGAATCAGCTTGCCGGCCAGTCACGACGACTTCATGCCGAAGGGAAAATCGCCTCTAACACCCGATCAGGTGAAGGCAATCGAGTTGTGGATTGGAGCAGGCGCTTCGCAGACGCTTGCAGTCGACGCCATCAAGAATGCACCCTCAGGTCCCGCTTCTCCTTCGGAAGTAACATTTGCTGAGGTCGATCCGGCTGCAGTCGCAAAAATGCGATCTGCAGTTGCACCCGCAATATCCCAGTTGCAGAAGCAATTTCCCAACGTATTGGATTATGACTCGCGAGGCTCAGCCGATTTACGATTGAATGCTTCTCTCCTGGGGAGCAAGTTCGGAGACCGGGATCTGGAGGCCTTTGCGCCAGTCGCAGACCACATCGTTATCGCAGATTTCTCTCGGACGGCGGTTACTGATCATTCTGCTAACGCGATTGCAGCCATGAAACGGTTGCGTGTCCTGCGGATCGTGAATACTCAGCTTACGGATGCCGCACTCTCGCGATTCGACGCATTGAATCAACTCGAGTCGTTGGATGTATATGGCGCTCCAATCACGCCGGCGGTCTTGCCGGTGATCGCAAAGCTTCCGAAGCTTTTGCATTTTTATGCGGGGCAAACCGGCATCCGGCCTGGCAACTCAGTGCCCGAAGCCTTGGCTGGAAAAATTGTCTTCTGATGCCTGACCGGCGTTGATCGCAAGCCGATCGCCACCGGTCCAGTGAGGAACTTTCAGGTTTTCCGCAGGAGCGTTAGCCGCCCGATTGGGAGCCACTCAGCTACCAGAATGTCGCCATTGTGGAGAAAAATGGCGTCGTGCGGCGTAATAAATTTTCCGGGTGTGAACTGCGCCCGCGACTGGCTTCGCCGAGAACCGACGTCGCCGTTTTCGGTTTTGCCATCTCCCAGTTGCACCACAACCTTGTGGTCACGATCAAGGATACACACCTGACTATCCAGGTCGGGACACACCATCCACTCGCCTTGTGTGTGGAAGTTGCAGGGCATGCGCATGTGTCCCTCATCTTTGATTGTCTTCAGATGAGCACCTTCGAGCGTGAAGGTCTGAATTCTTCGATTGCCGCGATCGGCTACGGTCAAAAGAGGCATTTCTCCGCGAGGATCGACCCAAAGACCGTGAGGAGTCTGGAACTCTCCATCGCCCTGTCCCGGCTTACCGACTTCGCCTACGAATTTTCCTTCCAGCGAGTAACGGAGGATGTGGCTCGAACCGTAACCGTCGCCCACATAGAAGTCGCCATTGGGAGCGAAAGCAACGTTGGTCGGAACGAAGTCAATCGGCCGTGAGCCATAGCTCGAGTCCTCCCGGGGATAGCCGTGCACCCAGATTTCTTCACCCGTGAGTGTGGTCTTCACGACGCGGCAGCGGTTGATGTCGCAGTGATAGAGAAACTCGGCTTTTGCTTCGCGACGCAGTTTCAGTCCGTGCGCGCCTCCACGAAAGCCTTCCCCGAACGCGCGAATAAACTTGCCTTTCTCATCAAATACAACAACGGCTTCGCCGCGCATGCTTGACTTGTGGACGGTGTGCCCTACATAGACATTCCCCTGCTCGTCCTGACAGAGTCCATGCGTATCGCCCCATACCAACCCCTCCGGCGGAATGAGCCAGTCATGGACGCACTCGTAAATGTGTTCACTGGAGCCGACGATGGGAGGTCGATTGCCCGACTTGTCCGAGGTTTGAAGATAGAACCCTGGCGGGAAGGTCGCGGCTAAACCAGCAACGGAGCAGGTGGCCAGAAAAGATCTGCGAGTTTGCTTTTTCACAGCCGCACTTTCGCAAAGATCAGAACGAGCCAAGAAGATATCAGTAGTTGATCTGGAAGGCCACACAATTAAATGGCCTGGTCACCGCCGCAATTCCTGAACAGTTCCCAAACAAAGAAGTTTTACGAAGAATGTCGAGGATTAGCTTGAGTAATGTGGCATCGACGAATTTTTGGGTGGGTGATGGACAGTCCGACAGGGTCCCCGGCGGTTTTTCGCTAAACCAAACAATCCAAAACTGTTTGACTGTAGCTTTCAGGCCCGACCAAATTTTTGACAAATTCCTGAAACGCTTTCTAGCCGGTCTGCACTATATCTATGTGGCGTACATCGCAGGATCGCGGTGACCACTGTTGGGACCCAGCCCAGTGAACTGCTTGGTAGGGTTCTCGAAAGTGCCGGAACTGACCGGGGGGAAACAGTTCCGGCACTTCTTGAAAGTGGTTCGTCGTCAAGCGAGCGCAAACAGGATCCGTAACGGAGTTTCAGTGCAACTTGCCCAGCTCAAACCACCCGCCTTCTGCCGCCGCGCTGCTCTCACGCTCGTCAAACGCAAGAATCCAAATTCGGAGCCTTCCAGCCCGACGCCTACCGGAGTGCTACACTGTCAGACAATCTACGAGCCTCGGGGCAGATACTTGCAGTTCCACTCCTTTGACGAAGCGTACCTGGGCCGATTGCAATCGGGTGACATTCGCACGCAGGAGCATTTTTCCAGCTATTTCGGCGCGCTAATCCGGATCAAACTGAGTTCACGATTGAAGTCCCGGGAGGCGATTGAAGATCTGCGCCAGGAAACCTTTACCCGGTTTTTCGCGGCATTGCGCGCAGGAAAAATCTTTCAGCCCGATCGGCTTGGCGCTTTCGTGAATTCCATTTGCAACAACGTTTTATTGGAGTACTACCGCGCTTCGGCGCGCAGCACTCCACTCGAAGACGAAGACGAGAACAACTTACCGGCCTCTGATTTTGACCTCATCGAAACGCTTCGCACAAAAGAGAGAGAAAAGAAGGTGAAGGACATTCTCGAGGAACTCTCGGAGCGCGACCGGCGTCTTTTGCGAGAGATCTTTCTCGAGGAACGGGATAAAGATGCGGTATGTCGTGATTTCGGAGTCGACCGTGAGTATCTGCGGGTGCTGTTGCACCGCGCTAAACAAGCCTTCAAAGCGGCTTATCTGAAAAGCATCGGAGAGAGTTCCCCAGATTACTCTCCGGCCTAGTAGGGTTGCTGGCAAGAAGGAACCAGAACGAGGGGGTTCGCTATGAACCACGACGAAGTGGTTCGACAAAAACTGACGGAAAGATATCTACTTCACGAACTCGAGGAACAGGCTCGCGACGAATTCGAGGAGCATTTTTTCCAATGTTCCGAGTGCGCGCTCGATCTTCGAACGGCATCGGAGTTCGTGGAAACCAGCAAGATCATTTTCTTACAGCCTTCCGAAGAGCGTTTGCCTAGCGGAAGCAAGCCTCGCAAGCACAGTAGATTCAGCTGGTTAGGCTGGCTGCAGCCGCAATTTGCCGCAGCTGCCATGGCCCTTCTGATTGCCGTGGTTGGATACCAGAACCTTGTCACGCTGCCGCGGATGGCGAGGACGATCCGGCAGCCGCAGACCCTTGCTTGGGCTTCGCTAACGACACAAACCTATGGGCCCGGCCACGCCCTCACAGTGAAATCAGGGGAGGGTTTTGTGTTATTTGTCAGGACCCCGGCTGAGGGCGGCTACGTCCGCTATATTGCGGACTTGTATAACCCAGCGGGAGGACTAGAATATTCTCTCGAAACTCCCACTGCCTCGATCGAGGATCAGTGGCCAGTGTTCATCCCTGGGGCCAATCACGAAGCGGGAAGCTATAGGATTGCGTTACGCGGCGTGACCGCGTCCGGTGAAACCAAAGACCTGGGTAGTGCTCCTTTCACATTGCAGGTCACAAAATAAATTTCGAGTGGAGCGTGAAAGATGGCGACGATGACAGAACCTGTTCCTAAAAAGAAGGCGATCCGCGAAGCTCCGTACCACGACTACCATGCCGAAGCTCATGTTTTAAGCGGAGACCTACAACGTCCCATCGAGCAGAAGATTGAAGCTGTGTCCCATATCAGCCTCCATGACCGGAGAGGCGGTCATTTCACCAGATTCAACGAGGTCACCAGCGTTGAAGGGCTCATTTCTTTTGCGAAGGGAAAGACGCGCGTCTCTGGAAGCCGCAGTAAGAAACACGGCGGTTGGGTCACAACCTCTGCATCGATCATGGAGGGTCTGAATTCGTTCGAGGTGATCACAGCGGATCGAGTCATCTCTCAAGTTTCAACAGACCACTCGCTCAACGATGGCCATTATGCGCGCGTGACATTTCTGGGCAGCCAGTTCAACAATCTGCGCGTGAGCGGTTTCGAGGTTCCGCTTACTTTTAACTTTGGAATCTGCGGCAATAGGCCGTCAGATGACCGGTCGTACTTGCGGGATCTGACCTTCCTCGAGGGAATCAAGCGGCAGACCGAGAAGATCGCGAAGGCCGAAGACCTTCCGCAAGGTCTCAAGGACAGTTATTATGAGAGACTTGAAAACGTCAACCGCTTGATCGCGATTAGTCGCGCCGGAAAGTGGGATAACGACGAGCCTCGAATTGTATGCTCCCTAGTGGAGAGCATTGGCGAAATTCCGATCCCGGGCGTGAGGTCGTATGGGCATGTCTTGGTCATCCCCGAGTTCGGGTCTGTCTCCCTTGGGGAAATCGTCGTGGGCGAAAAGAATCACAAGGCCGATCCGGACGATCCGGATCCGACACCGCCCAAGCCGAGCGTTTACTTCCAGCTGACGGGCATCAGCATGGAGATGGGTTGTGTCGCGCATGGAAGTGCGGTGGTCGGAAGCGCTACCGCAAATGGCACCCACAAACCCTGACGTTGGGGTGGATTCTGTTTTCGCTGGGAGCGCTGCTCTCGTGTCAACACGGCGGCGCTTCACCGAGAGCGGAGTTTGCGAAGATAAACCTTTCTTTCACACAGGGAAATCTCCCGGAGTGTCAGGAACAGTGCGCGCGAGACGTTGAACGCTTTCAACGTTCCAATCCCGTGTGGGCCCGCAAGTTCCAGGTTCTCGAAGCCAAAGCTGCTGCGTGGAGTGGGTCCTACCGGGACGTTCTGAAGATTCTTGATTCGGGGACGCCGGCTTCTGACCCGGAGACACTGATCTCCGAACTCTCCTTACGCGGTGTTGCGAATGCCTACATTTATAACTTCCCAGAGGCGGAGCGTATTCTCGGTCAAGCCGCCGAACTTTGCGAATCTAACCTTATGCCGAGCTGCGGCGAAATGCTGCTGTCGCGCGGGCTCTTGGCCAGCCAGGAGAGGAAGTCCACAAATGCAGCGAGTTTCTATCGGCAGAGCCTCGAATTTGCGCGTGCTCATCACGACGCCTTTCTTGAAGCCGATGCACTCCTGAACCTGGGTGATGAGTTCCTATCTCAGGATCATTACGATGAGGCGATCGATTTCTCTGAATCGTCTGTTCGCATCGCGGCCTCCCAACAAGCGCGGGTGGTCGAACTCGCGGCTCAAGAAAACATCGGTTGGGCCCGCTACAGGCTTGGGGACTCAGAAGGCGCACTCGCGATTTTTCTCGCGGCCGAGAAGGAGGCTGCACATCATCGCGATTTTTCGGATCACGAGAATGTGCTCACAAATCTTGGTTATATCTACATGGACCAACAACGCTTGGAAGAAGCGCAGGCCTCGTTTCTGCAGGCTGTTGATTTGGCCAATAAAATTGATCGTAAAGAGGATATTTACAACGCCTTACGCGTCCTGGCCCGCCTCTCGCTTCAGTTAGGTGATCTCGATAAAGCTGAGGACTTTGCCGAACAGTCGTTGAGGATGGCCCGAGGAATCCCAAGTCAACAGGACGAGCTTTATCCCCGACTCGTATTAGGACAGATCGCGGCAAAGCGAAAAGATTTCACAACTGCCGAAGGGACCCTACGCCAAGTCGAGCAAGACAAATCCTGCCCTATATTTTTGAAATGGGAAGCGGAGCATTCGCTCGCCCGGCTCTACGAGGACGAGGAACTTCCAGATCGCGCCGACCGCCAATATAGGGACGCCTTGGCAACTTTCGAAGGCGCTCGCTCAGCAGTGCGGCGCGAGGACTATCAGCTCTCTTTTCTTGCCAATGGCGAGCGCCTGTACGACGACTACGTTCACTTCCTGGTGTCGCGTCAAAAAATGGAAGATGCCATGGAATGGGCTGATTTCAGCCGTGCCCGGACTTTGGCTGAGGGACTTGGAGTGTCGGAGATCAAATTCCGCCAAACATCGCCGGATTCCAACATCGCTCCTCCTAAAGTGGACGCGCAAGCTGTTGCCCGTAGAGCCGGAGGCACCATCCTGTTTTATTGGCTCGGAGAGAAGCAGTCGTACCTCTGGGCAGCGACATCACGCACGACTCAACTTTTCACGTTGCCACCTCGATCCAGTATCGAGGCGCAGGTCCGACGCTATCGGGCGGCAGTGGTTGGTCCCCAGAATGTTCTGGACTCCGGAAACGAAGATGGAAAGGTCCTTTACGAGACACTCATTGCGCCCGCGAGCAAATTGCTTCAGCCAAACTCTCGAGTGTTCATTATCCCCGACGGCAGCCTGGCCAATTTGAACTTCGAAACGCTTATCGTTCCTTCAGAAAAGCCTCATTACTGGATTGAAGACGTGGTCATTGTGGCGTCGAGTTCTTTGCGCATACTCGCGTCTGCACCGGCAGGGAAGAGCGCCATGCACAAGGACCTTCTGCTTATCGGTAACAGTATTGCGGTGAGCAACGACTATCCGGAATTGCCTAAGGCCGCCGATCAGATGGCGAGTGTCTCGAAGCATTTTGCCCGGGGCGAGCAGCGCGTCTTTCAGCGCGAACAAGCAACTCCAGAAGCCTACTTGGAAAATAATCCAGCGCAGTTCTCCAACATCCATTTCGTAGCGCATGGCATAGGAAGCCGCCTGAGCCCGCTGGACTCCGCGATCGTGCTATCCAAAGAAGACGGGTCCGGTAACTTTAAACTTTACGCGCGGGACATCATCCGCCATCGCCTAAGAGCGGACCTGGTTACGGTTTCCGCTTGTTATGGCGCCGGAGAGCGTCACTACTCTGGAGAGGGTCTGGTTGGGCTGGCTTGGGCATTCTTGCGCGCTGGTTCGCGAAACGTGATTGCTGCTCTGTGGGACGTTGAAGATTCATCAACGGACCAATTGATGAATCGCTTTTATGACGAACTCGCCAAAGGATCGGAACCGGAAGTTGCTCTTCGCATCGCCAAAATTTCGTTACTGAGGAGCGGCACCTTCCGCAGTCCTTATTATTGGGCGCCATTCCAGTTGTACAGGGGATGAAAGCAGCTAGTCTCTGCCATTATCGTGAATGAACGGCCACTCACTTTTGGTACACGGCCTTGCCGCCGGTAACCGTCTCCACGATCTCGATGTCTTTGAGTTTGTCGGGGCTGTGAGTGTGCGGATCGTCCGCGAGAACAACGAAGTCCGCCAGCTTGCCGGGCGTGATCGAGCCTTTGATGGCTTCTTCGTGAGAGTTGTACGCACCGTTGATCGTGTTCACTTGCAGGGCCTCGTCCACGGTGATGCGCTGATTGGCTCCCCATGTTTCTCCATTCCAGCCGGTGCGCGTGACCATGCCTTGGATGCCCATCAGCGGGGCGAAGGGGCCAGGGCTGAAGTCTGAACCGGCCGCTGCCCGGATTCCGTTATCAAAGAAGGAGCGGTATGCCATGCAATGTTTCATC
>DATJWZ010000402.1:0-2042 GCA_035500795.1 Candidatus Eiseniibacteriota bacterium | reverse complement strand
AAAATTTCGTTCCCAAATACCTGCACAGTGCTAATCTTCTTCATCGCCGGTCTCCTTTTTTCTTGTGCCTCGAGCACGTCGAACATTGGGAGCGTATCGCATCCCGCTAGGAGACCGGCCTTCTCATCCCATCTGGTAAGTCGGAAAATCGGAAAGGTTCCGGCTAGTACTTTAAGTTTCCGATTTCCGCGTTAATCAGGCGCTGACGGCAAGTGACTGACAGTTGGGATTTCTCCCACTACTCAAAGAGGCGAATTGGCCAGCCGTGAAAGCCTCTTAATGTCGGTCTGAAGGATGGAGTTTGTCACTTCACAACGCGATGTATCGAGGTCCTTGGCTTTGATGGTTCTTAGGTATTCATTGAGCGCTGCGGCTTCAACCAAAACTTTCCCTGACCCGGCCCAGTGGCGGTCTTCCCCATTCTTTTTTACGCCAGAAACCCAAAACGATTCACCAGTTTCCATATCGACGTAATTACCGCCACCCGCGCCACGCCGCTGCCCTTTGAGCTTCATCAGTCCCCGACCGTTGAAATAGAGAGTTCGGCCGGTTTTGGATTGTTCCACATACGCAATCCAGGCGGGACCATTGTCGGAATAACCGCCGCTCTTGAGTTCGATGTAGCGCAGTAGTTTCACTTGAAAAGTGTATCCGATAATCTGAAATCCGAGGTACTGATACGTACTTGGACGATTTCCGCGTTAATCGGGACTCAGCCGTCCGAGTGGTATGCTTTTGCCATGATTGTGGAAGAGTTGGACAACATTTTCGCGCAAACTTTGGTCGGTGACTACGAAGATGATTCGCCGTGGGAAGCCGTCAAGACGTTGCGAAAGATAGGCAGTCGCGCCGTTTTCGAGCGAGCCGCGGAGTGGTGTCGTTCAGAGGACCCGCTGAGACGTGCTCGCGGAGCAGATGTGCTCGCTCAAATTGGGCGGACGTTTGAACATCGCCAAAACAATTTTCCCGCCGAGTCCTATTTGATTCTGTCGGCACTGGTGGAACGAGAACGGGACTTTTTGCCATTGCTCTCGGCAATTCATGCGCTCGGACATGTGGGAAATCCGCTCGCGGTGCCTTTGGTAATTGCAAATTGCGAGCACGAAAACACCGATGTCAGATTTGCCGTGGCTTGTGCATTGGGTAATTTTGCTGATGACCCGCGGGCTGTGCCGGCATTAATGGCACTGATGAACGATGTTGACGACGACGTGCGTGATTGGGCAACGTTTGGCCTCGGGGTGCTCGGAGGTCAGGATTCGCGTGAGATACGTGAATCACTACTTGAGAGAATGAACGACCCGAACTGCGATGTACGCGAAGAAGCACTCGCCGCCTTAGCCACCCGAAAAGAGCCTCGGGCGGTTCCGGCATTGATTGCCGAGTTGAATCAACCCGAAATATCCGACCGACTGAGAGAGGCAGCCGAGGCATTTCTCGGTGAGAACGAGCAGCGAGTGGGTTGGGGGCCGAACGATTTTGCCGAGGCGCTTCGGAAACAGTTTGCGTTGTGAAGCGGCCCTAACTCCTGGTTTGTCGGGTAACCGGCAACTTAGGTACCGGGACCGACCCCGTCAAATTCTGCTTTGTGATGCAGGTTTTGGAGGATTGACTCGGTGACGTACCTTACTTCCATCTGGCAAAGTTGCGATTTGTCTATGGAGGTCTCCAAGAAAAGAAACATGCTCATAGATGTCCGCAATGTAAGCTGTAGCAGGCGTGCCGCCTTCGGCGAACACCGCAGGCACACCAAAACCGATACACTGCGTTGAACCCGGAACAAGGCCGAGTTGCGCATGGTTCATCGCTTCTTTTTCGACGAACCACTCTCGTTGCTTTTCGGCGGTCTCAGCTAATTCCAGAAATTCTGAATGTGAGTTTGAAATTCTGTTCAATTTTCCCGTGGTTGTATTCAACCAAAAAACTGAGCCAGTTTCGTCTTGCAGGAACAATTCACCGAACACATTTCTTGCAACAAGCGAGAGCCGAGACGGACATAGCCAACGCCATTCGGCTAGGAGCCGCTCAGTTTCGAGTCCGGC
>DATJWZ010000401.1:0-13562 GCA_035500795.1 Candidatus Eiseniibacteriota bacterium | reverse complement strand
AGGATATGTCTGGGGCGTCTACGCAGGATATGACATCTTCACCGCGAATCCCGACGGCTCCGACCTCAAGCAACTGACGACAACTCCAGGCTACGACGCCGAGGCAACGATCTCGACCGACGGCAAGAAGATCACCTTCACATCCGTCCGCAATGGCGACCTCGACATCTACATCATGGATTCCAACGGTACGCACGTGAAGCAACTCACGCACGAACTCGGCTATGACGGCGGCCCGACATTTTCTCCTGATGGTAAGTGGATCGTCTACCGCGCCTACCATCCCACGGCAGAAAAAGATATTGCCGACTACAAGGAACTGCTCGCGCAAAATCTGATCCGCCCCACGTCGCTCGAAATCTGGCTGATGAAGTCCGACGGCAGTGACAAAAAGCAGATTACAAATCTGGGCGCAGCAAGCTTCGGACCGGCATTCACTGCCGATGGGAAGAAAATCATTTTCTCGTCGAACTACGACCCAGTCGCGCACTCCACAGGCGGCGAGGGAAACTTTGAACTGTGGACAATGAATCCCGATGGCAGCGCGCTCGAACGAATCACCTACAGCGACGGCTTCGACGGATTCCCCATGTTCTCTCCGGATGGCAAGAAACTCGTTTGGGCCTCAAACCGCAACGGCAAAGCCCCACACGAAACAAATATCTTCATTGGAGATTGGATTCCGTGAGAGCTGTTGATCTCTAGAATTCACAGTGCTGTTAGTCAGCAAGCCACACCTTACCAATGTGGTTATCCATCCAGGCATAGACAATTGCCCAGCTTTCGTAGCTCGCAAAAACTAGCACTTGATGCTTAGCGCGAATCGTTTTGTCGGATTCGAGATCGCTGTATGTACCTGAAGGCGCCTGCCACACTACTGCCGTTGGCTGGTTTGCGCTGTCCAGCGCCGAAAATTCAAATCCGCGAGAGCCTTTACGTGCGAGAATCAGTTTTGCACTACCGCCATTCTTCTCGCTCGGGACTAAAACAAGAGCCCAGGTCGGTGCTCCGTCTCCATAAAAATCGACCTTTGTCATACCTGCGCAGTCTTGCCCGTGCTCCTTCTGAAACAGCTCCCGATCCGATTGCGGGAGGTCGTTAATGCGAAGCACTGTCAACTCGGGGTACTTCCCTCGCAAGGCATCGCTAAGCACCTTAGGTATATCGCAACTCTCTTGGGCGGCGATTCTTGAGTTTGAAAATGTAGATAAACAGATGGCCACAGCACCTAACGCAATGACGCTAAGTCTCACGCTTCGACCTCCCCCTCCACACAAGCCACATCGTTACAGAGATCATTCCCAACCATCCCAGTACCCGCACCACCGCCGCGATCTTGGTATCGAACTCGAGCACTCCCAGGCTGGAAAAGATCGCGTGAAAGTCATGCTCCACGAAATCCGGATCGCTCGTCGTCACCAGCGGAAGTTGTTGTGCCCGGGCATCGGCCATGTAGGTCGCGGTATACAGCCAGTTCTCAAAAAAGAAAAAAGAGCAGAATACGAATCCGGCTATCTGCCGCTCAGCGAAGAAATAGGCCGCCAGCAGAAACGGAACTAGCCACTGCAGCAGTGTTCCGCCCCAAAGGCCGAGCGTGGGCCCAAACCATCCGAACAAATTATGCCCACCCTCGTGGACAATAAGATTGGCGTTGTCGATAAATAGCCCGGGCCCAGGTGCAGAGATCGCATAAACCAGGAAAGCCGCATAAAAGATAAGCCATCCCGCCAAAGCCGGACGCGAAATGGGCTTCCACGGCTCGCGCACCAACGATCGCAAATACTCAAGCATTGTCTGGATGTTATGCCGAAGGTCCTTGCCATCCCAGATTACGGCCGTGTGGGGCCGGCGTCCTCGCCGGCTGTCAGAAGGGCATCTTGCCCTCCCATCCGCGCGCTTCAGCATCACTTACGGTCTTCTTCGCCCTGCACTTTCTTGCTAAAGTGTCTTGTCACCCTCGCCACTTCAACCAGTAGACGAGACGCTAACGCATCTCGATGAATTCAGGATTCCTATGAAACTGCGGCACTGGATTACCGCAATCGTCCTTTTTGTGCTCCTAGCGGCAGTCGTAATTGGCCTGCTTTGGACGCGTGAGATTCCCGCGCAGAATGAAGACTTGTCTGCAGCTCCCACAAAGAAATCTCTTTCGCGAAAGACTACGCCGCAAAGGCGCAACCTCGTTGACCTGCGTCCGCTCCAAACGGCGCAGCAAGTCGCGGCGACGGCCGGCACGCAGGAAGAGCAGACCCTCGCGCACGAGGCGGAGAAGACCGCCGACCACGAAGTGGATCTCGCCTTCTTTGACGCGCTGCGCACTGCTCAACTGAATCCTCCGCCGCTTTCCCCTGAAGCAAAGGAAATCGCCGCCCGAAAGGCCCAGAAGCAGCAAGCCCTCAAAGAAGATCAGGATAAAGTCGCTGCTCTTACCAAGAAGCTGGCGGCCGCGCCAGAATCGCAGAAGGACAACTTTCAGGATCTGCTTGACGTCGTGAAGGCACAGATGGAACTCGATCAGGACGAGTTCGACGATGCCAGCGAGGACCTGGAGCAGGCCGGAGGCGACCCGCAGGCCAAGATCAAGCGCTTGCAAGAGCAGCATGAAACGGCTGGCCATAACGCGGCTCCCGCCGGTTCCGCTGTCAATCCACACGAACAGGACTTCGAGAAACACACTTTCCTCGACGTATTCCGCGCCTGGCAAGCTCTCCGCGAGAAGAAGGCCCTGCTTCAGTCAGCATCGGATGAGGCCAACAAAAAGCAGCAGCAACTCTCGCAACGCCGCACGCAATTGGCCGCGCAGCTCGAAAATGACAAAGCGGCTCGCGAGGCTGCGAAAGAACACGCAAGAAGTTTTTTCAAAGGCAGCGCTACGGCACAGGGTCAACAATCTCAGGCCGAAACCAAAGCTGCCGTTGACGCTCTCAAGCACTACACGCTCGACCAAAAAAATCTCGCCGATCGCGGCCGCCGCATTCAAGACGAGCAGGATCTCGTCGAAATCTACGGCAACTGGATCGCGGTCGTGGAAGCCCGGGAGCGTGTCGCTCTCCATCATCTGCTGGAAACCTTGCTGTGGATCCTTCTCGTGCTCTGTGTGGTTTACATCTCTGCTCGCATCATCGACCAGCTCTTCACCGGATTTTCAGCCGAGAACAAGCGCATCGACACGTTGCGGGCAGTCGTCAAATTCGCCGCGCAGGCGATTGGCATAGTCATCATTGTGTTCATCGTTTTCGGCATGCCGACACAAACGACCACGGTGCTCGGCCTGGCTGGCGCGGGCCTCACTGTCGCCATGAAGGATTTCATCGTCGCCTTCTTTGGATGGTTCGTGCTGATGGGCAAGAACGGTATCCGAGTCGGCGACTGGGTCGAGATCAACGGCGTCGGCGGCGAAGTCGTCGAAGTTGGATTGCTCAAAACCGTCCTGCTCGAAACCGGCAACTGGACCGACTCCAGCCATCCTACCGGCCGTCGCGTCTCGTTCGTTAATAGCTTCGCTATCGAAGGCCATTTCTTCAACTTCACCACTTCGGGCCAATGGATGTGGGATGAACTGAAAGTTTCGATTCCTGCGGGCCAGGACCCGTATCCCGTGATCGACGGGATTCAAAAACTGGTCGAGCAGGAAACAGCTACCAACGCTCGAACTGCCGAAGCCGAGTGGCAGGAGACCACTACCAAATACCGCGCGAAAACACTCAAAGCTCTGCCCGGCATCAATGTGCAACCCATGGGGGGTAGCGTAGAAGTTCGCGTGCGCTACATTACGCGCGCTTATGAACGGCATGAGGCCCGGCGTCGGTTGTATGAGGCGGTCCTCGAACTGATGCACGGCAAACGCGAGATGGCGAAAGTCTAGCTGTGGAAACAAACGTCCAAGCTCAAAGTAAAGGCACTCTGATTGTGACCGGAGCCAGCCGGGGAATCGGCGCGGCGGTCGCACGCCTTGGCGCGAAGTATGGTTATGCCGTTGCCCTGAATTACTCGACGGGCGAGAAAGAAGCCAAAGTCGTTGCGGATCAAATCATCAGGCGCGCTGGAAAAGCTCTTCCGATCCATGCCGACGTTTCCAACGTACAACAAATCATTGCGATGTTCGAAACCGCCGAGCGTGAACTGGGCCCGATCACAGCCCTGGTCAACAATGCTGGAATCACTGGCGGATTCGCGCGTGTTGAAGACGTCACCGCAGACGCAATCAACAAAACCTTCGCAGTCAATGTGACGGGATCGATTCTGTGCGCGCGAGAAGCCGTGCGCCGCATGTCGAGGCGCCACGGTGGCAAGGGCGGAGCTATCGTCAACATCTCTTCCCGCGCTGTTCACACCGGAGCCGCCGGCGAATGGGTGCACTATGCTGCATCGAAGGGCGCAATTGATAGCTTCACGATCGGGTTGGCGCGCGAGGTTGCGACCGAAGGAATTCGAGTAAATGCGGTTGCTCCGGGACTAACGGATACAGACATCCACAAAACCAACGGCGAACCGGGCCGCCTCCAGCGCTTAATGCCGACGATCCCGATGAACCGCGCAGGCCAGCCGGAAGAAATCGCAGAAGCAGTCCTGTGGCTGCTGTCCCCAGCGGCATCGTACGTAACGGGAGCAATTCTGGCGGTAGGTGGAGGCAGATAATCGGAGCTAGTGGGATCGAGCCGGGACGGGATCTCGGCAGGTTCTCTTCGCGACATCAGCGGCCTTTTTTCGCGAACTTCGCGGTAAAGCTTTTTGCCAGCGTCGAAAACAAATCTGGCTAACTCTCCTGAATTTCCTTCCGCAGCACCCGCTTCACACTCTCAGGCAACTTCGAAACATGCAGAATATCCCGTAACTGTGGCGGGGGAATGCGTCGCGCAAATTCAATCGCCTTGGTCAGCGGCGTGTAGGCACTTCGCAACAAAGCATATCGGACCTCAATGCGCACCGACCACTTCGCGTGATAGCAAACAGCCTCCACAAATGCCCGCGAACCTCTGGTTTTTGCCAAAGCCCGAATGACCCCAATCTCAGTGAGCCGCGGATTCTCCAATGCGGTCTGCCACACGCGCGATTCCTTATCGAGCAGTAGTCCGCCAGCCACTACGCCGGAACAACGCCGAGCCAACGCGATCCGTTCTCCTAATGTGATCGACGCCAGCCGTCCAATCAGCAATTCATCGGCGATCCGCTTCAGGTCGGCGGGCGCGACCGGCAGAAGTGCAAACTGCATCAGCTCGAATGTATAGAGTTCCCGAATGACGCGAAGCGCAATCCGCCTCGGCGTTCGCGCGTGAGTGGCCAGAGCTAAACGCACTTTTCGCGACTTCATCGCCGCAGAGTCGTGCGCGATTTCTTCGATGGACTCTTTAGTGACTTCGGAATCTTTCAATCTCGCGAGCGCGAGATCTTCACTGAGCCCCGGTGAGTCTCTACCCGGTTCAATCGACCCATCGCCATCAGCAGGATGGCCTGAATGTTCAACTTGGGAAGCTTCATCCATAACAGGCCAGGCCAGCCATTTTTTTATTTCCTTCGTGTACCTTCGTGACCTTTGTGGTAAATGCTTTATCCGGCGGCCCGTCGCGCCATCCGCAGCGCACCTTCGACTGGGTCCACAACCTCAGTCTTTACCTGCACCCGCGGATCGGCCTTGCGCAACTCATTGTAGAAAACCTGCCGGACCAGCTCCGCATGACGAAAGACGCCGCCCGTCATGGCCACCGGTACGACGGACAGGTCTTCACCAAATAACCTGCCGATTACAACTTCAGCCAAACGCGCCAATTCCCGCCCCGCTTCTCGCAAGACATTTCGCGCAATCTCATCCTTGCTAGTCACCACAGCGGGGAAGAGCGCCGCAAAATCCGGAGGCGGAACTGAGTTGCCAGCACGCGCCAGATCCAGAAACGAGCGCACGCCCCACGCCTTGAACAATCCGTGCACCAGAGATGTTTCGATGAACGCAGAGCTGTCCTCTCCGTGCTCGCTCTCCTGCAAAACCGTGCGAACAGCCTCCCTCCCAATCCAGTGCGCCGACCCTTCATCTCCAATCGCGAATCCCCAACCGCCGGCGCGCAGCGTTTGGCCGCGCTGGTTTCGCCCATACGCGAACGAACCCGTTCCCGCATTCACCACCACGCCGGGCCCCTTATCGAATGCCGCTTCCAGTGCGGTCTGCATGTCTCCGACGACATCGATGGGACCCGCCACAGTCTCCGACAAGATGCTACGGACAATCTCCGCCACCTCCGGACGTCCAGCCCCTGCCCCGCCTACGCAGGTGCGCGCAATCTCCGCTGCGCGAATCCCAGCCGCGCTGCACGCCTGCCGAACTGCTTTGTGTAACGATTCGCGCGCGTGATCCTCTCCCACTCGAACAATGTTGCTGGGCCCAGCGGTCGCCGTCGCCAGCAGACGAGACTCATCCCCGACGGCACAAGTCGTTTTCGTCCCACCGCCGTCAATTCCCAGAAAGTAAGGCACGGCTTAGTTCTAACACAGCAGCACGGATGCTCCGCCCATCCGGAAGCACACTCGTAACCAGCGGCGACCAAAGAGTCTCACTCGCAGAAACTCTCGATCACCGCGATAATCAGTAGGAATGTAGCGCCGGCGCCTCGCCGGCTGTCGCGCGGGCATCTTGCCCGCGCACTTTGCCCGAGGAAGAACCGGATCGCTTCCGCCGACGCATGGGCCTGAACAAACTCGATTTCGCCATCATCGCCGTTTATCTCGCGGGTATCACACTCTTCGGCCTGCGCTTCCGCAAAAAACAGCGCACTCTCCGCGACTACTTTCTCGCGGGACGCGATATCCCATGGTGGGCCATTTCCCTCTCCATCGTTGCTGCCGAAACCAGCACTCTCACCATCATCAGCATTCCCGGCCTCGCTTATGACACGAACCTCACGTTCCTTCAAGTCGTAATGGGCTACGTGGTCGGACGCATCATCATCAGTTTCCTGCTTCTGCCGCATTATTTCCGTGGCGATCTCTATACCGCCTACGAACTCATCGAACGCCGCTTCGGGCGTACCCTCCGCTCCTTTACCGCCGGACTCTTTCTACTCACTCGCTCCGCAGCAGAAGGCGTCCGCGTATATGCGGTCTCGATCGTAGTGTCGATTGCGCTCGGCACGGGTCAGGTAGCGTCCATCGCGATCATTACGGCTTTGACTCTTATCTATACCTTTGAAGGAGGGCTCGCCGCGGTCATCTGGACCGACGTCGTACAGACCGTTATTTACGTCGGTGGCACTCTCGTCGGCCTCGTCACGATCACACATCTAGTTCCCGGCGGATGGGCTGCCATTCACTCCGCCGCAGCGGCAGCAGGCAAGCTGCGGATCTTCGACTTCACCCCCAACTTCTGGATTCCTTATACCTTCTGGTCCGGCGTAATCGGTGGAGCTGTCTTCACCACCGCCAGCCATGGCACCGATCAGTTGATCGTGCAACGCCTTCTCGCAGCCCGAGGACGAAAGCAATCGGTTACCGCCCTCATTTCAAGCGGGGTTGCCATCTTATTTTTATTCGTCCTTTTCCTGATCGTGGGTGTCATGCTGTGGGCCTATTACCACGTGCCTTCTGCTGTATTCGGTCGCCCGGATCGCATCTATCCGACTTTCATCGTAAGCAAATTGCCGCACGGAATCTCTGGACTGCTGATCGCTGCAATCCTGGCTGCCGCGATGTCAAACCTGAGCGCCGCCCTAAATTCCCTGTCCTCAAGCGCAATCATGGATTTCTACGCCCGCCTGCGCCCCCAATCTGACGAGCAAACGAATATGCGGCTTTCGCGAGTCGCCACCTTGATCTGGGCGCTCATCCTTTTCGCACTGGCGATCATTGCTTTGCACAAAGCCGGCCGCGTCGTCGAGGTCGGATTGCAGATCGCTTCGGTCGCCTACGGAGCACTCCTTGGCGCATTCCTCCTCGGTGTACTTACGAAACGCGCGAATCAGGCAGGCGTCTTCGTCGGCATGCTATGCGGCTTCTCGGTAGAACTCTATCTTTGGCTCGGCACCCACATCCCGTGGACGTGGTGGGTCATGATCGGCAGCGGAGTCACATTCTTCGTAGGCTGGATCACCAGTTTGCTTCTTCCATCTGCATTCCAAAAATCTTGAGAGCCGACTTCGTAGAGGATTGCCGCAGATGATAGACGCAGTTTCTCTGCGCCCTTGACGGCACCTCTCCGCGGCCCCAGCGGTATTCCGCTTTCCTCGTAAGACAGCTTCCAACGTCCCATTTCAGGCTATTTTCTCAAAAAGAAACACCTGTGGTTACTGAAGGTCAAGAGCCGTGGACACGTTTACCCCCTGTCCTATCTCCCTTATTTTTAAGACTCCAAGCTCCTGGTAACTCCCCGACCGGGTCCCAATGGAAGGAAATGCATGCCAACTGCTTACGGCGGATTTCAGCTCGGACTATTGCCCGAACGGAAACTGAACAAGAAAGCGATCGCGGCCGCCTATGGCATCGTTGCGCTCATCCTTCTGATTGTCATCAACATTTCCGTCCTCATGCCAGAAAAGTTGACGCTCGCCCAGTACCACGTGACCGAAATCATTCCTTTGCCATCTCTTCGGCCCGAGGCTGAACCAATCAAAGTGAAGCCGGAGGTTCATGCGAAGTTGCTCCCTGCCGTGAAGATGCCGGTCCTGGATCAACCCAAGCTGGTCGTACCGCACGAGATACGTCGCGAACCGCCGCAGCCCGTTGAGGCTCCGAAAGTGGTGGTAAATCAGTTCGCTCCTCCGGAAATCAAGACGGCGGGTGGTGCCCGTCCGCAGCTGGTCCACACCGGAGACTTCGGACAGGGCAGTTCCCAGACTCCGACTGTGAACGCTCCGATTAACAAAGTTCAGACCGGCGGCTTCGGCGATCCCAACGGATTGCCCGGCACCGGCAAGCAGGGCGCGAAGCTCTATACCGCGTCTCTAGGCTCATTTGATATGCCCGCCGGCCCGGGACAGGGCAATGGCTCCGGCGGCGCAAAAGGAATTAAAGGCACGGTTGCCAGCGCCGACTTCGGAAACGGTGTGGCTACTCCTGGGAAGGGTGACGGTCGCAGCAACGGACAAGGCGTCTCGACCGGCGGCTTCGGAGCGCAGCAGGTCGCCCAGAGCACCGGCCCCAAGGTGATTCAAGACAGCGGCCCGGCGACAACTCCAGTCGAGATCACGTTCAAGCCGAACCCGATTTACACGCAGGAAGCGCGCGATATGAAGCTGGAAGGCGAAGTCCTGCTGGAAGTGAGCTTTTCAGCCAATGGCACGCTGCACGTCAATCGAGTCGTTCGCGGCCTGGGTCATGGCCTCGACGAAGCTGCCATCGCGGCAGCAAACAAGATTCGTTTCAAGCCAGCTCTCCGTTACGGACAACCGATGGATTCCACAGCGGTCGTCCACGTGACGTTCCAGCTGGCGTACTAGCAGCAGTACCTGGTACTCGCACTCGGTTACTGGAAGGCCTCGAGGGCTGGGGCACTAGGAAAATGACAACCAGTTCGAACCACGTACCAGATGCTTGAGATGGAAAAAGTTAACTGAGTACTGGCAACTGAGTACGGACAATTGGTCTTGGAGATAGTCATGCGCACTTCGAATCTGATCTTCACTGCGGCCTTGCTGATTTCGCTCAGCGCCGCTGCTCAGCAGGCGACGGGACCTCAGGTGTCCCAACCGGCCGCGCCACAAGCAACACAGACGGCGCAACCATCTCAACCCGCCGATTCTGCTCCTGCGCAGCAGCCCTCACAGGCCGCCGCGCCACAGCAAGCTCCTGCGGCGCAGAGCTCCGCGATTGCGCCTCCGCCTGCATTTGCGGCACCGACCACCATGGATCAGGTCGTGAATCTTTTCATTGAGCGCGAGCACGGGCTGATCAAGATTCTTTCGAACCGCACGCCCGTCGTGGAGACTTATTTACAGAACCTGACTGCGGACCCGCAACTCGGCCCCGTGCCCAGCGAGGACCACTATTTCCTCGGCCGTCTCGACATGGGCGAAACCGTCGACCGCAAGGACTACCTCAAGGAAGAAGACAAGAGCATGCAGACCCGCCTGCTCGGCGGGTTTCAGAAGCTTTATAAAGTCCAGTACCAGCCGATGGGCTTCTCCTGGATGGTCTACGCCGATCGCACTGACTTTGATCGCGAGCACTATGACTTTCACTACGTTCGCCGCGAATTTCTCGGCGAAGTGCGCTGCCTGGTGTTCGACGTAACTCCGAAACCGAAGTCCGGTCACGGACGCTTCCTCGGCCGCATCTGGGTCGAAGATCAGGGATACAACATCGTCCGCCTCAATGGCACCTACTATCCCGCTCCGCGCAACAGCTACTTCTTCCACATGGATAGCTGGCGCTTGAATCTTATTCCCGGCTACTGGGTGCCGTCCTTCATCTATAGCGAAGAAGGCGACTTCAGCGCAGGCGTGAAGAACAAGATGGCCTTCAAGGCGCAGACCCGCATTTGGGGATACGACCTGAAAAAGGGCAGCAAGGATGACGAATTGACCAACATCCGCGTCGACAGCGTTACCGACGAAAGCTCTGCCCAACAAGACGCTTCACCGTTGCAAGCTGAACGCGTATGGCAGCAGCAGGCGGAAGATAACGTCGTTGAGCGCTTGACCGAAGCTGGTCTGCTCGCTCCCGAAGGCGACGTCGATCATATTCTTCAAACGGTCATCAACAACCTGGAAGTCACCAACAACATCGATCTGCCGCGCCCTGTTCGCGCCCGCGTGCTGCTCACCTCTCCGCTCGAGACATTCAGCGTGGGCAACACGATCGTCATCAGCCGCGGATTAGTGGACGTTCTTCCCGACGAGGCTAGCCTTGCGGCGGTGCTCTCTCATGAACTGGCGCACATCGTGCTCGGACACAACCTGGGCTCGAAGTACGCGTTCAACGACCGCATGCTCTTCTCTGACGACGCCACGTACCAGAACTTGGGATTCAAGCACATTCCGGAAGAAGAAGCAGCTGCCGACAAAAAGGCAGTGGAGCTCTTGAAGAATTCGCCTTACGCGCAGAAGCTCGACAACGTCGGCTTGTTTCTGAAGTCGCTGCAAGCGCACGCCGCGAGTCTGAACGCCCTGATGACAACGCACCTGGGCAATCCACTCGGGGAAGGTGGACAGGTCACTCGCCTCTCCGCCCTCGCGACGCTGGGGCCGGCGCTCGACAACAATAAGCTCGATCAGATCGCGGCTCTGCCTCTTGGCGGACGCGTCAAGATCAATCCGTGGGATGACAAGGCTGAAATGGTGAAGACGGCTCCCGTCGCCATCACTTCGCCGCGTGACAAGATGCCGTTCGAAGTCACCCCGTTCTTCCCACGTCTGGGCCGCTACGGCGCCGGTGCAACGGCTCAACCCGCAGCCCCGACAACGGCGGCAAGCAACGCTACGGGAGCAGCCAACTAGAAAACATTTCTGATGTAGAAGAGGAAGATCGGCCCTTCAGGCCGCTTCCAGAGCCCCAAAATCAGGGGCTTTAGCCCACGGTTTCTCCACCAAGGTGCACTAAGACGAGGCCGGGAATCCGGAAACCATTCCGGGATGCCCGGCCTTCGCTCTCTTCAGACTAGCTCGAGACGACTCTTTCTCGAATCGCGGCTCAGCGGTCTACGGTGTCAACAGTCATTGACAACCTTCCACTCCCCGCCGACAATTGCGGCGTTGTGCTCGCCCCCCGAAAAGTACGCCCCACCCTGTCGGGACGCAACAACCCCTGAGGCGAGCGGGCCCCAAACCCGTCTGCAAGGAGCCAAACATGGCCACACCTAAAATGAAGGCTTTTGGATTCGCTGTCATCGTGATCGCTGCAGTTCTGGCACTTCAAGCAGCGCCGAGCCCCAACCGTTCCGCTCCGAGTGCAACGCTCTACGACAATTTCAGCCAATCGCTTATCAACGACGCACTCTGGACTACCTACTGCTCATCGACCACCAGGTCGGAGGAGTGCGTGATTGACATTGAGAGCGGTAAACTGCGCGTCGCTCGTCGCATCTCTGGACTGAGAACGAGCAACACCGGGTATCAGTGGAGCGGCGCTGGCGCGAACTTCGCCAATCCTCTGGCGATCAAAAGCATCACCGCCGATGTGACCGTACGAAATATCGTGGAAAAGAGCTGCGCGGCTAATCCTGAATTGGGCGGCAACGCGAGCATCTTTGGCATGTTCTTCAATGACGGATCGGGAAACCCCAACAACAACCTCGGCGCATCTTTGGTGCTGGGCCACATCTCGACTGATCCGAAGAGCCAGATTGACGTCTTAGGTCAGATGTCGCTCGGATACACTCCACTCCAGACCATCGGAATTGGCACGGTGACAATGGGAACGCCCATTACCGCAACGGTACAATGGGACCAGCCCAACCACCAATTCGTTCTCAGCTGGACGAACGATGTCACGCATCAGACAACGTCCGGGAACATTCCATACACGTACTCCGACACCATGCCAGCGGTGAATCCAAACAATACGGTGTCGGTGAATGTATTTCCGGCGAATTGCACTGCTAGTGACACATGGGTCGCCGTCGACTCAACATTCGACAACGTATACATCAGTCAATAATTTAATTTTCGCCGGGGACACTCGGAGCACTCCTCCGCGATCCCCGGCCTTGTTCTTAGACGTTGCGACGGTAGCACTGGCAGGGCATCTCTGTCTGGTTTTTGAAATGAAATCTAACTCAGCTTTCCGCTTTCTTATGCGGACTCGCTCTCGATATTTTCAGCTTCCAGATACTACCGCTCCGTACAAAGATGTCGGTCAAATCCTGCAGGTCTACGTGGTCGGGGTTTGCTCTCACCGCATATCTCTTCACGTAGATAGCGACTGCAGTATCACCCAGGATGTAGACGTGCATGTCTTCATCCTCCGCGGTATAGGGAGGAGCCTGCCCCTGAGACTTGCGAATTCCCTCTACCAGCCGGGCTTTCGTGAAATCCGGGCCAGCTGGCCAATTGACGCAGTCCTCGGCAAGATCTTCCTCGAACACTGCCGGATCACTATGCATCTCGCCTTTCAGCATGTCAGCCTCAATTTGCCGAATCTGCTGTTCGTCTCTTTGTGAGTGCCTCGCAGAAACTGCCGCTGCAGGATTCTGCGAAAAGCTCATAACTGCCATGACCAGGCACGTGACGGTCTGAAACACGAAGGTCCGCATAATATCGCTCCCTGCCGTTCAGAATTCTGCAACTCGCTGGAATGCTTCCACCATAGAATGTCTTTTCTCCGCGATTCTTGCAGGAATTCTGCGCGCGAACATGCGGGGATTCCTGAAATGTAATGGTGTAACTATCTCCGTCCAAAAAGATGCACTCCTGTCGGATCGTCCGGCGGAAACGGTGGCCGAGGCGGCTCCACGCCTCCCGTCGCGCGTAGCACGCGTTCTCTCACGAACCCAACATCGTCAATGTAGCTTCGCATGGACGCCGTTTCCCAACCTTGCCGCTGGAGAACCTCCAGAATCTGTTCGCCTTTCAGTGCGTCGGACGCCTGTACATGGCGAATCGGCTGCGTCGTGTCAGATCCTCCACTGAGTATCCTGGTGAACG
>DATJWZ010000400.1:0-5595 GCA_035500795.1 Candidatus Eiseniibacteriota bacterium | reverse complement strand
TGTTGCATCTTTCAGTGCGACGGCAACCATCACCAGCGATGCGTCAAACGCTACGACGACTTTGAATCTTGCGGGAGCTGGGACTGGAAGCGCAGTCCCCCCAGGGCAGCTCACTGTGAATCCAAGCAGTGAAGGCTTCGGGAACGTGATCCTAGGAACCCAGCAGACACAAACGATAACTCTTACGAATTCCGGCGAGTCGAGCGTCAGCATCTCGCAGGTTTCTCTTAGCGGCGGTGGATTCCAAATGAGTGGGATTACCGCTCCACTGACGCTGAATCCTTCTCAGAGTACGAACTTCACAGTTGCGTTCGCTCCCCAGGCTGCCGGGAGTGCAGCTGGCGCAGTCACCATCACATCGAATGCTTCCGATTCCACGCTGACCTTGCCATTGTCTGGCATGGGAGTTTCGGCCGGCACCCTGTCATCCAGTCCAACCAGCCTCGACTTCGGCAGCGTAATCACTGGCAAGACCATGTCACTGTCGGAGACTGTAACCAACACAGGTGGGTCGAGCGTCACTATCTCTCAGGTTGCAGCCAGCGGCGGATTCACTATTAGCGGAATCGCTGCTCCCCTCACACTCGCTTCAGGACAGGGTGCGAGCTTCACAGTCTCGTTTAGCCCGTCCGCCGCCGGAAGCGCTAGCGGCAATGTCGCGATCACGTCCAACGCCTCGAATCCAACTTTGACCATTCCTTTGGCTGGCACTGGAGTCTCACCTGGAGGCCTTGGAGCCGATCCGAGCAGCATCAGCTTTGGTTCCGTGACCGTTGGAAACACAAAGTCTCTGTCCGAGACCGTGACCAACACCGGCGGAACTACTGTCACGATTTCTCAGGTCGCGATTGGCGGATCGGGATTCAGCTTCACCGGAATCACCACTCCTGTCACGCTGACTGCCGGACAAAGCGCAACCTTCAACCTTTCGTTTGCTCCATCGTCAGCAGGCAATGTAGCCGGCAACCTCACTGTCACATCCAATGCCTCCAATCCAACCCTGACCATTCCGTTGTCCGGCAATGGAGTTACACCAGGCACCCTGGGCGCTAATCCCACGAGCCTCAGCTTTGGTACTGTGACGGTAGGAAATAAGCAAACTCTATCTGAAACCGTGACCAACACTGGTGGAACTAGCGTCACGATTTCTCAGGTCACGATCAGCGGATCGGGATTCAGTTTCACCGGAATCACTACTCCTGTTACGCTGACCGCAGGACAGAGTGCCACCTTCAGCGTTTCGTTTACTCCGTCGTCTGCGGGTAGTGCCAGCGGCAATCTCACGATCACGTCTAACGCCTCCAATCCCACTCTGACCATTCCATTGTCGGGCAGCGGAGTGACACCAGGCACGCTGGGAGCCAATCCCACGAGTCTCGGCTTTGGCAGCGTCACGGTCGGGAACAAGCAGTCTCTGTCGGAGACCATTACCAACAACGGTGGAACCAGCGTCACGATTTCGCAGGTCGCAATTAGCGGATCGGGATTCACCTTCACCGGGATCACTACTCCTGTCACCCTGACCGCAGGACAGAGCGCCACCTTCAACGTTTCGTTTGCTCCATCGTCGGCGGGCAGTGCCAGCGGCAATCTGACCATCACCTCTAATGCTTCAAATCCAACGTTAACGGTCCCATTGTCCGGCAGCGGAGTGACACCTGGTACGCTGGGAGCCAATCCCACGAGTCTCAGCTTTGGCAGCGTGACTGTCGGGAACAACAAGTCCCTGTCCGAGACCGTGACCAACACCGGAGGAACCAGTATCACGATTTCTCAGGTCGCAATCAGCGGTTCTGGATTCAGCTTCAACGGAATCTCTACTCCTGTCACCCTGACCCCAGGACAGAGCGCCACCTTCAGCGTCTCGTTTGCGCCATCGTCGGCGGGGAGCGCCAGCGGAAACCTCACGATCACGTCTAGCGCCTCCAACCCCACTCTGACCATTCCATTGTCGGGCAGCGGAGTGACACCAGGCACGCTGGGAGCCAATCCCACGAGTCTCGGCTTTGGCAGCGTCACGGTCGGGAACAAGCAGTCTCTGTCGGAGACCATCACCAACAACGGTGGAACCAGCGTCACGATTTCGCAGGTCGCAATTAGCGGATCGGGATTCAGCTTCACCGGGATCACTACTCCTGTTACGCTGACCGCAGGACAGAGCGCCACCTTCAGCGTCTCGTTTGCGCCATCGTCGGCGGGTAGCGCCAGCGGCAATCTCACGGTCACATCTAACGCTTCGAATCCCACTCTGACCATTCCACTCTCCGGCAGCGGGACCGCGGCAGTTGGGCAACTTGCTGTCAGTCCGACGACCATGAACCTCGGCAGCGTGGAGGTTGGCAGCAGCGGAAGCTCGTCTGGAATGCTGACCGCAAGTGGCGCGAGCGTAACGGTTACGGGCGCAAGCACGAACAACTCGGTATTCACGGTTGGAGGACTAACGCTGCCGGTGACTATCCCGGCGGGCCAGAGCGTTTCGTTTACGGTTACCTTCAGCCCCACGACAACTGGAGCTGCGAGTGCCACGCTGACGTTTACCAGCAATGCCCAACCGTCCACCACAACGGAAGCACTCACAGGTACGGGCACGGCGGCACCCAATCACTCCGTCAATTTGACATGGAACCCAAGCACGTCACAGAACATCGCCGGCTATAACGTCTATCGCGCGGTCTATTCAAGTTCCTGCGGTTCGTTCTCAAAGATTAACCCGCTGCTAAATTCGAGCACCTTGTATACGGACTCCAACGTGGTGAACGGGACGTCGTACTGCTACGCCACCACTGCCGTAGATACGAGTAACGAAGAGAGCAGCTACTCGAACATCGTTTCAAACGTCCAGATTCCGTTGCAGTAGCACCAAGCAGTAGGACCAGCGGAGCGTTCAGTCAACCGATACTAATATAGCGATGGGGAGAATTACTGCTACCAACAGATCCCTTCGTATTTTGCAACGCTCCGCGGACGCAGCTCCGCGTCCAGATGGACCAGATCAATCACAACCTGATCGGGCGTCAAATAATCCGCCAGTTGCTCACGGTCTGCAGACTTGTTCCCCAAGATCACTACTTCGGCTCCGCGCATCACCGACTGCAAGTCTCCCGACAATACGGATCCGATATGCGGAATTACTTCCTCAATGTATTTCCGGTTCGATCCCGCCAGCCGTCCAAGGGAAACATCTTCATCCCACACTCGAACCTCGAAACCTTCGCCCATCAACCGCTTAATCAACATCACCAGAGGGCTCTCACGGAGGTCGTCGGTTCCAGCTTTGAAACTCAATCCCAGTTGGGCAATTTTTCGCTTTCCTGTGCTGATTACCATGTCTACGGCACGATCCAAGTGTTCGGTGTTACTCGGCATCAGTGATTCCAGCAAAGGCAGCTTGAGATCCAACTCTTTTGCCTTGTAGATAATCGCACGCAGGTCCTTCGGCAAACATGATCCGCCAAATGCAAAGCCCGGTGAAAGATACGCTGGCGAAACATTTAGTTTCGTATCGGAAGTAAAAATCTTCGTGACAGTCTCCGAATCCACACCCAGACGTTTGCACATTGATCCCATTTCATTGGCAAACCCAACTTTCAGCGCGTGATAACAGTTCGAAAAATATTTGACCATCTCCGCCGTCGCGATCGTCGTTTCATAGATCGTGCTAGAAATATCTTGGTAAATTCTTCGCAAGGGAGCCAAGTGGTGGCTCTCCCGAGCGCCGAGAATCGTGTATGGCGGATTCTGGAAATCCGCTACCGCGCTGCCTTCCCGCAAGAATTCTGGGTTGTAGCACACTGCGAAGTCCCGTCCGCATTGTTTTCCACTCTCGCTCTCCAGAATCGGGAGCACAATCCCTTCGGTTGTGCCCGGCAGCACTGTGCTACGCAACACAAAGACATGAGGCGAATTCTTCACCTTGATCGCCGTGCCAATTTCTCTCGCAACGTTTTCGATGTGGATCAAATCCAACTTGCCATTCTTCAAGCCTGGCGTGCCTACGCAGACGAACGAAAGATCAGAGTTCAGTACTGCGTAAGATGCGTCGCAGCTCGCTTGGAGACTCCCCTCGTTTTTCGCGGCCGCGACCAATTCACTTACCTGCGCCTCTATGACCGGACTCCTACCGGAGTCCATCATCTCCACCTTGTCAGGGTTTAGATCGACCCCGATAACGTTGTGCCCCTTGGACGCAAGGCACGCAGCCGACACCGTCCCCACGTACCCCAATCCAAAAATGCTTATGGATAATCTCTCCATCGAAGCCCCTGTCTTTAGTATGGCAGAGCGTGATTCTAAGCCATCGTCAGCTTTTCCTGAGATGTGTGTACAGAGTGCGAAATTGACGAGCTCCGCGAACCGTTTCGCTCACGAAACCTGAGTGAGCCACATTGAATCCTCCCGGCGCAGTGTCCTTCGGGTCTGGCGCAAATCCGAGTGCCACGATGCCGGCGGACGTTGAAGAATGCTGGTAATGAATCATTTGCGTCACGCGTAATAATGATGCTTTCACCAGCGATATCACGCAAAAAGTAGTCGCCCGGTTGTGGAATCTGATTCATACGCCCGGCGCAGATCCAGTCCTGGCAATAGAAGCGTTCTAGTTCTTCGCGAAAGAACTCGGGATCTACGTAATAGCAGGCGGGCAGAGTCGTGGCGGACATTGGCGTGTTAAAAGTCGGCACTTGGACCCGAGGAGGACGCATCAATCGGCACTGAGCGCTCGGTCAGATCCGGTCCAGCGTATGGATTCTATAGCATGAGTCACAATAGGTGGCGCACTGCAGATCAATCGAATGATCCGAAAATGAGGCATACATCCTCGTACCAAGGAAAGCAAAGGACGACGTAGTCTACGTTGCACAATTTGTCGTGGCGTCTTACTCCTGCTAGTCTCACGGCGATGAAGGTCTGGTTTTTAGCTTTGGTTCTTGCCGCTGCTGCTCTCGGCGTTCCTCAGGATCCCACAAACGGCGGTGCACTTGTTCTTGATAAGAATGTCCCTGCGGCGATGCGGGACGGAGTGGTTCTGTACGCGGATGTGCTGCGCCCGGCTGAGAACGGCAAATTCCCCGTACTTGTCTATCGCACACCCTACGGGAAAGATACAGCGCAGCGGGAGTACACGACTTTCAAGCACGCGGTCGATCGCGGCTACGCGGTCGTGGTTCAGGATGTTCGCGGCCGTTTTCAATCAGAGGGAGAGTTTCGTCCTTACGAAAACGAGGGACGAGATGGCTACGACACTATCGAATGGGCTGCAAGCCAGCCATGGTCGAATGGCGCCGTAGGAACATTTGGTCTTTCCTATCCAGGTGCAGTGCAGTGGCTCGCCGCCATTCAAAGTCCCCCTCATTTAAAGGCGATGGTCCCGGCGATGACGTTCTCCACGCCACAGAACTTCTTCTACGCGGATGGAACGTGGGACATGTCCTGGATCGATTGGATCTGGATCAACATTGCCTGGGATACCCGTGCGAAGAAAAACCTGCCTGGACCGCGAACTTACCAAGAGGCTCTCGCTGCCTGGAAGACAGACGGAGCCGCGATGTTGAACACGCTGCCCCTGCTTGATTTGAAGCCTCTTCAGCAGGTTGCACC
>DATJWZ010000399.1:0-43049 GCA_035500795.1 Candidatus Eiseniibacteriota bacterium | reverse complement strand
GGAATCCAGTTCTTGTTCAGCTTGAGACGGACATCTTTCAAGTTGGGCCCGATCTTCTTCATGTCCTGCATCAGGCTGTGCGATTGGAAGTCGAGCTGTTGCAGACGTCCGTCCAGTTTGCTGTTCGCGACGCGCAAATCGACCGCTTCAAGGTTCAGTTTGTTCGCTTCTTCGTTGGATTGCGCCGCGTCGGCCTGTTTCATCCGGTACGCCGCTTCTTTCAGATTGTCCTTTTTCTGCGTCTCGATCTGCTTGATCTGCTGGCTGATCGAGTTCAGGTCTTCCGGCTCTTTGTCGTACCCTTCATAGCGGTGGCAGCCATTGCATCCACGCTGGCGGAAAAGATCCTTGCCGGCATTGATGGTTGCAAACTGCACGTCGCCACTGACCAGTACCATATCGGCTGCGTGGCAGGTTTGGCATCCCGCCTGCGCATTCTCTTTCGGGAACAGTGGCCAGAGCCAATGTTCGTAATTGCCATGCGCCTTCTCGACACTAGTCGTCGCGCGTCCATTGCCTTGATGGCACGGTGAGCAGCCGAATTTGTCCGGATCGTGAATCTTCAGCAATTCCGGGTCGGTATGGCTGACGAATGCCTGCGCATACTCGTCAGGTTTCTTCTCGCCCTTGGGGGTCATGGCGGCTGCGGTAATCTTTACCGGTTCGCGCGCACCCATGTGACACGACTCGCAGCGGTCGACGATGTTAGCCTCGGCCACATTGATCTGAACGATCGTCGGATCCCAGTCGGAAGTCTTCTTCTTAAGTCCATCAATCTGCGCCGGAGTCAGATCAACCATGTGATCCGTGACGTACTCGTCCATCTTTGCCTTCGCGGTAGTTGCTGGCTTGAGAACGTCGCCAAGTTCCAGGCTCAACTTCGTGCGTTCGTCGCGGATGTCGTTGTACGTCTTTTCCAGCTCTTCGAAGTTGAACTGCTTTCTTGAGCCATCAGGGAATTCAACAGTAGCTTTCTTCTCCTTGTATTCCTTGATTTCGTTCGCTTTGCTGTCCTTGGCAGATTTGCTCTCGCTCGTTTCGAACTCGTAAGTCAGCGCGTTCACGTAAGCGCGTCGGTCGGTGAAAACGCTCTGGACCGCCAGGAGCCGCGCGCTGGCATCGTCGAGCTTCTTGCGGACTTCCTCGGCCTGGCCTTTCGAATCCTCGTACGCCTTCTGATAATTCTGTTTCAGGGCGGCGTAGTCGGAACTCTGCTCAACATCTTTTTGTGAGGTTGAAGAGGCGGAGCGCGCGGTATTCAGGAATGCGCTGTAGCGGTCCTTGAATGTCTCCTGAAACGCCTTCCACGGACGTTGTCCCCAAGCCTCGTCCCACAAGGCCCAGAAGAGCGTGATGATCAGGATGATCGTCGCGATCACATAATGCGCAGCGTACGACTTGCTAGTGATCGGATCTTGCTCGGGATTGGGTTTCTCGGGCACCAATTCCTCCGAAAGCGTTGTTGGTCGTTAGTCGTCGGTCGTTGGCAAAATCGTTGAACCTTTGCGTGGCAAGCCAGCGACCAAGGACCGACGACCAACGACGGTCTTCAAATGTTGAACCACGGTGTAATCCATACGTACTTGATGTGCCACAAAAGTCGCAGAGCCATCTTCAGCGGCAGTGCGATCATGGTGAGCCACAGAAAAGCCATCAGCGAAAATTGCAACAAGCTCATGCGCTTGAAATCTTTTGGCATCTTGCGGCGAAAGAGAGAGTACACTGCGCCACCGCCCACCGCATAAAAGCCGCCCACAACGATCGCACCAAAGATTCCTTTGCCCAGGTTCGACGTGATGCCGAAGATATCAGGCAAGTCGCGGTTCACTTCATAAATCAATCGATTGTGATCCCACGTTTGCCCCGGCCAGAACCACTGCCACCCTGGACCGCGAATAAACGTCCCGATGATGATCATCGCGACCCACAGAATGATGAAGCCGAACAGGAACGTGGAAATGGAAAATTTACGCTGCTTCCAGGTGTAATAACCGCTCCCCAGCGGGTTCGTGTCGATATACGGAATGACCATCAGCCCAATGATGATCATGGTCGGCATCACGACTCCAGCGATCCACGGATCGAAGTAGACCAGCATCTCTTGCAAACCGAGGAAGTACCACGGCGCCTTCGCCGGATTCATCGTGAGATTGGGATTGGCAGGCTCCTCGAGCGGTGCGTTCAAAGTGATCGACCAGATCATCAGGATGATCGTGATGATGATCGCGGCGAGAAATTCAATTCGCAGGAGAAAGGGCCAGACATGGACTTCTTTGGCCCAACCGGGCTTGAACGGCCAGGTCTTGCGATGGTGGGTCTTGGCCATCGCCGGATCGGCCTCAAGTTGTTCGATCAGGACGTCGTTGGCGTGCGCCTGCTTCCACGCGAGATAGATATAGAAGATAAGCAGTGGAATCAGGCCCACGATCGGAACGTTGTCAGGCGCCGAACAAATTTCCCAAAGTTGTCGCCAATCCATAGGTCACTCGCGTCCAAAACTAAAAGTTTTGTGATTCCGAGCGAAGCGAGGAATCTGCTGGTCCCCGCCTCGCAACAGTTGCGTCACTCTCCCGCGGCCTTAGGTCCCCGGCGCGGCTTATCTGCTTCTTCAGTCAACATCACGGGAGCTGGCCCGGAAATCCCGCCATCTTTCCGAACACGCCAGAAGTGCACGATCATCAACACCGATGCGACAATCGGAATTCCGATGCAATGCCAAATGTAGGACCGCAGTAGCGCATTCGCGTCCACAATCGACCCCCCAAGCAGGCCGAACCGGACGTCGTTATATGGCGTCATTCCAAGCATCGACCCGAACGGGCCTTCATGCCCAAGCAATGGCGTAGCACGCGCCATGTTGGTGCCGACTGTGACGGCCCAGAATCCGAGTTGATCGTCGGGCAATAGATATCCGGTGAACGAAAGCAGCAGCGTGAACACAAGCAGCAGCACGCCGATATTCCAGTTAAATTCCCTCGGTTTCTTGTATGAGCCCGTCAGAAACACGCGGAACATGTGCAGCCACACACCAATGACCATGAGGTGGGCCGCCCATCGGTGCATGTTCCTCAGAATTTTCCCGAAAGGGACATCATGCTCGAGATAGAGCACGTCGCGAAACGCCTGCACCTTCGTCGGGTGGTAATAGAACATCAGCAGCACGCCGGTGTAGGTCAGGATGATGAATAGATAAAACGTGATCCCGCCCATTCCCCACGTGTAGCTATATCGCACCGCGTCGCGGTTAATCTTCGCCGGATGCAAATGCAGGAACACGTTCGACAGCACGCCCAGAGCGCGATTCCGCGGCGTGTCATCATGCTTGTGGCGAAAGATCGATGTGTAGACCTGAGTCTTCGTCGGATCTTTCAGACCCTCGATCTGCTCTTTGGCTTTGGAAGGGATGTCGGTCTTGAGGGCTTGGATATCCTCTTTCACATTCGTCGTGACTTTTTCGAGGATGCCGACCCGACCACCATTCTTCCCGTTGCTGCCAGATGCGCTGCTTCCGTCGTTACCGCCATTCGGATTGTTTGTGTCAGCCATGAACTCTTCTCTTATGTCATTCCAACGCGCCGCTGTTCGGCGCGAGGAACCTGCTGTCTGCGTCCAGCTACACTCCCGTCAAAAACGCTCCCTGATCATTGAAGTGTGTAGGTTGTCCCTTCGGCCACGAATAAAGCTTGGCCGTATCGACAAGAATCTGCCCATCGGGAGCCAGTTCGATGTGCGCGCGATCCATCGGGCGCGGCGCCGGGCCTTCGAAGTTGATTCCTTCGCTGTCGTACCCACTGCCGTGGCAGGGGCATTTGAATTTGTTTTCGCTTGGTTTCCAGTCCGGCGTGCAGCCAAGATGCGTGCAACGCGCGTAAATCACGAACAACCGGTCTGGGGTGCGGTCCACCCAAATGCGGTATTTCTGCTGGAACTTCGTATCAACCCCGAGTGCAAATTCCGATGGATATCCAATTTTGAAGACGGTGTTTGGTTCGAACAGAGTGCGAGGTAGAAAAAATCGGAAGAAAGCCAGGAACCACGCCGTCAGAAACGCGGTGACCATGGTCCAGACAAAGCGCCGGCGCTTGCTGTCAATCTCGGTCGAGGGAGCGGTTCCGGCGACACCACCGGCTGCTGCTGCTTTCGAGGTTCCCACTGCCGGCGTGCCAACGTATTTCGTGGCATCGACAGTGGGCTTGGCCGGCGTCTTGGCCGCTTCCGGATTCGGATTGACCTTGCCGGTCTCCAACTCCGCCATGGATCCTCCTCTGCCTGATATCTGACGGGCCCTGATCTAATCCCCGGCGGCAGCCGCGTACTGTGGCTCCGCCAACTTCCTCCCATGAATGCGGATCGGTATCGCTGATGAATCCGCCTGTGCCAGGGCCTCCTGCACAATCTGGCTCAGCGCATTGATGAATTTGGGTGAATCATTTAGACCAGCACTCATTTCGAATCGGGTAAACCCGAGTTGCTCGGCGAAATGGCGCGCTTCATGATCGATCTCGCCCAAGGTTTCCACGTGATCGGAAACGAAAGCGATCGGCACGATGCAAACTTCGCGTTTCTTCTCGGCCGTAAGCTGACGCAGACTGGTGTGCAATGAGGGCTGCAACCAGCGGCTGGCGCCGACCTTGCTCTGATAGCACAAGCGATGAGCGTTCGACCATCCGCCGCGCTGCATAACCAGGCGAACTGTTTCTTCAATCTGGCGCTGGTAAGGGTCGCCCTTTTCCACTATAGCTAGTGGGACGCTGTGCGCGCTGAAAAGGATTTCCGGGTGACGGGAATCAGAAAAGCGGCCCAGAGCCTGATCAACTTTCTCCGCGACCGCATCTAGGTAGGCTGTGTTGCGATAGAAACTCTCAACCCGATGTACCGGAATGTCGTCGCAGAACAGCCGGCTCCACTCGTTCAGGCTCGAGCCAGTTGTGGTCGAGGAATATTGCGGATACATCGGCAACAGCACGAGTTCGTCACACCCCGCCCGCCGAACTCGCTCGATAGCTTCGCTGGTAAACGGATGCCAGTAGCGCATTGCGACAAAGCAGTGCGCATCGATGCCTTCCTCCTGCAGTTCTCGCTCAAGCGCCTCCGCCTGGCGCTCCGTGTGTCGGCGAATTGGAGAACATCCACCGATCGTCGCGTAGTGGTGCTGAACCTTGCGGGCGCGCGTGGTAGAAATCAGTTTGGCCAGCGGCTTACGGCCAATCCGCGCAAAAGGGAAGTCAATGATATCGGGATCGCAGAATAGGTTGTACAGAAAGGGCTCAATCGCTTCCAGCGTGTCCGGTCCACCTAGCTGAAAGAGAACTATCCCCACGCGCCGGTTTGTCCGCGTCATCTTACCCCAGAACCCCTTTTAACACGACCCCACAGAACGCCCGAAATTTACTCCCAAACAACCATGCGAGTCAATGCTCGAATTAGAAAAGTTTTGAATCGCGATAAAGCGCAATTGCCAAGCGGGATGCTTCCGTGCAAGCTGATGGTATGCCTGAGTTGCCCGACATCACGGCCTATCTCACCGCTCTCGAGTCGCGGATCGTGGGCCAGCCGTTGCAAGAGGTGCGGCTTGCCAGTCCATTTCTGCTGCGGACAGTTGAGCCGCCGCTCGGTTCTTTCGAGGGCCTGGTTGCTCAACGATTACGCAGAGTAGGGAAGCGTATCGCCATTGGATTCGAGGGCGATCTTTGGCTCGTAATACATCTGATGATTGCGGGGCGCCTGCACTGGAGGACAGCAGGAGCAAAGCTCGGTGGACGTCAGAACCTCGCGGCCTTCGATTTTCCAAATGGAACACTAGTTCTCACAGAGGCTGGTAGCAAGCGTCGAGCCGCGTTGCACTTGATTAGCGGCGAAGCAAACTTAACCTCGCTTGATGCTGGTGGAATAGACGTTTTCGAAATTGATCTGGAGATGTTTCGAAAAACGCTTACCGCTGAGAATCACACGTTGAAGCGGGCATTCACCGACCCGCGTCTGCTCAGCGGAATCGGCAATGCCTATTCCGACGAAATCCTGCACGCCGCGCGGCTCTCGCCCGTCACTCTCACGGACAAGCTGACTTCGGAAGAGTGGGCCAGGCTGTTCGACGCAACCCGCAGCACTCTGCGTCTCTGGATCGATCGCCTCGTAACCGAAGCGAAAGAAGATTTCCCCGAGAAGGTCACCGCATTCCGCAAAGACATGGCCGTTCACGGACGATATGGCCTGGCGTGTCCCCGTTGCGGCGACAAAGTTTTGCGGATCCGATACGCCGACAAAGAAACAAACTACTGTGCCAAATGCCAAACCGGAGGCAAAGTCCTGGCTGACCGCAGCCTTTCTCGCCTCTTGGGCTCAGACTGGCCACGCACACTGGAAGAACTCGAAGCCTTAAAAAGAAAGTAAAACACGTCGCAGTGTAGCGCCGAAGTTTCGCCGGCTGTCGGGAGCGCGTCCTCGCGCTCCCACTTGACCAAGAGCTCCCCTTCGTGTGCCTTAGCGGTTCACGATTTCTTGCAGTTTGCCATAAAACCAAAGAACCAATTGGGGCGATCAGTACTCTAAACTAAATTACCTGAGCGCCACGCCGAACCATGCCCCAAGTCGCGTCCATCTCGTCGTCTCCTGAGATTCTGCTGCGCTTCGACTTCGCAACCCCACGAGAGCGTGCAACATGGGTTTATGGCCTGTTGCGCGAAATCCTCGATATCCCCATTTCTCGCCGCACTGAGCGTCTGGCGCAAATCACGGCGAGCATCGACGCCCATCCCCATCGGGAACGCATCCGCGAAGCCTTCCGAGATTTCTGGTCGCATCATTCCTATGTCCGCGTAATTTCCGAGGCGGGTCTGCCGGACGAAATCTTCCTGCTTCGCGAACTATACGTGCGCACGGCCAAGCACTTCATGCCCGAAGACGAGGTGAAAGGCGACCTCTATGTTTTGCTTGATTCCCTCGGTCTGCGGGAACGAGACGCCGCCTGGCTGGCCTCACTTCCCGACGACCTTGTGGCGTGGTGGTCCGGTATCTTCCGCTTGTCGCTGGCGTCGATGCTCGCTTCCTGCAAGATCCTTGCGCTGAGAGCGGCCAACGTCGCCCTCTCTCGCGACATGCTCGTTCTGGCCAGCGATGACGACATCACGAAGTCGAGTTTCTTCCATCTGCCATCATTGGTGGAGGACGTGGTGCTCCATCCCGAAGATTTCTCCAGGTGGGAGCAGCAGCGGGACGCGTGCGGCGCTCAACTGCGCGAGTTCAACGAGAGGTTGGAAAAAGAGGGGACATCCGCAGGGCTGGTATTTCGGCTCAGACTCCTGCGCTCCTTATTGTGGAGAATCGATCAGGTTCTCTCTCTGCGCAAGCCGGGTGCGGACGGTCGCAAATTCGCCGCGTCGCTGATTCACGGTTTCGCTTCGCAGCGCCGTGTCGAGAAAGTTGTGAGCGCCACATTTCGCCGACTCGCGCGAAGCCTGGTCGAAAAGACCGGTCGTGTTGGCAAGCACTACATCGCGGAAAACGCCAGCCATTGGCGTCGTATGGGCGCGGGCGCAATCATGGCCGGTGTCATCACCTGCTTCACCGCCGTGGTGAAATACACGATCTCCGCACGCATCGAGCATGCCCCATTTCTAGTGGCGCTCGGGCATTCTCTGAATTACGTCATCAGTTTTCTGCTCATGCAGGCCGGAGGATTCCTTCTCTCCTCAAAAATGCCCGCCGCCACCGCCGCAACTCTGGTCGATGCGATGGAAGATCCCGCTAAAGATCACATGGCCAGTCTGCGTTCGATTTCGCAAACTCAAGTGATCGTCACCATCGGGAACCTGCTCGGAGCCATCCCGGGCTCGATGCTTATCGATCGCCTCTGGCGCCTCGGCACAGGCCACCCATTCCTTACACAAGCTGAGGCAGTGCATGGTGTTCATATGGTGATCCCGCATCAATCCCCGACAATTGCTTACGCCATCGTTACGGGAGTTCTGCTCTGGATCGCGTCGCTCGCGACCGGTTGGACCGCCAACTACATCGCTGTAACCAGGCTGGACACGGCCATCTCGCACAGCCTGCGATTGCGTGAACGTTTAGGTCTGAAACGAACCACAAGACTGGCCGAGTGGGTCAAACATCACGCGCCGGGCTCGGTCGGATACATCGTGCTTGGCTTCCTGCTCGGAAGCGTACCGATCCTGGTGTCGCTCTTCGGAGTTCCGCTCGAAGTCCGTCACGTAACGCTCCAAGCCGCAAGCCTGGGCTACGCGCTGGATGCACTTCTGCTTTACGGGGGGCTCGATCATCGCGACTTGGTCTACTCTTTGCTCGGAATCCTCTGCATCGGGGTCCTGAACATCTTCACTTCGTTTGCCTTGAGTTTTCTGCTGGCCATCCGCGCGCGTGATGTAGGAAAAGAGAAAGCGCGCACCTTCCTGAAAGAGGTTGGAAGGGAAGTCCTGACACATCCCGAATCATTCGTGCTTCCCACGCAACCAAAATCGTAGGCTGTTTTCTTCCGGAACTTGGCGACCTTTGCGGCTAAAGTTTTGCCTGAGAGCGAGAAGAGGCGCGAACCGCCTAGCTCGCAAAGAACGGCCCGAAGTACGCGAAGAAAACAAGACGGAGCGCATCGCATAGCCCGCCTTTCATTGCACGCTCGGCGGAAGTTCCCGGCGATGTCAGCGGTGACGTTTGCTGGCGGGGCAAAGCACAACCGCCAAGTTCGCGGAGAAAATCCGCAGAGTGAGCAAAGAGAGGTTTATCGCGTTTCGCCGACTCCAGCTTTCACGTTTTCCATCTCTTCAATAACAGCATCCGCGAACTGCGATGTCCCTGACTGCCCACCCACGTCCCGCGTCAGCTTCTCAGGATGCCGGTACACACGCTCCAGCGCATTGCGAATCTGTGTCGAAGCATCGTGCTCCCCAAGATGCCGGACCATCAGCAACGCTGATCGCAGCAAGGCGGTCGGATTTGCCAAATTCTTACCAGCGATGTCCGGAGCTGATCCATGCACCGCTTCAAAAATCGCACACTCGTCGCCAAGGTTCGCGCTGGGCACAAAGCCCAGTCCGCCTACAAAAGCAGCGCACAAATCCGAGAGAATATCGCCGTACAAATTCTCCATCACCAGCATGTCGTACTGATAGGGATTCATCACCAGCTGCATGCAGGTGTTGTCGACAATGTGCTCCGCGTAGGTAATCTCCGGATAATCCTTCGCCACGGCCCGCGAACATCGCAGAAACAGGCCGTCCGACAGCTTCATGATGTTCGCTTTGTGAATAGCGTGAATCTTTTTACGATTGTTCTTCCGCGCATACTCAAAGGCGAATTTGGCAATCCGGGTGGAAGCCTTTTCGGTCATAATCTTCAGGCTCTCGACCACACCGGGCACCACTTCATGCTCGAGTCCGGAATAAAGCCCCTCGGTATTCTCGCGAATAATGATGAGATCCACATCCGGATACCGCGTCGGAATGTGCGGCAAATTTCGGATCGGCCGGAAGTTCGCATAAAGTTCGAACTTTTTTCGCAGCGCAACGTTGATGCTCGGAAACCCTCCACCCACGGGCGTTGTCACAGGGCCCTTCAGGCCAACCCGAGTACGCTCGACTGAAGCAATCAGATCTTTCGGGATATACTCTCCGGTCTTCTCATACGCATCAGCGCCGACGGCGAAGGTTTCCCACTCGAACTTCACTCCCGTAGCTTCCAAAATGCGTACAACCGCATTGGTCACTTCTGGACCAATTCCATCGCCGGGGATAAGCGTTACTTTATGGCTCATGGAAATATAGATTCCTTACGAATACCTTGATCTGAAATGTTGCACGGCTGTGTGAGTTACTGATGACTGACCACTTAGACCGGTTGCTATCCTGTCTTCGCCTTCACCAAATCCTTCAACTCGTTCATGAACTCTTTTACATCCTTGAAATCCAGATACACCGAAGCGAAGCGCACGTATGCAACTTTGTCGTATTTCCGCAGACGGTTCATGATCAGTTCGCCCAATTCGCTGGTCTTGCGCTCGCGTTCCGCCGACTCGATTACAAACGACTCCGTCTCGTTTACTATCTGTTCTAGCTTGCTGATGGGCACGGGACGCTTTTCGCAGGCCCGCAGCAACCCGTTGAGGACCTTCTGGCGATCAAATTTCTCGCGCCGGCCGTCTTTCTTGACGACCATGTAGGGGATCTCATCGATCCGCTCGTAAGTCGTAAAGCGTTTGCCGCATTTCAAGCATTCGCGCCGCCGCCGGATCGAGTCGGCTTCCTTGCTCTCGCGCGAATCCACAACTTTGTCGTTCTCAAAACCGCAAAAAGGACATTTCATGGCGCTATTCGGTCAGGCAGTTCGCCGATTCGTCGCCCCACATTTCGGCAGGGAAGACACACTCCAGGCGGATTCCGCTCTCCAACCGGATAACGAAATTGTAACAGTTGCAGCGGTTGCGACAGGTTGGCACCGAGGAACCGGTTTACGCGGGCCGTAGGGATGCCCCGCCTTTGGGGCAGGGGGACACGGTTGTTCATAGCCAAAGCAAAACGGCGCTCACACCCCCTGCGGTGCAAGCGCCAGTTTTTCCTCGAGCCTCCCCGGTGACGGAAGGCTTGAAGTCCTTGACCCGGTTAGCGACTCCCCTGTCCGCCCTCGCCGGATCTGAATGAATTCTGCGTTAGCTGGGCTTAGAACTTGTCACAGTGATGTCGGCGAATTGTAAAAACGTAAACCGGACGACGGCGATAGGTGCCCCATTTCTCGTTTGTCTTGTGCGCCGAGAAGTGGGGATTTGCAGGGAATGCTCTCGCCGATCTTTCCTGAAGTTCTCCGCAGCCTCAGCGGTTAGCTTTTAACGCTCGTGACTCAACGTGATACGTCCAACGCCTTGGCTCTCAGCGTTGGAATCGACATCCGCACGAGCCAGAAGATCATCACGAGCAGCGGCAGAAAGCTGAGCAGTATCAGAGAACCACTCTTCCGCATCAATTCGGGAAACAGCTTCTGCCGCGCTAGAAATAGGGACGAGGTAGCCACGAACCAGCCGAAACACATTCGCCACAGATGCCGAGCGATCCGGTTCTTACCCGAAATTCCTCCATGTGCCAGCAACCGAACGTCCCCGATCGTGGCTAGAAGAGCGACCGAGCCGAGAAAGAAATAAGGCCCCGGCGGATAGTCATACTTCATTCCGGTCGGGCTCATCGCCGCTTCCGCTCCCCACCTCAACTCGACTGCCGTAAGCGTGAACACAACAATCAGCGCGCCCCAGTCGATGAGGCTCGTCTGTTGGATCCTTCGTTTCGCTGTTATCCATGCCGTGGTTACGAGGTACAGGGTCAGTGTGCCCCCGACAATATTGCCCGGTTCGAATTTCATGTAGGCCAGCCACACTCCTGCCGCAGCCATAGTCAGCATCGATCCTACGAATACATCGCCGGCCAATGCGTGCTGGCGCGATCCCTTGCGGAACAATGCCGCGACGAGACCGGAGGGAATCGCCAGCGTCCCCGCGCAGATGTGAAGAATCAGAATTGGAAGCCGCATCTTCGTACTCCTTCGACTAATTTCGCCGCATCGGCCGTTGCGGCCGAGGAAGCCGCTTTGAAGCGTCGTAGAACAATGCCGTCATTGCGAGATAGAAAACGACCGCGATCAGATCGACCGTGAAAGCCAGCCTCCCATGAAAGAAGAGAACAAATGCACCCAACACGATCGTGACGATGTAGTAGACAGATACCAACCTGCTTGTCGGACTCGTTGAATCTTGTGCGATCGGCGTCATAGACACACCTCACCTGTAGGGAGATTGACCCGCTCTCCCTTGCCAAGAAACTTGGATCAGCAGCCTTGCGTTTGGATACTTAGAGGGGAGCGCGATACCTTCTCAGCCGCGCGGCTCCCACGATGCATAGCGCGGTAAAGATCAGACCGGTCCACAACCCAGGATTGAGAAAGAAGTGACCAATCATGAGCTGAGCCATCGGATTTGCCGGCCAATCCTTCACAAACACGACCGCCGGATTTCCTCCAAAGTGTTTGCCAAGCATGAGAAAGAAGTAGCTCGTATTGAAAACGAGCTTCTCGAGCGCCCCAACGGCTAACACCGGCAACACCGCCCACAAAAACGGCGCCCGCCGCGCCCAACTCGAAACCAGCAGCATCCATGCATAAAACGGCGCATACCAAAGCCCATGAATCGTAATCAGGTGGTTGAGCAACATGATCCACATCTGAATCGGTGACAACTGCGCCCATAACGCTGAAACATGCTCTCCACTTGCCGCGATCGCAGCGCTCTGAATCACCAGCATCAAGAATTGCAGTACTACCGCGACTGCCCAACAAAAGAGTTGCAGGAAGATGATCGGTATACTCGCCTTCGCCAACACCGTCGTCAGATCCGAAACCGGCAGCGACTTCCAGAACAGGATGCTGCGCTCGCGCCGCTCGCCGTATAGCGTGTCCAGAGCGTAGTACGCGCCCACAAGCATTCCGACCGCCATCAGCAGTCCCGACGCCATGTCGTAAGGAGTCGCCATCGTGTTTCGCTGCTGCATCGCATCCATTCCCGACATGCCGCGCATTCTAGTGACTTGATGCCCAATCGTTACGATGAACCCAAACAGGAAAATTCCAGCGGCAGCCAATGGCGCGATGTAGAGCGAACGGTATTCCCAAAACTCCCGCCGCAACGACCAGAAGAATGGGCGCGTGGGCGAGCCGGACGTGTTGGCGGCAGCCTGTTCGCCGGCGCTGGACATCACATTCGTCTGAGTATTCATCACGCCTCTCCTTATACGCGTCCGCTCGAACTTCCCATGACTGCCACGAACAAATCAGCGATGCTCGGCGTCCGCACGTCACCCAGGCTTGCCAGTTGCTTCCGCTCAACGCCGGCAAACACCATCACGCTTCGTCCCAATGCCTGCCGCTCGTAGATGGGCTTCAATGCCCGCGCTGCCTCAACCTGATCCGGCGAAACCTTCAGCTCGGCATACCGCGTCTCGAGTTCGTCCATGCTGGTGTTCAGAACAATTCGTCCATGATGAATGAACATCAGATCCGTCAATACGTCCTGGATCTCATCCACCTGGTGTGTCGTCACTACAATCGTCCGGCTGTGATCGAAGTAGTCGTTGAGCAGGGAGTCGTAGAACTGCTTGCGATACAAAATATCGAGACCCAGGGTCGGCTCATCCAGTACCAGCAGCTTCACGTCCAATGCCATGACCAGCGCGAGATGTAATTGCACCACCATGCCCTTTGACAACTCGCGCACCTTACTCGCCTGCCGGATATCCGTCTTCGCCAGAAATCCTTCCGCTTTCGCGCGGCTGAATCGCGGATGCACTCCGGTCATGTATTCCAGCGCCTGCGAAACCTGCATCCACCGAGGCAAGACGGCGACATCCGCCATGAAGCACACATCCCGCATCAACGCATCGCGCTCATTCCACGGATCATGTCCCAGCACTTGCAACTGCCCTTCATACGGGATGAGACCTAACATCGCGTTTAGAGCGGTCGTCTTGCCGGCACCATTGGGACCTATCAGCCCCAGGATCCGTCCTTCCTGCACTTGCAGATCGATTCCATCTAATGCGACCTTCGTCCCGAATGCCTTGCGCAGTCCGCGTGCTTCAATGCATGCCATGGCTCAGCGCTCCTCCTTCTTCTTCTCGCCACTCGCAGCCGCTTTCGCTCTACGCCCATTCTTCGAAGAGTCCAGTAACTCTTCCGCTTTCAGTCCCAAACGCTGAATCGTTGCGTGTACCCGCGGCCACTCTTCCGTCAAAAACTTTTCGCGTTCGCCGCGCAGCAGTAAACTTCGCGCTCCATCTTTGACAAACATACCCAGCCCCCGCCGCTTCTCCACCAGTTCCTCATCCACCAGTTCCTGATACCCCTTCAGGACCGTCAGTGGATTGACCCGGTATTCCGCCGACACATTGCGCACCGAGGGAAGGGGATCGCCCTCCTTGAGCACGCCCTCCAGAATCATCGCGACCACACGATCGCGAAGCTGGCGGTAAATCGGTTGACTGTCATTCCACTCGCGGTCCATTGCAGTTCCTAACCTTTAATAAGCACCCATAGCGGCCGCAGTACCAAGGGGCTTCACGCCCTTTACCACAAGCCACAGCATTAGCGCGATCTCTCCAAAAAACACCGGCTGCAAGAATTCAAACGCCTTGCCCTGATGCTGCGGCGTCAAGTAGGCCATCAAGCACAAGATCGACCAGGCACAACCACCAATGATGAGCCAGACGCCCAGGAGTCGCGGCAGCAATCGCGATCTGTACACCAAAGTCCCCAAAGGGAAAAGCCATAACCCCGCGAGCAGCAGCGTGGTATCAAAAAGATGATCGTGCATACGTAGCAGCATCGTCGCCACAGCGTCCCGCTGAGGCTTTTCAATTACGGATAAGAAATCCGCGCCGCGCACAATCATCAACGTCCCCGCGTCAGTCGCGACGTTCACAAAGTAGAGCAAAGCTGGCATCACGCCGCCGAAAATCACCACCTGCGTGGCAAGGCTTCGGTTCACTTCTGCAAATAGCCGGTAAAACGCTAGCGTCAGAAAAACCAGCACGACTCCGCCAACCAATTCGCTGAGCATGCCGACGCGAAACAGCCACTGATGCATGGCGATGTTGTCGACCGTAGCGGCTGCGTTTCCCCGAACGAACAGTTTGTTCGGAATATAAACGAGACGCAGCGGTCCGATCACGATGAGCAGCAGATACCAGAGGCCTGCAATTCTTCCGGGATTGTTCATCCACCGCATATTGTCTTCTCGCCGCAACGGCTTCGAGATGGCCCGGTTGATCTGCCTAAAAACCAGCATCTCCCAATCAGCCGGGCCATCATTCTCCTGCCTCGCAAGACCCTCAATTCACCCGTTTCAAGTCCATATGCGCATGCATCGGTTTGTCCCCAGGCATCAGGAACGTCCAGTCCTCGGCGTGATGATTCGCATCGACCACAGTGAACGTGGAGTGTTGCATATGTCCGTACTGCAAATTGCCGGTGACATCCACGAAATCGAAGTCCAGAGTCTTGTCGTCGATCAGCGGCTTAGCCGTCATTCGCGGACGATTTCCGGCGTCGCAATAATGCAGCAGTGTCAGATGGTCCGCGTCCATATAAAACAAGGTCACAGGATGGTCATATTTCGCCGGGTCCAGAGGCTTTCCGGCTTCCTGCATCTCGTGCACGATGGCATTTCCTCGCGAGGTGATTCGCAAAGAAACATGCACTTTGTCGCCACCGCTCATCCCCTCCATCGGAGGAGTCATCGTAACCGATCCCTCCCACTCCCCGGCGAGGGTCTTCATCTTGTCAAACGACTTCTGCCCATCGGATTGGGCGAAAGCCACAGTCGAAAGCGCGAGCACAACCAGCCATAAGCTGGAGCGAACGGATTTCATAATCCTTCTCCTTGAAAGTCGTAGTCGAAGCCGGAACCCTCGCGCGCGGGCTCAGTTCTAATAGTAGTGTTATAGTTATGTATAACACTAAAGTCAAGCGAAATTTCGCCAGTTGTCGTAGCACCAGCGTCCTCGGGGCCTGTGGACTTGGCGCCCGCCTTCGCGACCAGATAGCGGAAAGAAGCCAGATTTTTCAATTAGGAAACAGAGAGCAGAGCATCACGTGGGGCATTAGCAAAGCCAGATTCGGAAAAAGGCGGAATTCAAGAAAAAGCGCCCATCTCCACGCATATCAGAGGATGGGCGCTCGTCTACGCGGCAACAACATCCGTTTCAACTTCTGCTTTTGCCTGCAGCCAGTCTTCGAGTTCGTGGCCTGGTTCGCATCCTCGCTGTTCAAACAGTTCGTAAGCCCGGACGCGGATTCTCTCCTGCAAGTCCGAACTCTCCGCGGCATTCGACTTCTTGTTTACGTTGACATTCGGCATCTGCATTACTGGTTTCATGGCATCATCTCCTATTCAAGTTACTAATTTTTCACGTGGTTCGTTAGGCTGAATGATTTCCGGCCCATAGCCACTCTCTTCGCACGGAGTGGAAGAGCAGGTCTTCATCGAATGTGATGAAAGCGGCGCCGCATCGAGAGCACTTGAATTCAAGTCCGTCATAGATGCTTTGCCCATCCGCACCAGATGCGTGGTAAGCGAAGTTAATCTCACCGCATCCCGGCACCGGACATGTAGCACCAGCAGCCAGCACATCAGCGCAGTTGTTCCAGTCGTCTCTCATGCGTACACAAGTCCTCCTTCTGTGTTCTCGTGCCGTCGACCGGTACGTCGAAGCAATGTGACGCGGCTTAACTGCATTCCGTGCTGCCGGTCGAGCACAACAAAATCCAAGTCGTTATCTCGACGCTGCGGCAACGGCCCACCTTCCACAACGCGCAGTCTTCCCGCCGCATTCAGCCGCAGTGTCAGTCCCGACGAGCAGCCGCCGCACAGCCAGAAGTATTCTCGGAAGGCCTGATCTGATGAACTTCGCGCCTCATTCTCGAGCCGGAACAACGTCCCGCTCTCGAGATAGCGAAACCGCGTCGAACATGCAGGATTCGCACATTTTGCTAGCATCCATTTCTCCACTTCCGGAGTCCCGGAGATCTCTGCCTGGACTCCATTTGTTGGCGTCATCAGTAGGGTTTGAGCGAAGACGCCAAAAAAGTCAGAGACGAACGGCCAAGCGATCCGAGGAAACTCGGAAGCTTCGCGTCACATTCGTCCAAGTTTTGGTGGAGAAACAGCTTTAGATCAGAAAAACGCAAAGCAGTTGTTGTAGATCGGTTGCCGGAGCACGGTGCCGATCCTGCTCATGATAGGAAATGCGAGAATGCGCAACCTCGAGGGAATTTCTGAATTTGTCAGCTACCCGGCTCTCGGAGGGAATGGGCAGCCCCAGCTTTGCCTGCGGCAAAACCGCGAACGAAACACTGAGCGGTGACTCCGTTTCGTTGAAGTCAGCGTCACTGATGCCGGGCGTAGCGAAAGTAAACAGCGCTACGACTCCAAACATCACCAGCCACACGAATGAGCGTGAACACTTCACAACGCGCGCCCCCAAGTTGCGCTCAGAATAGCCTGCGACAAAGCCGCTGTCAATGAGATGGGCGTGAACTTCCTCCGAGTTGCGTGGGGGATACTTTTCTTTTGAGAAAAATTCCCAGTGCGATGGAATTTTGCATCGCCATTTCAAATTCAGTACTAATCGAATTTCTTAATGCTCGCCACATTCGCCGCATCCAGCTTCTTCAGCACCGCCACCAGCACGTCCACCGTCCGATCGAAATCGCTGCGGTCGATGATTCCGTTATGAGTGTGCGTGTATCGCGCCGGCACGAGTAAAGTCGTGACGGGAACCCCGGTCTTGTTCAGTTTGATCGCTCCGGCATCGTCACCGAATCCGGGAACGAAATCGAACTGCAACGGCACGTGAATCTCCGCCGCAGTCTGCTTGAGAAAATCGACGAGCTTCCGGTTCGGCAGTTCGCTGAAGCTGTAGAGCATGACGCCGGGACCTCCGCCAAGCGTTTCCTGCGAGGCTTCGGCATCAGTGCCTGGCAAGTCATTCGGGATCCCGACCTCCAGCGCAATTCCAATATCAGGATCGATCATGCGCGCCGACGTTTGCGCGCCGCGCATTTCGATGCTTCCTTCTTCCTGCACCGTCGCGGCATAAAAAATCTGGTTCGGATGCGATTCATGCGCGAGCCGTCGCATCGCTTCGAGGATCACCGCGCATCCAACTCGATCGTCCCAAGCTTTGCCGAGATAGCGCTGGTTCGCAAGCACCTTGAAATCTGAAACCGGCACTACAGGATCACCCGGCGAAATCCCGAGCGCCTGTACGTCCGCTGCATTCTTCGCGCCGACATCCACAAAAAGGGCGCGTCCCGGCTGTACCGGCCGTCCGTCTTGATGCGGCGCAATGTGCGCATCCCACAGAGCCGTGATTCCGTTCACCGGTCCTTTCGACCCGATTACGACCCAGCGTTGATCGGGAAGCGCGGCATCGAGCCAGTATCCAAGCATCTGCATGCTGAGGTATCCATCGGGACGAATGTGGCGGACCATTCCGCCAAGCTCATCCATGTGAGCGTCGACCATGATGCGCGGGCCGGAATGTCCCTGCTGGGCGATCACCGAACCCAAGCCGTCGTAGGTGACGCTGTCGGCCAAGGGCCGCATCTGCTCCGTCATTAATTTGCGGACGGCATCTTCATATCCCGGAACTCCGGGTGCCTCACTCAACTGTTTCAACAAGTCGACGACACGATCTTGCGCGTATGCCGTTAAGGAGAGCGTCAGAAAAATCGCAAGTGTTCGCAGCATGGGATTTTGGGTAATCAAAAAGCCTACACGGAGGATGTTGGCAATCGCAAGCTTCGGTCTCGCGGTGAGAGAGGGCAACGCGACCAGGGCAAACGGACGAAGGCAAAGCGAGTTCTGAATTGGGAAATCCCTTCTATTTTGTGTCTTTCATTTATTTGCAGCTTCACCTCTGCTTGATGCAAGGAAATTGGGTCAGTTCCGTCTGTCCCCGAGTTATCGAGTTATCAAATCTCAAGAAGATCGAGTTGTGGGATGCCACCTTTCGCAAAAGGCATGCGAAAGGATGGGGCACCCGGCCCGGCGTCCCGTCGGCTGTCTATTGGGCGTCGCGCCCCGCATCTTGCCTCATTGGTAAGACAGGCTGGCAGCTTCTTGTGATTGAGCGCACAGTCTCAGAGCGGGACTAACTGACGAACACCAGGAAGACTTGCGGAGCCCGTCATTTTTGTTTCGCTAGTGAAAATAATGAGGTACAACTTACCTTCGGTTGAACTGTAATTTTGTCCTCTGAGGTAACCGTGCGCTCACTCTCTGGCAGAGGTTCCGTCACCTGCTCGTTTTTTCTTGTTGCTATTAGTTGTTTTGCCCAAGCCGGACAAGCAGATGTATGGAGCGGAGACTCCTTTTCTGCAGACCCTGGCACTCTCCGCCGAGCCGCTGAGGTCGTGAAGCGCGCCAAGCACAGCGACGCGACAGTTTTGCTGAATGACTTGCATTTCAGATACGACGAGGGCGGAAGACTTTCTGAAACGCACCATCTCGTCTACCGAATCGAGAATGACGAAGGAATGGAAAACTGGGCTGAAGTTAGTGGCGAGTGGGAGGCCTGGCATCAATCCAAGCCCGTGATCCGTGCTAGGGTCATCGCCAGCGACGATACCGTCCATTGGCTCGATCCAAAAACGTTTAACGATGTTCCCGTTCATGAGGATGCACCGGCGCTATACACGGATGAACGGCGTTTCGGCGGCCCTCTTCCGGCAATCGCGGTGGGTGCCATAGTCGAGGAAGAGATCGTCACTCGCGATCTTGAGCCTCTCTTCAAGGCCGGCTCGGTAATTCGGTGGCAACTCGGCTGGTCAGTTCCCGCGAACAGGACGCACGTCGTCATCGAGTACCCTGACGCTCTTCCCCTGCGCTATGAAGTTCATCTCTTACCAGACGCAAAGGTGACGACTTCTCGCGGGGAGGGTTTTGCCACCATCACCCTCGATCAAGGTCCGTTGAACGCGTTCGTGCAACAGCCGGATCACGTCCCGGCCGACGTGATCCTCCGTCCCGAAATCGAGTTCTGCACCGGCACTTCCTGGAAAGTGATCGCGGGCGAATATAGCCGCTTGACCGATGATAGGTTTCGCAAAGCAGATGTGGAGCCGCTAGTTACCAAACTAAAAGCCGATACGCGAAGTGCCTTGATCCGCCGTATTGTCGCTTCCGTGCACAAGAACGTTCGCTATACGGGGGTAGAGTTTGGGGAGTCCAGCATCGTTCCGCAATTTCCATCTGAAACCCTGAAGCGGAAATACGGAGACTGTAAGGATAAAGCCACCCTGCTAGTCGCAATGCTCAGAGCTGCCGGCATACCCGCGCATCTCGCTTTGCTGGCGAGCGGCCCCGGCCGAGATATTAATCCCGACTTGCCGGGCTTCGGCATCTTCGATCATGCAATTGTGAATGTCCCGGCTACCGGTTCCGAGCCCGAGTTATGGATCGATGCCACTGCTCAGTACACGGAAGTTGGAACCCTGCCTTGGATGGACTATGGGCGCCGGGCGCTGATCGTCAGCGCCGATACCGAATCCTTGACTAGAACTCCAGAACTGACCGCTGCTCAGAATGTGCACCGGGAACTACGAGTGTTCACACTCGCCGAATACGGAAACGCCACTATTGCCGAAATCGATGAGGAGACGGGACCGGAGCAGGCCGACTATCGTCAGTACTATGCGCGCGATAGTAAAGAAGTCAGGGCGAACGCCGACGAGTACGTCAAGAGTATGTACCTCGCGGATTCGCTCACTTCGATTGAGCACGACGACCTTTCCGATTTGGACAAACCCGCAGCCATCAAGCTTGTGACAAAAGGGAAGCGCGGTAACACTGACCTGAATGGGGCGGTTGTCGCAATACGCGTGGAAAGTCTCTTCGAAAATCTCCCAAAGTATTTCAGAACGGAAGATGATTCCTCCAGCAATCAGGAAACGTTGGGGGAGGACTCGGATAAAACTCCAGCCCGCACGGCCGATTGGCGCATCACTCCCTTTACCACCGAATGGCACTACGAGATCAATGCACCGTTCGGGTTCAAGCTTCGGGCCCTACCCTCGGACAAGCATGAAAAGGTAGATTCCATTCTTTTTACACAAGAATATTCCGCGAATTCCGACGGAACCGCCGTGAAGGCACTGCTCCGCGTTGAGTGCCCAACATCTAGGGTTACAGTGCCACAGGGGAAAGAACTTCGCGACGCAGTTTTGAAGGTGCGAAGCTCCGATCCCATCATGATCACGTTTGACAATGTGGGCTACTCCCTCATTGCCGCGGGGAAGATAAAAGAAGGGCTAGCCGAATACCGTCATATTGCGAGCCAACATCCCAAAGAGGCCCTCCACAAAATTCAGTTTGCTCAGGCACTGCTTGCCGTTGGTCTCGGCGAAGAGGCGCGTGTTGCTGGTCGCGAGGCTACGGTACTGGAGCCTGACTCTGGGCTAGCTTTCAGTACATTGGGTACGATCTTGAAAAGCGATTTGATCGGACGGCCGCTGAAGAAAGGAATGGATTTCGAAGGAGCTGTGGCGGCTTACAAAAAAGCCGTCGCTCTCGATCCCAAGGACAAAGAAAACAGCGCCGAGTTGGGAATGTTGCTGGAATATGATGCCGAGGGGGTGCGCTATTCCGAAAAAGCTAACTTGAAAGACGCCGTGGAGGAATTACGTGCACTCAAGAAGCTGGACGAACAATATTCCCGTACATATGACGACAACATCCTTTACGACTTGTGGTACGCCCATGATTACCAGGCGGTACTTGATTTTGCCGCTACTCTTCCCACAAGCGATGTCCGAAAAGGTCTGACATTGGCGGCCGTTGCACTCACGCAGGGTACTGATGCTGCACTGAAGCAATCTCTTGAAATCACAACAAACGAGCAGACGCGCAGCCAGGCTCTCGTAAACGCGGCAGCGGTTCTGCTCCGCATCCGGAAATACCCCGAAACTGCAGCTATGTTCACCGAAGCCGCTCGCGGGCAGAACAATGCGAGTCAGATCGCGCGCAGCGCGGCCATATTCGCCAACACCCGGCCTTATTCTGATCTAAAGGTCGACGCTAACGATCCGCGTGGTGTGGTGATGCAATTCTTCGCTTGCATTTTCAACGGGAATCTTAGCTTTGAGCAGGCGAAAAACCTCATCTTCCTCGATCCTCTGAATCCGGACGCAAATGATGAGAAGGCCTTCAAAGACATGATGTCCTCGGTTCGCCGCCAGCTTCAGTCGACGCAATTTCCGCTTCCTGTCATTGGGGATCTAACTCTGTCAAATATGAAGTTGACGGTCGACGGCGACGATTCCTTGGGGTACAAGGTAACCGTGGAGAGTTTAGGAGCGGCTCCGAAAGAGATCTTCGTCATTCGCGATGGAACGAGCTACAAAATAGTGGGGTTCTCTTCTTCCGAGGAAACGAATCCGGACGACCTCGCCGCGGTTGCCCTTCGGGAAATAGAGCACAACAATCTTGTCGCTGCCCGAAAGTGGCTCGATCGCGCTCGCGACCGCCTTCACATCAGTACTGGCGATGACCCTCTTGCTGGGGCGATTTTTCCGTACTTTTGGACAAAAGGCCAGGAAACCGATGCCACTGCGCTCCGGCTAGCCGCTTTGGTTCTGCTTCCCTCGAGGCAGTTGAGGCAGCCAGACGTCGCCTACATCCGCGCTGCGCGGGATCGGTCCAAAACCGATCTAGAACGTGCTCGTCTCAATATGGTTCTCGCCTATGCGAATTCGGCACAGGAGCGGTGGTCCGAAATGTTACCGCTCACGCTAGAGTTGATGAAAGCCTACCCTTCGTCGCTTCGGGCCTTCAGTCTCGCCGTCGCTGCTTACAATGGCCTAAATCGGCTAGACGATTGGGACAAGTTAGTCCAAACGCGGATTCACGATTATCCCGACGAACTCACTTACGTGCGCTCATCAGCCGCGCTTGCGATTCGGCGGGGACAATTCGATGTTGCTCGGGCAATTCTCAAAGGAATCATCGACAAAGGCGAGGCGAGTGCCGTCGATCTAAATGACTACTCCTGGTATGCGTTAGCTTTACAAAAGCCGATTGATCAGGATTCCATCGACATGGCCTTGCGAGCGAACGATCTCAGCAGGAACGCCTTCGCCCTTCAGCATACCTTAGGCTGTCTCTATGCCCAAGCCGGAAGAACAAAGGAAGCCCGGGAACTTCTGCTGCAGGCGATGGAATCGTTGAAACTCGAGGAGCCCAATGGGGAGGTATGGTTCGGCTTTGGCCTGATCGCTGAGCAATACGGCATGATTGGAACGGCCCAACAGATGTTCGCGCGCGTGGAGAAACCAAAGCAGGTCTACTCCGGGTCGACCTACAGCTTTGCTCAACACCATTTAAGCGCCTTGGGAAGTTCCATGGTGAGCCCTGCGCCGAAGCCTGGGAGCTAAAATTCGCAATCGCGGTCGCCCTGTTTCGTGTAGGTCATCAAGAAGCTCAGCGAGCCCATCAGGAACCCGCGTCCCCCTAGTGCATTGTCGCAATCGCTCGCGCAAGGTCTTGCCTGAGGTCTTCGACATCTTCCAGCCCGATATTCAGCCGCACGATTCGGTGGCCGTAATCCGGGCGATTCTTGTTTCCGTCAAAATCGTACGCGGTCGCGAGGTTCGTTACGCCAGGCGGGTGGCCAGCCTCGTTTTCCTGCCCGTTTTGAAACTGTGGGTGCCCCGTCCTTGCGATTTTTGCAAGGGCGGGCACGATGCTGCCGATGGCATGAGATCGTCATGCCCGTTGGCCTACATCGGTTTGCCCTTCTTCGATGTGCCGGGCGCGCCGGACCCTTCCTCGCCATTCTCGAACAAACGGCAGAAGTACCGCTTCGTGGTCGTCGGTTATGTCGTGATGCCCGAGCATATCCATCTTCTGATTACGGAACCGGAGACGCAAGGACCGGGCACCCGCAGCTTGGTGGTGCGAACAGGAAGATCGAGGCTGTAAGGGCAGGCCACCCGCCTCTTAGCCTTGTGGTGGCGAAGGCAGCGACAGGCGACGGCACAAATCCAGAAAACGCTGGTCAGAGTGCAAAGGCTCCATGGCCTTGGTGACGTTGAGGAATGGCAACTGACTTTCGCGTTGCCGGTACGATTTCTCAAGATACTCGAAGGCGGTTTTCCGATCATGGACCGCTGCGAAGGCCTTGGCCACTTCGAAGGCTGAAACGTATCTCCGTTGGGACAAGTCCTTCAAGGTCTCGGCGATCCGCAGCGCGTCGGCATGCCTTCCGCAAAGTTCGAATGCCCCGGCCAGGGCGGCCAACGGAGCAGCACTTTCCTGTGAAAGGTCCACGGCTTTTTGTAATTCCGCAATTGCCTCAGGCAACATCCCTTTACCTTCGTACACGAGACCCATGGAGAGGTGGGCCGGGGCGAAGGTGGAATCCATCTCCAAAACCCGTCGATCAATGGCCGCGGCCAAGTCAAACTCGCGCCGCGAAATATACTCCCTGGCGAGGCTCACGTTCACCGACAAGGACAATGGGTCCAGTTGCTGAGCGCGCTTGGCTTCCTCCAGAGCTTCCTCGTCACGCCCCATCGCGATCAGATAGTGGCTGTACCACTGATGGGCGCTTGCGTAGTTGGGATTCAGACGCACAGCGGAACGGAACTCATCCTCTGCTCTCTTCCAATCCCAGTCGTAATAGAAGGCAATCAGCCCCATGGCAGCATGGCCCTCAGCCAGCGATGGATCGAGAGTGATTGTTTTGTTCGCGGCCTCGCGGGCCTTTGATCGCGCCTCCGCCGCGGGCAGAACATCAGATCCGAGAATGGAATAAGCATCGGCCAAACCCGCGTAGCCAACTGCAAGGTCGGGGTCCATGGCAATGGCAGCCTGGAAGAGCTCGATGCTTTTTTTCAGAGAATCCGAGGATCGCTTGTTCCAGAAGAATCGTCCGCGCAGATAGGCATCGTAGGCCTCTGGCTTGACCGGACGCCGGGGAGCCTGTGCAGCGTTCTGTGGCAACATGCGCCCCATGGCCTCTTCTACGATGTCATGCGCAACGGAACTCTCCAAGGCAAGCACGTCTGTCAGGTCGCGGTCATAGACCCTGGCCCAAAGATTCCGGTCGTTCGATCCGTCGATCAGTTGAACGCGGATCCGCACGTGGGTGCCCACGTGTTCCACAGTTCCCTCCACCAGTGCAGCGACTCCCAGTTCCTGGGAGATTTGTTTGGCCGTCTTGCTGGTTCCCTTGTAGCGCATGGCAGAAATTCGGGAGATCACTCGCAGATCCCCATACTGGGCAAAGCTGGAGATCAGTTCGTCGGTGATTCCGTCGGCAAAGTAGTCTTGGGTGGGGTCCGCCGAAACGCTTTGCAAGGGCAGGACCGCCAAGGACGCATAAGTCTTCGAGAGGGCAGGTGTCTTGGAGAATAGATGCAAGGACGAACGAAGACTCTGGATCGCTCCAGTGGCCGCTAAGAGGACGGCCAGCGCCAAGAGTGCAAAGGCTAGAGAAAATGGCCAAGGCGTGAGACCGGCGAGGGCAGGACTGGAACTTTGATCAGGTTCATCGGATGCCTGAGGAACATCAGTTGCGGACGACGGCGATTGCGTTTCTGCAACTCCCAACGGAGCGGAGGCCGCGAGGCTCGATTCACGGTTCGCCTGCGCGCATTCCACCGATGCGATGAATCGGTATCCAACCCTCGGCAAGGTCTCGATGTACCGCGGTTCAACCGCGGAATCGCACAGCGCTTGCCGGACCTTTTTTACGGATGTGTTGAGTCCGTGCTCAAAATCGACGAAGGTATCGCTTGCCCAAAGCCTTTCGCGAATCTCTTCCCGGCCGACAACCTCGCCTGCATGTTCCAGCAGGGCTTGAAGCACGAGAAACGGCTGCCCCCCCAATTTTATCCGAGTCCCGTCTCTACGCAGCTCCTGTGAACCGGTCCGCACTTCGAAAGGCCCAAAGCGAAAAACAAAATCTGCTGTGGCCATTCATTCCCCGCAGGGACCGCTAATGGCTGCGTATTTTAGCAAGTTTTTGTGCAGAAGGAGCAACAAAAGTTTGGTAGCCGGGAATTCTGATCGTCACCTGTTTAATAAGCCCCACTCGAAGTAATTGATTTGAATTCAACGACTTAGACGTTCACCGAAAATCCACCCTCTTTTTCACCCACTTTCCATTGCGCCCGCGACGTCACATGAGCCAGATTGTCGCACTGAAAAACGCTGAGCAGTTCGGCTCGAGTCGCACGGGGAATACCACTGTGGAGGAAATCTTAATCATGAGCAGATTGAAAACCGTTTCGAAGCTGTTTCTTGCGGTTGCCGTCATCGCGACGGTGATGCCGATTGAAGCCCAACAACAAGCCAGAAGTGCCCGTACAAGATTCGATGTCGTCATTCCTTTCGATTTCATTGTCGGCAATCACAAAATGCCGGCGGGATCGTACCGGTTCGAGTCGGTACTCAACTCGGAGGACACAATGGACATCCTGGTCGTCCGGGGAAATGAGAGCTATCTCTATCAAGCCGTCACCGCAGCCCTGGTTCCTGCGCCGGCGCTCCTAGAGTCGCGCCTGACTTTTAAGCGCTATGGTGCCAGCTCGTTCCTATCCGGCGTATGGATTCGCGGAAAGCGCAACAGCTTGCAGTTGTATCAGTCGGTTCTTGAAAAAGAGACCGCGCAAGCACAGCTCGCCGCTGAAGAGGTGAAGCTGACACTGCCCGAAGAAGTAGCCGTTGCCGCAGTTAGGAAGTCCCGCTGAAACGGCTTTCCTCAGCGCCGGTTGAGGATGCCAGAGCGGAAGAGGTTAGAGGAGAGACCTGGATGCCAGCAAAAACCATATCGCGCGGGGTCGTGGAGAGGATTGCTCAGGAACTCAGGGACCGGCGATCCGGGTCTCCCATAAGCATGAACAGCTTCCAAGATTGCGAACTTCAACTCCGCAATCCCTCAGCCAAATTCCGCTTCGGCAACCAATTCGAGCTGGATACCTTTGCGCATGAACTACGCTTTTTCGGCGAACCTCGCAAACTTTCACGAACACCTCTACAAGTGCTCCATCTCCTGTTGGAGCGGCCCGGTCGTTTGGTGCATCGTCGTGAAATCGTCCAGAGAATCTGGGGAGATGCCGTCTGCGTGGATACCGATCGCAACATCAACGAGACCATACGCCGAATCCGTCGTGCCTTGGACGAGGACCCCGAACAGCCGCGCTTCCTCCAGACCGTATATGGGATCGGTTACCGGTTTATCGCTCCGGTGACCCGAGTCACTCAATAGCTGGCCTTGCCGTTCGCTTCGTCCCTGGTTCGGAGATGGCCGACCCTTGAGAAAAACGCGGACAGACGGATGCACTCCACAGGTCTGTCCCAAGTTTCCCTGCGCATTGTCATCCTGAGCGAAGCGAAGGATCCCGAGATTGTCGGCGCAACCGCAGCCGCGTCAAGACATTCTCACGATGCTTCCCGCCCGCTCATCGACTCTCCCGCGAATAACATTCGTCACTGACGGATGCAGCACCGGGAAACAGTACGGTGGACGCGCGGTACACAGGCGTGTTCAGCGATCGAAATCCTTCCGGAACCTTCACGTCCGAATGGATGAGCTTCGTGTTCCATTTTTTCTGCATAACGATTGCGATTATAGAGTCGAGGCTCGTATTGCCAGAGGCTTGTGATAAGGGGATGACCAGCATAATGCGCCCGATATACACTTTTTTGGTCGGCAAACTTCTGGTCCCCGGGAGCAACTCTTATGTTCGGATCGAGTGAATCGCACCAAGGCCTGCATTCTCGTCGCGGCTTCTTTCGATGGGTCAGTTCGCTGGCCGCGGCAGTGGGCGCTGCGCCTCTGCTTTCGTCCACCAAAGCGCTAGCAGTGCCGGCTGTCACCTCAGAGGGTGAAGATTACTATGCGAAGCTTGGAGTCACTCCGATCATCAATGCCGCCGGTACCTATACCACGCTAACGGCCGCCTGCATGCCCCCGGAGGTTCTCTCGGCAGTGCAGAAGTCTGCGCTTCATCCTGTGCGGTTGCATGAACTGCAGCAAAAGGCAGGTGAGTACATTGCACGTCGCCTCAAGTGCGAGGGAGCGGTCGTGACCTCTGGCGCTTGCGGAGCTATCAGCCTGGCGACTGCCGCATGCATGCAGTACGCCAACCACATCAAGATTACAGACATGCCGCAGGCGCTTGACGGGATGAAGAACCAGGTCATCGTGCAGCAGACGCACCGCTATGAATATGACCGCGCCATTTATCTCTGCGGAGCGCGGGTCACCGAGGTGGTCATGCTCGATGACTACAAACGCGCGTGCGACGCGGGCAATGCGGTGATGACTAATTTTTTTAACGCTGCAGAGGACGAGGACGGGATTGCCGGAACGGCTCAAATTGGCCGGGAAGAGTGGCTGCGCGTGGCGCACGAGCACAACATCCCGTGCCACCTGGATGCAGCTGCCGACATGCCTCCAATCTCGAATCTGTGGAAATACACCGGCATGGGTTTCGATCTTGTCGCTTTTTCGGGAGGCAAGGGAATGCGCGGTCCGCAAAACGCTGGTCTTCTACTAGGCCGAAAGGTCCTCACAGACTTGGCCCACGCAAACAATAATCCCGGAGACGGGATTGGCCGCGGGATGAAAGTGGCGAAGGAACAGATCGTCGGCATGGTCGCTGCAGTCGACTGGGTTCTCTCGCACACGGAAGAATCGATGCAAGGCGACTACCAGAAGCGCGCCGATCTCATCGCCGCTGCCGTGAAGGGCATCCCATCGGTCAGGACAGAGACGGTGGTTCCAAAGGTCGCGAACCACGTTCCCCATCTGCTCATACGCTTCGACCCGGCAGTCACAGGCGTCACAACGACCCAGGTCGTCGAAGCTTTGCGGACGGGAACGCCATCGATTGAACTGAATCCGAACACCGGCCAAAAACCGAATCAGGGCATTCCGGCGGATGCGAACACGCTTGTAGTCGGAGTGTGGATGTTGCAGCCTGGCGAAGACGCGATCGTGGGTCGGCAAATTCGCGCCGCGCTCACGAAAAAGGCGTAAGGATCGAACTCAGTCGTCGAGCCCATCCACTAAACGGATTGAGGGTTCCTCAATCCGTCCTCAAACTTATTACACGCGCTTTGACTGTCGTCAGAACTGAAGGGTAGAGGTCGTTCCTGGGGTCAATAAGCAGACTGCTAGAAAAAAGCACAATGAGTAGTATCCGTATCTAGATTTAGACAGAATCAACAAGGGAAGAAGCCAACCGTGCCCCTTGACAACTCCTCACTCACTCTTCTACAATTAGCACTCGATAGGCATAAGTGCTAACACTCAAGCCTAACCCCGTAAAATCATAGGGTTACAGAGATTTACATCGCAGCATATCCATTTCTCAAACTTTGAAAGGAGTTCACACCATGGCGAAGTTTGCACCACTCCATGACCGCATTCTGGTACGTCGTGTGGAGGAAGCTACTACCACTCGCGGCGGCATCATCATTCCTGACTCGGCGAAAGACAAGCCGCAGGAGGGCGAAGTCATTTCCACCGGCAAAGGCCGCACCAACGACGAAGGCAAGACGTTCCCGCTGGCCGTCAAAGAAGGCGACCGCATCCTGTTCGGAAAGTACTCGGGCACCGAGATCAAGATCGACGGCGAAGAATTCATCATCATGAAAGAAGATGAAGTCCTCGGGATCCTGACCGGAGCTGCAGCCCCGGCCAAGAAAGAACTCGCCGGCAGCAAGAAGTAACGGCTTCCGCCATCCGGCTCCCGGCTTCCGGAGGCTGAATGGCAATCGCGACGCCGCTTCCCAAAAAGTTTTCCGGAAGCCGGGCGCCGAAAGCCGGAAGCCGATTCAGTAGCTTCTGGCTGAAAGCTGACAGCTGATAGCTGACAGCTCAAACGAAATTCGAAATAGAGGAGATTACAGCAATGGCAAAGCACATCGTTCACGGAGAAGAGTCGCGTCAAGCGATTCTCCGCGGCGTCAACGCACTCGCCGACGCCGTAAAGGTTACACTCGGCCCCAAGGGCCGCAATGTTGTTATCGAAAAGAAATTCGGTTCGCCGACCATCACCAAAGACGGCGTCACCGTTGCAAAAGAAATCGAACTGAGAGACAGCCTCGAGAACACCGGCGCGCAAATGGTTCGTGAAGTTGCTTCCAAGACTTCCGACGTCGCTGGCGACGGCACCACCACCGCCACCGTTCTCGCCCAGGCGATTTATCGCGAAGGCGTCAAGACCGTTGCTGCCGGTGCCAATCCAATGGCCCTGAAGCGCGGCATCGAGAAGGCCGTCACCGTCATCGCCGGCAAGCTCGACAAGGAAGGCAACCGCCTGCCCGGCGAGCTCGACAAGCTGTCGAAGCCCGTCTCCGGCGAAATGATCGCGCAGGTCGGCACCATCTCGGCCAACAACGACGAGACGATCGGGAAGATCATTGCGGAAGCGATGAAGAAGGTTGGGAAGGACGGCGTCATCACCGTTGAAGAGTCGAAGACGCTTGAGACTCAGCTGGAAGTCGTCGAGGGCATGCAGTTCGATCGCGGATATCTCTCGCCCTACTTCGTTACCGATCCCGAGCGCATGGAAGCTGCACTCGAGAACGCCTACATCCTGATCAACGAAAAGAAGATCAGCTCGATGAAAGACCTGCTCCCGCTCCTCGAGCAGATCGCGAAGAGCGGCAAGCCGCTGCTCATCATCGCGGAAGATGTGGAAGGCGAAGCGCTCGCCACCCTCGTCGTCAACAAGCTGCGTGGCACGCTGCAAGTCGCGGCCGTGAAGGCTCCTGGCTTCGGCGATCGCCGCAAAGCGATGCTGCAGGATATCGCCATCCTCACCGGCGGCAAGGCCATCACCGAAGATCTCGGCATTAAGCTCGAGAACGTACAGATCTCCGACCTTGGCCAAGCCAAGAAGATCACCATCGACAAGGACAACACCACCGTTGTCGAAGGCAAAGGCAAGCACGCTGAGATCGAAGGCCGCGTGAAGGAAATTCGCAGCCAGGTTGAGAAGACCACCAGCGACTACGACCGCGAGAAGCTGCAGGAGCGGTTGGCGAAGCTGGTCGGTGGCGTGGCCGTGATCAAAGTCGGCGCCGCAACCGAAACCGAAATGAAGGAAAAGAAAGCCCGCGTGGAAGATGCGATGCACGCGACGCGCGCAGCCGTGGAAGAGGGAATTGTCCCCGGCGGCGGCGTAGCTCTGGCCCGTTGCGCTTCGAGCCTCGACAAGATCAAGGCCGAAGGCGATGAGCAGATCGGCATCAACATCGTGAAGCGCGCCATCACCGAGCCTCTGCGCATGATCGCCGAGAACGCCGGTGAAGAAGGTGCTGTCATTCTGGGCAAGGTACTCGAGTCGAAGGAAGCCAACTACGGCTACAATGCCTTCTCGAACGAGTACGAGGATCTGGTCAAGGCAGGAGTGCTCGATCCGACAAAGGTCGTCCGCACCGCTCTGCAGAACGCCGGCTCCATCGCCAGCCTGATGCTCACCACCGAAGCCCTGGTCGCCGAGATTCCTGAAAAGAAGGAAGCTCCGGCAGCCCCAGGACACGGCGGCGGCATGGGCGACATGTATTAAGGATAGCTTCTAGCTTTAGCTAGACGAAAATGGTGCCCCACTTCTGACTGTTCTTGGCAGAAGTGGGGATTTTTGTTTGTGTGTGGGGGACGCAATCGCCGCCGATGGGCAGCCAGGAGTCGTGAGCGTCGCGAAGCAGTCACACGAACAAAAGGGTGGGCTTTGTATGGGATGGAAACTCATGTGGTACAGCCGCCTTCGCCGAGCCGTTCCTCGACTCCTCGCGGTACAATTCTGCCGGAGTTTTTCGCATGGCTAAAATGCAACCGTACACGACCACGTTGTGGTCTCGGGAACTTAAATGGTCAGGCTCAGAGAAACTGATCGCTCGCAAAGCCTTCAATCTTGCTCTAAAACGCGAGTTCAGTGAGCTTCTCCAACAGACCAGGCGGAGACTTGCCAAGGCAAAAGAGCCCGCAGACTTGTGGGAGCTTGAGGACTTCCTCGCAAGGCGTCATCGCGATATCGCCATCCAGTTCGACTTCCGATACTCGGTACTGCCCTACGTATTCTTCGATCTGATCAAAAGGGGAATCCTCTCCAAAGAAGACTTGCGCGGGCTGAGCGAGGACAAGCTCGACTTCTGAAATTGCACGGCGAGCGCGCCGCCGAAAATTAGCGGGAGCGATCGCAACGGGCATGGGCCTAAGCATGTGGGCTGGCGCCGACCAAGGTGATGTTGGGACAGCCACCACCGGCTGTCCAGCAAGCAAAGCGATCGAAGTGTGCCGTAGAGGTTCCTGAACGTTATCTCCCTCGAAACCTGCCCCCAACTCGGCAATTGCGGTTTTCAAACGCTGCTTGCTATATTGATCTCCCCCCAATCCAACTACTCGGGAGTTGAAATGCATCGCAGCCGCGTCGAAAGTCTATGCGTCGTTGTCGTTGTCTGTCTCTGTCTCGCGTCCCTTGGTTATTGCTTGTCGGGTTCCGGTTCTACACTCACAAACCCACAGAATAACGACCAGCAGAATTACAAAGCCTATTCCAACTACGACTTTGTTCCCGGCGACAAGGTGCTGTTCGAAGACGATTTTCGTTCGGACACGGACGGCGAATTCGCGAGTCACTGGAAGCTCGAGGCCGGCCAGGGAGCTGTCAACAAGTTCCAAAGCGAGCCTGCTCTGGCGATGACTGAAGGCAACTACGCGAAGATCTCGCCGCGCATTACGCCCGCAAAATATCTCGGCGACGCATTCACCGTTGAACTGGACTACTATGCCCTACCACCGGGACCGCAAACGGACAAGATTGGTATCTTCCTCCACAATGGCGACGATGACCGGATTTTCTGGTTCGGTGCTGACGTGGGCACCGAAGGTCTCGAGCACGATCTGGCCGGAACTTATCCGGGAGGAGATGACTCGTTCGACGGCAAGTGGCACCATCTTGCACTGATCTTCAAGGCCAATCAGGTGAAACTCTACGCCGATCAGACTCGCGTCCTCGTCGTCCCTGATGTGGGTGGATTTCAACCGCAATCGCTGTCCATCGGAGGTGGCGCCAGCTCCGACGCGCCAATGATTTTCAAGAACGTCCGCATCGCCTCAGGCGGCGGCATGAATCTGCTCGACGCCCTCAACAAAGACGGCAAAATCGTCAGCCACGGCATTCACTTTGACGTGAACTCCGCCACCATCAAAGCCGAGTCGATGGGCACGATCAATGCCATTGCGAAAATGATGAAAGACAATCCGCAGTTGAAACTCGAGATTGGGGGTCATACCGATTCCAGCGGAGACGCAGCCAAGAATATGACTCTCTCCCAGGATCGCGCCGAAGCCGTCAAGAAACTGCTCGTGAGCCAGGGTGTGGACGCCTCGCGTCTCACGGCCAAAGGCTACGGCTCGACCAAGCCTATCTCTTCCGACGACACAATTCAGGGCAAAGCCTCCAATCGCAGAGTCGAGTTTGTGAAGCTCTGAGGCCGTGGCTGCCAACCTCCGCCCTAGTTGGGGTTGAGAAGTAAGGATTTCGCTGCCGGGCCGCGTCCGCCGCGGGGCGTCGTCCATTGAGCAGAAGTAAGACCTTCCGTCCTATTGACGACGAAACCCCGGCTCCGTCCGCGTCATCCAAACGGCAGTCCTGTATGAAGGAGTGTTCCAATGAGCAGCCTCGCGATTCTGCAGTCCCTTAAGGAAAGCATCCTGACGGCGAATGTGAAGTCCGTTTATGGCGAACCGATCGCCGCCCAGGGAAAGACCGTCATCCCAGTCGCCAAAATCATTTACGGCTACGGCGCAGGGGGAGGCACCGGCGGCGTAGGCGAATCCAGCGCTCGCGGCGAAGGCAGTGGTGGGGGCGGAGGAGCAAGAGCCATCCCCGTTGGCGTGATCGAAGTTAGTGACCAGCCGACTCGTTTTGTTCCCATCACCAGTCGAAAAAAGTTGGCAGGAGCGATCGCGATGGGCATTGGTGTCGGCATCGTGCTCGGCTGGCGCAGATGGCGCTAAGTCGGTACCCACGACTCGGTGCTACTGGAGAAGAAGGGGGCCTCTGCCTGGCTTCGTGTGGGGACGCCGAAAGCGGCTATTCCAGAAAAATCGCTTTTTCCGGCAAACGAATGGTTGAGAATCAACCATGAGATAGGGGACGGCGTGGGGCGGCGGCGCTTTCAGCACCGCGTTGATGATTCACCAGCGAGCCCAAGGCTTTAGCCCATCGGGGACTCCACATAGTCCACAAGATTTACTATGCCCGGGATATAGAATGCATGCACCGGGGGTCGTGCGGCTGCTTCCATTACCATATTTCGTCGCCTGTTGGACGGGGAAGGGCTCTCTGTGAAACGGATTGTGATTGTCGCAATCGCATTCTGGCTGGGCGCGAGTGTTATCTGGGCGCAGAGTTCCGGCTCCGATGATGGCGCGCGCGTGCTTGCGCTGGATAATTCCTGGAACCGCGCCCTCGAAACCAACGACACCAAGGCTATGGACATGCTTCTGTCCGATAACTTCGTTTCGATCGACATCGATGGAAGCATACAGTCGAAGCGGGAATTCCTGGCGAGCCTGAAAACGACGAACTATCAGGCGCCTTCACAGGCAGTGACGGAACAAAGCAAGGTCGATGTCTACGGAAATTCGGCTCTGGTGCTGGGAATATTTCGCACGCAGACCAAAGAGAAAGGCAGGACGGTCACGCGGCGCGAGCGTTTTCTTGATACGTGGGTCAACTTAAACGGGACGTGGAAATGTGTGGCCTCGGTCGCGGTGCTGATCCCGGCTCAATAGGCGACTGGAACTCCTTCATTTCCTGCGCACTTCCGTATCTTCGGAACCTTAACGGCAACCGCACACTCCTCCCTTCGGTCCGGGCAGGGTTCGGCGGGTCTGGACGAACGCGATCCGCCATGCATTTTTTGGCGCATAATATCCGGCGACGAGAATCCTTATGTCCAAGCACAACGGAAATTCTGAGCCCGTCCCAATTTCGAGTTCCTTTGCCGGAACGCCTGCCACATCTCCTCATGAGCCGCAATCCGCCCGCGATGCGCGAGAGAACCGCAACAAATATTTCATGAACATCGCGATGGCAGTTCGCCTGCGCGCGAACTGCAAAGGGAACCGTGTGGGGGCGATCATCGTGCTCGATAACCGCATCATCTCGACTGGATACAACGGAACTCCCGAGAACATGACCAACTGTCTCGACGGCGGATGCTATCGCTGCGCCAACCGCGACAAATCGTATAAGTCCGGTGAGGCCTATGATCTCTGCATCTGCGTACACGCCGAGCAGAACGCGATTCTTGCGGCCGCGCGCTTCGGCATCTCGACCTCGGGAAGCACGATGTACACGACGATGCGTCCGTGCTTCGGATGCGCGAAAGAGATGCTGCAGGCGCAAGTGCGGTCTGTCTATTACCTGCACGAGTGGACGCCCACTGTTAAAGAAGATGTGCAGAAAACTGCCGCGCAGACTGCTGAATACGAGAAGTTGATGGTCCGCTTCCCGGGAGGAGTCCATCACCTCGAGATCCCCGACTCGGACGTCGAGTGGGCCGTCTCGAAAAGAACGCCGGCGACCGTAAGCGTAGACCGCCACGGAACGATCGATATTTGATGTGAGAGATTGCATCGAATCTCCATCCTTTCGCAAGCAGCGCGGGAGAATGGGCCACTCGCAGTCTCTCCTAGTGGGGATCGTATGAACATCCTGTTGCTGTCCATGCCGGATCACTTCGAGCACATGCCTCCAGTTGCTATCCGTATGCCCAATGGAGCGTTAGCCTCGCTTGCGGGAAACGTAGATGCTCATCATCGAGTTGCCATTGCCGATCTCATTCTGTGCCACGATTCTGTGCGAGAAACTCTTGTCAACCTGATTCAGGAATTCAATCCTGACGTTATCGGTCTGTCGGTAATGACCTTTCAGCGCCGGACAGCTGGCCGGATCATCGAACTGGCGCGCGAACTCAGGCCCTCGGTGAAGATCGTGGTGGGCGGTTATGACCCCAGCCTTGCCCCTGAGGGTTATGAACGCATAGGTGTCGATTACATCGTGCGTGGAGAAGGCGAGATTACGTTTCGGGACCTCCTGCGAATCCTGGAACACGGGGGCGACGCCGCAAACATCTGTGGCATGTCCTATCGCGCCGGTGACCAGTGGGTCCACAATCCCGCCCGCTCCGTACATCGACTTGAGGATGGTGAAATCCGCCTGCCCAAGCGCTCTGCCCGAGTGCTTGAAGGCTACACGCTGCTCGGCCGTCAGGTGGATGTAGTGGAGACTTCGCGTGGCTGTACCTTCGATTGCAGTTTCTGTTCGATTATCGAAATGCGGGGACGCAATTTTCACACGTATTCCTTTGAACGTGTGATAGCGGACATCCGCGATGCCCACGATCATGGTGCTCGCACCATTTTCCTGGTGGACGATAACATCACCCTCAACATCCGACGTTTCGAAGCTTTGTGCCACGCGATCATTGATGCGGGACTGGATCACTTGGACTACTTCGTCCAAGCCATGACTTCGGCGATTGCTGACCACGGTGAAACGTTGGCACCGCTCATGCGAAAGGCAGGTTTTCGTTACGTTTTTCTAGGAATCGAAAATATCCTTGAAGGTGACTTGCAGTTCTTAAAGGCATCTGCCAAGAACACCGAGCACAAGAATGGCAATAAAGTTGGGAACGCGACGTTGCGGGCGATTGAGTATTTACATCGCAACAAGATGCTTGTCGTGGGAGGCCTGATTGTCGGCAATCCTGAGGACACCGTGGAATCCATCAAGGCGAATCTCGAGTTTGCCCGGCGCTATGTAGACTGGCCGTACATACAGCATCCCACGCCATACCCGCGAACGCCCATGACACAGGATTTTCGCCGCCGTGGACTGATCACTATCGAACGCCTGGAAGAGTATGACGGCACGACTGCAGTGGTGCGCACCGAACACGTCCCGGCAGAAGAAATCGAATACATGCGGTGGAAGGCGGAGCGCTGGATGAAAGTGCGGCACATACCCGCGGTCTTTCGCCATGATCCTTGGTTCGTTATCCGGCATACGCGACAGATGGTAGCCCATACCTTCCGCGGTAGTACGCTTCGCTCCGCGCTGGGATTGGAAAGCAGCCGGAAGGCCTTCGAACGATATAAAGAAATACGACGGTCAGAACGGGTGTACGTGTAGGCACATCTGCTGAGAAACTCCGTGAAAGTTGGGAATCCGGAGTTGGCGCAGCGCTGCCTAGGACACTGACTACTCCATTCTCTGGATGGCCAGCAGAGACAGGTCGTCCAAGGGCGGACCGTCGGCGAAGGCGCGCAAGTCGTCGAGGCAGGCAGAGATGACATCGCATGGGCGACGCGCTGCTTGTTGGCGAACGAGGTGCAGAACGCGGTCTACGCCGTACTCGTCGTCGCCGCGGCGGGCTTCCAGCAGGCCGTCGGTGTAGAGGAACAGCGTGTCGCCCGCTTCGAGGTGCACGCGTGTGGCGGAAAAATCGTTTTCGTGAAACATCCCGAGCGGCAGACCGGTAGATTCGATGCGCAAGACTCCGCCTTTTCCGACAACAATCGCGGGCCAGTGACCGGCGTTATGAATTTCCATTTCGCCCGTGGGCTTGGCTTGTCCGCAGACCAGGGTGGCGTATTGCCCGGCCAGCGCACTCTCGCAGAAGACGCGATTCGCCTGCGTGACGATTTGGCCGAGCGGCAGGCCCATGCCAGTCAAGCTGCGGAACAGGGCGTGGAGTTGCGTCATCAACATCGAGGCGGCCACTCCTTTTCCTGAGACGTCCCCCAGCACAAAGAACAGATGGCCGTCGGATGGGATCAGATCGCAGTAGTCGCCGCTGACGGGGCCCACGGGTGCATAGTGATAGCTCGTGTCCCACGCGCCGGCGCGCAGATTTGCCTGGGGCAACAGATTTCGCTGTACCTGCGAGGCGAGATCGAGATCGCGCTGCAGCGCGGCCCGTTGCGAGTCGCTCAAGTGATCGAGGCAATAGCACACCAACGGATCGTTCAGGAGTCGACCTTCTTCGATGCTTTCGTGGCATTCCTCGCAGATCCCGTAGCTGCCTTTGGCCATGCGATCGAGCGCTGAATCGACTTCGCGTAGCAAGTTGGCCAAGCCTGCTTTCTGCGGTGCAAGCGCGATGGCGGCTTCCAGGCGGTGCTTGCGCTCCTCCAATTGATTGTGCAGAAAAGATATCTCTAGGGTCGTGGCCATGGCGGGCTCCAGTTTAGGTTCCGGGTTATTGGATTGCCAATTTCGATGGCTGGTCGCAATTTCGTAGAGAGAGGATTGCCAGGCCGGGAAAAGAGCATTTACCCCAAGTGCACGAATGTCCAAGAAGGCGGTCTGAAGGTTGGGGCGCGGACGTTGAGGCGTTGTCATTCCGAAGGCGAAAGCCGAGGAATCTGTTTTTGTTCGTCCCCTCGATGCTTTATCCGAATTCCTGCTAGATTGGGATCGCCGACGGAATTCAGGCGGTGAAGGTGGTGCGGGCTCATGCATCAGAGTGGGGCGTCGCGCCAGACAAAATTGGATTCCTCGGCTTTTCCGCGGGTGGAATGGTGACGAGCGGAGTGCTGTTGCAGGAAGATGAGAAGGCGCGTCCGAACTTTGCGGCGCCGATCTATGGTGCGCCGTTTGGCGTGATGCCGAAGATTCCCGCGAAACTGCCACCGATATTCATGGCTTGGGCGCAGGATGATGGGTTGGTACGAGAACCGATTGAAAAATTTTATGCGGCATTGCTCGCGGCTGGCATTAGGCCAGAGGCGCATATTTATTCTGCCGGCGGCCACGGGTTCGGGATGAAGAAGCACGGGACGACCAGCGACCATTGGATTGAGGAGTTTTATTTCTGGATGCAGGCAGAAGGTTTTGGGAAATAGTGTTTGGGTGCTTACAGGGGTTCGTTGATGTGGCTTGCTAAGAGCAGATTCCTCGGCTTCGCCTTTGGAATGACAAACTTAGAACCCCGTGCTGAGTACCGAGTACCGAGTACCGAGTACCTGCGTTCTCCTCGCGTATTATGTTTCTCGGGGCTTTCTGTGGAGCAGGTCACTGCTACTACGTGCTGCAAGAATTCCTCTAGAGACCGTTCCTATCTATGACCAAGAAATTCCGTGTGTTTGCTACCTGTGATATTGGTGAAGCCATCGACATGCTGCGGAAGCGCGGATACGAAGTGGACCTTTATCCGCAGCCAGAGGCTCCTGCGAAGAGTCTGATCATCGAGAAAGTGAAGTCCGGGATTGACGGGCTGATCACGAGCTTGCGCGATCCAATCGATGCCGAGATCTTTAAGGCAGGCAAGGGTACGCTGAAAGTTGTCGCGCAGTTTGCCGTGGGCTTTGACAACATCAATCGGGCGGACGCAAATAAGTTCAAAGTTCCGTTCACGAACACGGCCGATGTCTTGACCGAGGCGACGGCGGAGTTTGCGTTCTTTATGATGGGCGAGCTGGCACGCAAGATGTGGTCGGCGGAACATTTGACGCGGGACCACAAGTGGGGATTCTGGCATCCGTATTTGCCGTTTCTGGGCGATGAGGTTACCGGGAAAAATGTCGCGGTGATTGGTACAGGGCGTATTGGGCTGGCATTTATCAAGAAATGCATTGGCTTCGATATGAATGTGCTCTGCTACGACCCTGCGTACGAGAATCAGGCGTTCGTGAAAACGGTGGAAGAGATTCACACGTTACGCCATGCGCGTGGGATGGTGCGCGAAAAAGCGTGGATCAAGTACGTGGGATTCGAAGAGGCGCTGCGTCATGCGGATTTTGTGAGCGTGCACGTACCGCTCTTGCGCGAGGGCGAGAGTAAGACTCCAACCTATCATCTGTTTAACGAGAAGACGCTCCGACTTATGAAACCGACGGCATATCTAGTCAATACGTCGCGCGGGCCGGTTGTGGACGAGGCCGCTCTGTCGCGGGCTCTGCACGAGAATTGGATTGCCGGCGCGGCACTCGATGTATATGAGAAGGAGCCGCTGCCGAAGGATTCTCCCCTGCGGGATCCGGCGATTGCCGATAAGGTTCGGTTGATGCCTCACTTTGCCAGCGCAGCCAAGATCACGCGGCTGTCGACCGATCCCGAGAAGGGAATGGCCGGGCGATGCGCGCAAGGACTGATTGATGTGCTTGAAAAAAACTACGGCGGTGACGTCGCGAAGATGCCGTATGTGGTTAATAAAGAGGCGTTTAAGTAAGTTTTTATCGCGTGAGGTTTAGCCGAGAGATTCGGCCGGGAACCGGGTTATAAACAGTCAGGTTCCGGTGTGTCGTGTTGAGCTTGAACGGGGAAGTACAATAGAGGACATTGGTTCGGCTGTCTGTACTTGCACGTTGAGGTTTATTGGATAAAGAAATGATGAAGCGACTTGTGGCGGTGGTTGGTTCGGCGTTGATTTGCGCTCCGCTGATGGTGGGGCTGGATACGCCGGTGCATTCGAGGCTGTTGAAGCTGGAGCCTGCTCCCAAGGAAGTGCAGATGCGGACCGGCGGATTCCAGGTGGGCCCACAGACGAAGATCTTCGTCCAATTCGGGCATCAGTCGGAAGACCGGATCGCAGCGGAGACGCTCGCGGAAGAAGTGCAGTCGCAGGCCGGGTTGAAACTCGACATCTTCGGCATGAAGTCTGCGGCTAAGGCTGAGGATGGAGCGATCGTGTTGGCGCGATTGCAGGATGCGCGCGTGCGCAAATTCCTGGCTCAGAATGGACTGAAGGCGGATCAGGCTGTAGGGCAGCAGGGTTATCTGTTGTTCTCCGATGACTCGCATCTGATCGTAGCTGCGAATTCCGGTGAAGGCTTGTTTTACGGCGTGCAGACGTTGCGCCAGTTGCTACGCCCGCAGGGCAATGGATTGATCTGCCCGGGTGTGGGAATCCGTGATTGGCCAGGCCTTCAGAATGATACCGTTCCGTCGAATGTGAGCCAGCTTTCGGCGCCGCATTTCTTGAGCGGAAGATAAACGATAAACGCGGTTAAGATTGGAGTGATTCAGGGCGTCCTCTGGGACGCCTTTGCTTTTGCATCACTCCAGCGCTGAAAGATCCGAAGCAGAAAATAGTGTTGTCATTCCGAGGAGCGAAGCGACGAGGAAGCTGCTGTCCGGTCCCGCACCACGAAAATATCAATCAACACGCGCCGTCGTCAGCGCCCCTCGAGGTCGGCATCCTCCGCGCGCTTCGCATAGAATCCATGCATGTTTTCTGAACGGACGAATTGGCGCCTGACGCAAAACCGGTTTACGCAGGCGGTAGAGGAAGCGCGGGCGCACGGATCCAAGCTTCTCGATCTCACGGCATCGAATCCGACGCGGGTTGGGCTGCGCTACGACTCGAAAGCAATTCTCTCCGCGCTTGGGTCAGAACGCGCGCTCGATTATGATCCGCAGGCCAAAGGGCTGCTCTCAGCGCGCGAAGCTGTGGCCCGGTATTACCGAGACGTTTCTTCTACCATCGTCGATCCCGAGAAAATTGTGCTCACCGCCAGCACCAGTGAAGGCTACTCGTATGTCTTTCGTCTGCTCTGCAATGCTGGTGATGAGTTGCTGGTGCCAAAGCCGAGCTATCCGCTGTTCGAGTTTCTGGCAGATTTGCAGGATGTGAAACTGGTGCCGTACCCGCTGATTTACGACCACGGATGGCAGATGGATTTTCATTCGATGGAGAAGGCGCTGACGTCGCGAACGCGAGGCGTGGTGATTGTGCACCCGAACAATCCGACGGGATCTTATGTGAAAGCGTCGGAGTTGTCGCCATTGAACAGCTTCTGCCGGGCGCATGGGCTGGCGCTGATTGTGGATGAGGTATTTCTGGATTACGGGCTGGATGGAATGGCAAATACCAGCTTCGTGAAAAATCAGGATGTATTGACGTTCACGTTGAGCGGCCTGTCAAAGATTTCCGCCCTGCCGCAGATGAAGGTCGCATGGATCGTAACCTCGGGGCCCAACGAGCAAGTGACCGCGGCGATGGGACGCCTGGAGGTCATTGCCGACACATATCTTTCGATGAACGCCCCGATTCAGTGGGCTGTGCCGGCTCTACTGGAGCAGCGGTCTGCTATTCAGCAGCAGTTGATGGATCGCGTTCGGGCAAATCTCGCAGAAATTGATCGCCAGCTCGCAGCGCAGAAATCTTGCCAGCGTTTACAAGTTGAGGGCGGTTGGTATGCCGTGCTGCGCGTTCCCGTGACGCGATCAGACGAGGACCTGGCGATCGAATTGGTGCACGAAAGATCGGTGATCGTGCATCCCGGACACTTCTACGATTTCGAAAGCGACGGATATTTGGTGCTCAGCTTGATCCCTGAGTGCGAAGAGTTCCAGCTTGGAGTTTCCCGAGTGTTTGAATATCTGAACTCGTGATCGCTCTTGCGACGAAGCATAACCGCCGGGATCGCTGATAAATTCTGCCGCAGACGCCGAAAAAACTCTTCCTTTGAAGACCATCCTTGGGAAACCTTAGTTTTGCCGGGCTGGTTTTGTATGTACGCGCGTGGGATTATCTGGTGCGCAACCGGTTGAGGGTGGAAAGCATCGTACTCCGGCACGTCAGGAGGAAACCTATGCACTGTGATGTCAAACATCTGGCTGCTCTCTGTTTATCTGCAGCATTAATGGCGCCTGTCGGGGCGCTCGCTATACCAAGACCGCAGGATGATCACGAGCGCCATGAGCAGGAAGAACGGGAGCACCGGGTTTACGATGCCGAGCACAAGGAGTATCGCAATTGGGACAAGCGGGAGGATGAAGCGTACCACCACTGGCTGGAGGAGCGCCACGAGGCCTATGTGGATTACGACCGGCTGGACAAGAAACGCCAGCGAGAGTACTGGAAGTGGCGACACGAGCATGAGGACCATCGGTAGAACTCGGGCTGCATGCTCTAGTGTAAGCAACAAGCTGCGGTTACTACGCCGGCCCGTCGGGCGAGATGCCCGACGGCCAGCCGGCGAGTCGCGGGCGCTACTCGAAAACGCCACCGCTCACGGCGGGAACGATTGAGATTTCAGCGCCGTCGGATACCGGAGTGGCCAAGCCGCCGGTGTAGCGGCTATTTTCGTTCCCCACGAAGATGTTGATGTGCTGGCGCAACTGGCCCTGCTCATTAATCACTCGATCGCGTACTCCGGGATGGAGAGTCCAGAGGGAAATCAAGGCCTCAGATAGTGTTCCCTTCAAAACCGAAACCTCGACCACCGCGCGGCCCTCAGTGAACTCTCGCAAGGCACCCGGAATGTGAAAAGTGATCGGCACACTTATCTCCGGGCTTTGCGGCGCTGACTCTGTCGAGACGATTTTGAAACCCGCGACGTTTTCGCTGACGAAGAGGTCGGGTGCGGTGCCTGCACGGGCATGATCGAGCCGTCCTCGATGATTGCGGTGCGCACGCATACGATCGAGGGCAATCCATCGTGAATCTTGTGCCAGGTCTTGCCATC
>DATJWZ010000398.1:0-5860 GCA_035500795.1 Candidatus Eiseniibacteriota bacterium | reverse complement strand
CCGAATCCGGATGATTCGTTTCGATCGCTGGCGGAGCAGGTGCTTGAGGACATTATTGTCGGCGGATATGGTGCGATTGAGGTGCAGAGGAATGCGGGGTCGGAAGGAACTTTGCTGAACTCCGGCGAAAACCCCCACTTCTGGCAAAACCAGCCAGAAGTGGGGCACCCATCAGCGTCAGCCGGAAAGATTCCACTGGCTTTATGGGCGGTGGATGGGGCTTCGATTCGGATGAATTTGGAGTGGGATGGGTCGCCGACTTCACAGCGATATTTGCAAGTGATCGATTCGTCGAATACGAAGATTGAACTCGATGATGACGAATTGATTTACATACGGCTGAATCCGCGGACTCATACGCCGTTTGGGTTGGGGCGGTTGGAAGTGGCGTTCGAGACGATCAACGCTTTTCTCGGGGCGCATCGGTATGCGGGTCGGCTGGCTTCGAATTCTGTAGTGCAGTATGCGCTTTGGTTGCAGGATCTGACACCGGAACATCATGAGCGGCTGATCCGATGGTGGCAGGACGAGATCGAGGGGACGGGGAAAGTTCCCATTTTGTCGGTTGAGAGCAAACCGGAGGTGCTGAGGTTCGGTGGAGGCACCGATGCAGATTTGCGACTGCAGTGGCAGGAGTTCCTGCTGCGAGTCGTCGCTTCCGCGTTTGATCTTCCTCCGTTTTACCTGGGGGTGGAGCGTGACGTGAACCGCTCCACCGCGGAGGAGATGAATGATCTGGCGTTCCGGCAGGCGATTGTGCCGACCGCGAGGTTGCTGGCAGAGTCGCTGACGCGAGGAGCGATTTCGAAGAAGCTTGGATGGGACGACTTGGAATTTGTTTTTGCCGATGTCGATGCGACGGACCCGCTCGAAGAGGCGCAGATTCAGCAGATTCTGTTGCAGAACGGAGTGCTGACGGTAAATGAGGTAAGGAAGATGAGAGGGTTGCCGGAGATTGGGTGAAGTAGGCCTAGGGAGCGGGGTAAGGGGTCAGCAATTGATTCGAACATTCCCTGCCTGCCCAAATCTCCTTCTGGTGACAGGAAAACCCTCGCTTTGCTTGTACGACTTCTCCGCGCGCGGTGAGGAAGCGCGGCGCATAAATTCTTCGGCGAATGAAATGTGTTCGCCAGAGTCACAACGATACGAAACGGATGTGAGAAATGACGATTGAATTGGAGAGCATGGCGGTGGAGATGCCGGAGGTCGCGGGGCATCCGAACCGGGTAGCGTTTCGGGGAGTATTGACGATGGTGGATGTGCCGTCGGATCGAGCTCCTTCGGGATCGCACGGAAAGCGGGTATTGCTCACGCGAAGAGCGGCGGAGAAGGCTATCCCTTCTTTGATTGGAATGGCGGTGGACTATTCACCGTCGCTGGACCAGCATGATCAGAAAAGGAAAGTTGGAGTGATTACCAGAGCTGAACTGGTAGGACGCAATCTCGAGGTGGGAGGGCATTTGTACGGGAAGGACTTTCCGGAGATTGTGAATGAGATTGCCCGCGGCGGGACGCACGCGGCGTCCAAGGTTCAGGTAGCGGCATCCAGCAAGCAGGGGGAGGGAACGCGCTTGCGAGCCTGCCTGGCATCGGCGGTGCGGGAAATTCGCGCAATACTGAACCGGTCTCCGGCGAGGGCACAATCTCCGATTGTGTTGCGAGCTCAGGCAGAGAGGCAGTCCCGGGCCCGTGGATATGAGCGGCTCGGGATGTCGTTCGAAGTGACGAACGTGAATGTGTTGAATCCAAGTGCCCGGATCCTGCGGCTGATCGGCGTGACATTTACCGGGGCGGCGATTTTGCGGAGAGACAAGGCGGCGTATCAGGAGACGTGGATTGAGTTGGGTGAACCCTGAGGCGTGCGTCGCAAGTCCCGGACAGATCTACTTACCACAGAGGACATAGGTTACACGGAGGTGAGCACAATCTATTCGACTTCAGTTTCGGGAAGTTGGCTGTTCGAGTTCGCAAGCTCATCCGAGTTCGAGCGGGAGAACGGATTTAGAAGTTCCGAAAGGAGAACAAGAGAATGAATGAGGAGATGATGCAGCAGTTGATGGCGACTGCGGAACGGCTGGCTACGGCAGCCGAATCGCTGGATCGCGTGCTTGGACGGCTCGATTTGCAGCAGGAAACCCTGAATGCGAAGGTCGATCGGATCGTAGCGTCGGTGGATGAGCACGAGGAGATGGAAGCTTCTTCCAGCGATGCGACGCGGCAGTTGCAGGAGCGGGTGGCAGAATTGGAAAAGTCGAACAACGAACTGAAGGCGCAAGCGGCGCGGATGGCCCGGAAGACACTGCCTCCGATGGTATCGACGATCCTGGCAAAGAACGGGGTTGAGGCTTCGGGAGAAAAGATCGACAAAGGGGTGCTCGACAAAACACTTCAGAGTTTAAGTGTCGAGCAGCGGATTGCGGTGAAGGCGGAACTGGCACGGGCGGGAATGATCGAGTAGGACGAGGGATTCCAGCTTCCATGTTGGTACGAGCGTGATTTCGGTCGCGCTTTTATTTTTGGACGGAAGATGTTGCACCGCAGCCGTTGAAAAGCAGGGAGCACCGGCGAGGGCCTTGGCTCGCCTGTTTCGTTCAAGGCGATAGAGGTTTGATGTCGTAAGGGATATGAGTTTGAGAAGGATGGAAATCAACTCTAAGGAGAAGACATGCAAGGACAATTTGTAGATTTGATGGCGGCGGCGGATTATCTGGGACCCGCCGCAGTCGAAGTGGACCGGTACCAGACGGAGATTTTTGACATCGTGCGGCGTCGCGGTGTGTTCGGGCAGAGGATCAAACAGGTGCCGGCAACGGGGCATCCGTCGAGATTTTTTGAAGAGACGGCGATTGCGGCGCCTTCAGCGGCACAGGCGTTTGTTGATCCACGAAATATGGCTCCAGTTGCACAGCAGCCGACGCGCATTGAGCTTTCGGTTCCGCTGAAGGCGCTGGTTTCGCAAATCAATTACAACCTTTTCGATCTGGAAGTGACCGCACAGCAGAGCCAGTTCGCTTATCTGCAAGCGAAGGACCTGGCCGATGCAGTGGACGGACTGATGCGGACGCATGATGTCGCGTTGTGGAACGGAAACGACACTTCGTTGAGCGCTCCGACAACTCCGCAATATTTCGGCGTGATTGGGCAGATCGAGGCGGGTGGGAATACGACGACCATTGGAACGACGGCGAGCATTGTCGACGGGATCAAGAGCACGATTGCGTCGATGGTGGCGAATTCGTCGTACCAGGTACGTCCGACCGCAATCTATGCGAATCCGGTGCTGTTGGATTTGATAGACCGCGAGATGAAGACGGAGTTCAACGTCGTCCTGAACTCGGTTGAGATCACAGGTGGAATTCACGTGAAAGCTCTGTCGACCCAGGCTGGCGATCTGCCGCTGATTCCCGAGTGGGCACTGGGATACACGGGTGTTCCGGGTTCCGGAACTGCGGTGTTACCTGCATACATCGTCAGCGAGGACCTCATCGAGTATCACTGGCTGACCGACCCGAATCCGCGGGTATTCAGGCTCGGGCTTCCGAATTCGTTGGCGCAGCAGCAAGTCGTCGTGAAGTTCGGAGCTCCTGTCGTGAAGGGAGCGAACTTCGCGCATTACGAAATAAAAGTCCAGAGATAGGACTCCCAACAGAGGACGGGGAAACACAGAGGAAGTTTAATTTTCTCCTCATCCATACAAGAGTGAGGGGGGATTCCCATGTCTCGCAATAAAGGGCGAGACGTGGGGCATCCCCATTCACTCATTAATTCACGTATTAATTTGGCGCAACACAGAGAAATCATCATGAATTATTTGGATACTACGGAATATTTGGAATACGGACTGCAAGCGACAACTGATCCGTCGTGGGTGACTGCGGCATCGGCGATTATCGATGCACACTGCCGGCGTGCGACGTTGGCGGTGAATCAGTATGAAGAGCGGTTGAAACTACCGCCTGAGTTGAACACAGTGCGGTTGAGTTACTTACCTCTTGCGACAGTTGCGCCGTCGACTTTGCCCATCATCAGCTTGCAGGGGCGGTACGGAATTCCACGACGGGGAGAATGGCCCTTCCCCGAAATGAGCCTGGAGTTCGCGCTGGTGTTTGCGCTTCCAGGATCGTGGACTGCGATCGATCCGAACACGATCGATATCTGGGCGGAGAGTGGAGAGTTGACCTTCCCGGTGAACGCGCTGGGACTTTTCTTCAACGAGGTGGATGTTGTTTACAACGCCGGGCTGGCGAACATTCCTTCGAGCGTGAAAGTTGCGTGCGCGCAGATTGTGAAGAATGCACAAGTCACACCTGCACTGAATGTGAAATCAGGAAAGATCGACCGGATGAGGCTGGACTATTTTGGCGACACGCTGGTGGATGAGAACGTACGGAGTTTGTTGGAGCCGTATGTGGCGAGGAAAGCTTAAGATCTGCGATCACAAAAACAAAGTCCTTCGACTACGCGAGATCATTCGAGCTCGCTTCGCTCAGGATGACAAGCAAATATAGGGAGGGGATATGAGTGGGGGAATTTGCGGGGCGGGTCTTTTGCGAGCGGCGGATGCGATGTTGAAGGCGTTGGGAGGAGAGACGGTAAGTCTACTACTCCCAGCAACGGCTTCAGCCAGTGATGCGGCCGGACCATTGGGATTGGTGGATCCCGGAGTGCAGGAAGTGATCATTTCGCCGGTGGTGATGCGAGAGATGACGACTGGGAACCTGGGGCCTCGGAGAAGGGTCGAGTTTACGTTGCCGGCTTCCGCGATTGCGAATCAATTAGCGGCATTGGGAATGGCCACGGGAGACGATCTTTTCAACGCTGTCATTGGACTGAATTACGGAAATGATCTTTTTCATGTGGAGAATGTGGTCCCCGAGAGTTATGGCGGGACTGTCTGCTTTTATGTGGTGACGGCTGTCGAGTAGCCAGTAGCTATCTGCAAAAAACACTCACGACAGGGGACACAGAGGCCACCGAGGAACCTTTATGCAATTTGCTAAGGATAGTTTTTTTCTGGCACTGCAGGCGCGGCTGGCAGCGCTGAACCCAGCGCGGACGGTAACGATCAATGGAGCGACAATGCCGGCGATCGCGGTAGTAGAGAACCTTCCGCCGGCATTCGCGACGCCGAGGTCAAACACGTTCTACATCGAATGGGGCAGTGCGACGGTGTTGGCAGGAGGCGCGAACAACCCCCCGCTGGCAAGTTTGAATGTCGTGATTTCGTACTACAGCTTGGGATCAGTGGCTAGCATGGTGGACCGCGGCCGGTTGCTGGGTCAGCTTGATACGGAATTGCTGAGCATTTGCCAGCCGCAGCATACCGAGAAAATGGACTACACACAGTCTCCGAGCGCGGACTTGGGAACGATGGTGTTCTGGACGCAACCTGCGTTTGGTGAAGGGAAAAGCGCGTCGACGTCTTCGGCGCGAGGAAGGGGGGTCACGGATTCGGCAGAGCCCCATCAGGACGCCAGAGTGGAACGTAAGGCACAGCTGACGATCTACTTCTTTTCGGAGGTGACGTTGTCATGAGCACTTCTGCATTGCGAGCTGCGATGGTACCGGTGACACGTCAGATGCGTGCGTACTTTGCGCCGGTAAACCGGACGACGGAAACACCGACTGTCTTCGACCCAGGGAGTGGGACGTTTCCGCTTAGTGCTCCTCCGAGTCCATGGATCGATTTGGGATGGATCGAACATTTTGAGCGATCGTATTCGACGCCGACAGATGCGGTTCGATCCGGTGCGAGAGCAGTAACAACGGCACAGTTTCGGGGACCGCTCGAAGCAAGACTTGATTTCAATTTTGTCGAGTGGGGCAAGTTGCAGATGGCATTGGCATGTGGATCGGAGCA
>DATJWZ010000397.1:0-24952 GCA_035500795.1 Candidatus Eiseniibacteriota bacterium | reverse complement strand
GTCACGTTAACGATGATGCCGCAGCGGGCGTAGGTGCTCTTTCCGACGCAGATCGTCAAAATGCTGCGCGGGATCTTGAAGTACTCGACGGAGCGGGCGAGCGCAAAAGAGTTCGGCGGGACAATGCAGATATCGGTGGTTATATTGACGAAAGATTTCTCGTCGAAATTCTTGGGATCGACCAACGCATTGTTCACGTTAGTAAAAATTTTGAATTCGTCGGCGACGCGCAAGTCATAGCCGTAAGACGACAGCCCATAAGAGATGACGCCCTCCCGCACCTGTTTCTCGGAGAACGGGTTGATCATGTCGCGTTCGAGGGACATCTTGCGGATCCAGCGGTCGCTCTTCAGCATGGAACTCCCTTTGGGAAATTTGGTAATTGGGCAATTTTGTAATTGAGTAATTGAAAACCCGCGCGCGCAGGCTCTGGGTGATGGCGCACTACAATTACGAAATTACCAAATTACACAATTACTCAATTCGTGGGCTGGGATTGCTGGGTAGTTTACGGGATTGATGCTCCGGTTGACAATCTGACGTTATCTCCCTTAGCATCAATAACTTGAAAGACAAATCCAAGCCTGTACTCCGGAGCCGCGCGTGATTAAGCTCGATATCATCAACGAAGTGGTGGCCAAGACCGGGATCACCAAAACCAAAGCTGAGTTGGCCGTTGAGACGGTTTTCGAGAGCATGAAGAAATCGCTGGCCGCCGGCAACCGCATTGAATTAAGGGGCTTTGGCGTGTTCAATGTGCGTCCGCGAAAAACGGGCATTGGGCGCAATCCGCGCACCGGGGCCGAAGTTTCTATTCCTCCGGGCAGAGCCGTTCGGTTCAAGCCGGGCAAGGAACTGCAGTCGATCGACTGATTCCGCCCGCTACAGTGTTCTCGATTTTCACTACCATACTGACGAGTCCAATTCCGTTCGCTCGTAGTAGCATCAGGGAAGCATTGAATAATAGGTAGAGCGAAGCAGGAATTGAATGTCGGAACCCAGTCCTCCCATCCCATCTTCAACTCTTGAGTACTATTACGCGTTGCCGGTGCCGGAGGGACCGCGGCCGCGCGAACGGTACTGGCTCCACATCCTGCTGCTGGTCGCAACGTGCTTCACGACACTCGTCGTGGGAGCACGGATGGAATTTAATTTCCTGCACAACCTGCCTGCGCTGAGCTACGAGGGCGAACTGATCCCGTACTTCCCGATTGGATGGGTCTTTGCGCAACCATCGCGGCTCCTGCTGGGGATCCCCTTTGCGGGGACTCTGCTTGTGATTTTGCTGGCGCACGAGATGGGTCACTATCTGGCCTGCCGCTACTACGGCGTACAGGCGACGCTGCCGTTTTTTATCCCCGCTCCGACGTTGATTGGAACACTTGGAGCTGTGATTCGGATTAAGGCTCCCATACGGTCACGCACAGCCTTATTTGATATTGGAATTGCAGGACCAATTGCCGGATTTGTTGTCGCCGTTGTGATCCTCGCGGCCGCTATGGCCTTTTCGAAGCCGCTTGCGGTGGGCATGGGGCCTTCCGACTTGAGGCTGGGATTTCCGGAGATCTTCTACGTCGTGCAGCGCGGGATTGCTAGCCTGTTTCCGGGACACGGCATTGCCAGCGTTCCTTTATCGCGCGTTTATCTGCATCCGACAGCGGTTGCGGCATGGGTCGGAATGTTTGCGACCGCGTTGAACCTACTGCCGAGCAGCCAGTTGGACGGTGGACATATCGTCTACGCCCTGGCGCCGCGTGCGCATCGCGTCATCTCGTGGCTGACCGTGATCGCTCTGGTTTATCTCGCCCGCGTGCACGTGAGTTGGAGAGTATGGGCCGGACTGATCATCGTGATGAATGTTTTCACATACCGTCAGCAACAGGCCCCGGATTATCCGGAGTTACCCAGGAATCGATGGGCGTGGGCAGTGTTCGCTGCCGTGATGTTGGTATTGACGTTTACGGTATCGCCATTTCAGGTGAGATGGTAAAAAATACTTCAGGCTCATTTGGGCTTGCTGAGCCGATCGCGGTCCAGTCCTGGAATGTTCTGCTTACGACCGGAGCAATCGATCAGGATACCGAGTCGCTTCATGCGCGTCTCTTCTTTCTTTGCGCTGACCACCCAGTAGGTTGATGTTCGCTGATACCATGGCGGCCGGGATTGAAAGAATCTCCACGCCTCTACCTTGTTGGAAAATTGCTTCTCGAACTCGGCTGGCAGCTTCGCCGTCTTCCGCTGCTCGTAGGCATAAATTGCGGAACGGTCGCTGTCGCGCTTCTCGAAAGCCGAGAGACCTGCCGGATGCATCAGCCCCAGTTTGGAGAGTTCCTTCGTGCGCTTGATATTGATCGCACTCCAGATGCTGGTTGGTTTGCGCGGCGTGAATCGGATCTTGTAACTGTGAGCGTCGATGCTTTTGCGTAGGCCGTCGATCCATCCGAAGCAGAGCGCGCCATCGACCGATTCGGGCCATGTGATGCTAGGGCGTCGAGAGTCTCGCTTATAAAAACCTAGCCAGAGTTCGTCGAAATCAGCATGATTCTTTTCGAGCCAGGCACGCCAATCAGCGAGCGTGGGGAAGAATAATGGACGCGGCTCTTTGCTTGGCTTCGGCATGCAAAGATTATTCCGCGTTTTCGGGGGTCACATCAACCAGAGGGCATCCACGTCTACGATGACCTGCGTGCGCGGAATTTTCTGCTGTGCTGCGTAGTTAAGCATCGCCCGCAGCGTGATGTTCAGTTTCTCGCGGCTGGGCGACTTTAGTACGAAGTGATATCGATAGTCGCGCTTGAGCCGCATGATGGGCGCGGCGGCCGGGCCAAGGACGCGCACGCTTTCGTGACGCGTTTCATTGAACCACTTGCCCAGAGTTCCCGACCACTTTAGGGCGTCGTCCAGCTTGTCGCTGCGCACAAGCACATTGGCGAGCGCCGAATATGGCGGATAGTGCATCCAGCTACGAAAGCGAAGCTCTTTTTCGTAAAAACCGACGAAGTCATGCTTCGCGGCATACTGAACCGCGTAATGATCCTGAAAATATGTCTGCAGAATCACTTTGCCTGGCGACTGGCCCCGCCCCGCTCGTCCGGCAACCTGGGTAAGAAGCTGAAACGTACGTTCGGCGGCACGAAAATCGGGCAGGCCCAAGGCAACGTCGGCTCCTACAACACCGACAAGCGTTACGCCGTGAATATCATGCCCTTTGGCGATCATCTGCGTGCCAACGACCATGTCGAGCTCGCCTTCATTAAGAGCGTTTAGAGTACGCTCGAAATCTTCGTGGCCGCGGACCGTATCGCGGTCCAGACGAGCAATGCGCGCCTGCGGGAACATGCCATGCAGCAACTCTTCCAACTTTTCTGATCCCGAGCCGAGGAAGTAGACATACTCGCTGCCGCAGTGCACGCACGTTTTCGGAACCGGCGCTGTGTAGCCGCAATAGTGGCAGACCATCTTCTGCTCACGCTTGTGATGCGTGAGCGCGATGGCGCAATTCTTGCACTCAAGTTTCTTGCCGCACGTTCGACAGAGAACAACAGGAGAATACCCTCGCCGGTTGAGCAGAACCATGACTTGCTCTCTACGGTCGAGGCGCTGCTGGATTTCCTCCGCGAGTTTTCGCGAGACGACCTGCTCGCGCCCAGTCTCCTGAAACTCGAGGCGCATGTCGACGATCTCGACTTCCGGTAGCGGACGCTCCTCGACGCGATCTGGAAGTTCGACGAGTGCGTACTTGTTTTTGGTCGCATTGAAATAAGACTCGAGCGATGGAGTAGCGGAGCCAAGCACGACGGCAGCACTCGCCATCTTCGCGCGCATCACGGCGACATCGCGGGCGTGATAACGCGGCGTTTCTTCCTGCTTGTACGACGAGTCGTGCTCTTCATCGACGATGATCAAAGCGAGGTCGCTGACCGGAGCGAATACAGCTGAGCGAGTTCCCACCACCATACGGGCCTCGCCGCGCTTGATGCGATGCCATTGCTCAGCCCGTTCCTTGTCAGACAGAGCAGAATGAAGAATCGCGACCTCGTCTCCGAAGATCTGGTGAAGATCGGCAGCGACCGCCGGTGTAAGGCCGATCTCGGGGACAAGGAGAATAGCGGAGCGTCCGGCCTCGAGAACGGACCGCATCCCCGCAAGATACACAGCAGTCTTGCCGGACCCGGTAACTCCGTGCAGCAACATGCCAGAAAATTTGCGGGATTCGACTCGCTCGCGCAGACAGCCAAGCGCAGATTTTTGTGCCGGCGTAAAGTCGAATTCGAATGGCTGCGGACGAGGCTTCGTGCGAGAGACAGTAAAGTCGGCAGCTTCTTCAACAAATTGGACAGCCCCGCGCCGGACCAGCGTCCCGAGCGTTGTTCGGGGCACGTCCAACGACTGCAGAGTCTCCACCGCAACCCTTCCGCCTGCCGAGGCGAGAGTTTCAACGATCGCTCGTTGATTCGCGTTCAGTTTGCCTTCTGCAGATTTCAGGACGGCGACTTTGACGGTACGGGCTGCATTCTGCTGTGCGGAGGCATCTTCGCGGGCAATCCATTTCTTGCGGACCATCCCTTCGAGAAGTCTGCGAGATGCGCCAGTAGCAGAACGAAGTGTCTGCTCGCGGACCTGCTCGCCATCAGAGCCAGCGAGATAGTCGAGTACTCGGAACTCCGTCTCTTGTTCCTCTGGCGTACGCTGCGATCGCGCCGACGATCCCGACATCCCCGCGAGATGCAGCACCATATGGCCTCGCTCGGTGACGCTATATCCGATCACCCGCTTGAACTCTGCCGTCAATGGAAGCATGGTGCGGAAAACCTCTCCGATAGGGGCCAAATAGTAGTCGGAGATCCAGCGTCCGAGTCGCAGAAGTTGATCGTCGACAACAGGCGTGGGATCGACAACATTAAGGACATTTTTACCGGCGACTTTCGGCTTGCGATCGTGCAACTCGACGACGATGCCCATCATGCGCTGCTGGCGGAAAGGTACGAGCACACGCCCGCCGACAACGGGAGTCACCCCGTCGGGCACACGGTAGGTAAAGGCCATGTCCAGGGGCACGGGCACGGCCACGTCGCAGAAGTCGGCCATTGCTTGAAAGGATAAACTACCCACCCGTATAGACATGCAATACCGCGGGCTGCGTCCGTCCTTACTGGTTCGGTTTCGTTGGCGGTTTGAGGCCCAGGTACCTCATCACCATCTGCAGATCTTTCCAGGCTTCACCTTTCTGCCGTGGATCACGAAGAAGGAACGCCGGATGGTACGTGACTGCGAGCTTGGCGCCTTGCCAATCAGGATCGCTGCTGCGCGCCCCAGACGGCATGAAGTCGTAGAAGCGTCCGCGGAGTTCCGACATGGGTGCGTTGATGGCAAGAAGATTCTTGGCTGCAACCGCCCCGAGAGCAACGATCACCTTTGGCTTGATGACTGCGATCTGGCGCATGAGGAACGGTGAGCAAGTATCGCACTCGTCGCGCTCCGGAGTGCGGTTTACAGGTGGGCGGCACTTCACTACGTTGGCGATGTAGACCTCTTCGCGGCGAAGACCCATGGCTTTGATCATGTTGTTGAGGAGCTGTCCAGCACGGCCAACAAAAGGTTCGCCCTGAATGTCCTCGTCGGCGCCGGGACCTTCGCCGACGAACATGAGATCGGCGTGGGGATTGCCGACACCGAAAACAATCTGCTTGCGTCCCTGCTGATGGAGCTTGCAGCGGGTACAATCGCCAAGGTCTTCTCGGATGAGTTTCAAACCCGCAACAGGGTCAGTCACCGTTTGCTCTGGCTTCCGATTCAGGATATCGAAATTCTTTTCATTGGTGGACTTTGCCACGGCTGCAGATCTTTTTGGGAGCATTTCTTCTCGTTGTTGAGACTCGGGACTGAGTACGGTGGTTGATTCGACCCCGACTTCAACCATTGAAGGCGCCCCTTCCGCGCGTTCACGGCGGTAAAAATCGTAGATGCCGAGTTCGTTGTAGTAGCGGAGACGGTCGGCGAGAGCGCGGCGAAGTTCGGGATTTTCAATCAGGGGCACGATTGATTTCCAAGATTATACGTAGAAGTCCTAGCTCGGGGTAGGGATTCCTCGACTCGGTGCGCCATCGCTTCGCTCACGACGGCCCGCTCGTGATGACAGGGCTTAAGAAGTTAAACTCTGATCGCAGATTTGCGCGGCTGGATTAACTTTACCACTTGATCCAGCACGCGCTGCGCGACTTCCCATTTGCTGGTTTCGGGGACTTCAATAACCTCATCGCGCGTGATGATGGTGACGGCGTTGCGGTCGGAGTCAAAACCGACACCTTCACGCGAAACGTCGTTGACGATGATTGCGTCGAGATTCTTTGAGACGAGCTTCTGGCGGGCATTTTCGAGGACATTCTCAGTTTCAGCAGCAAAGCCGATCACGATCCGATTCTGTTTCTTCTGCGCGAGTTCTTTCAGGATATCGGGAGTTGCTTCCAGTTCGAGAGTCATCGGACCTTTTCGTTTGATCTTTTGTGCAACGGCAACTTTGGCGCGGTAGTCTGAGACCGCGGCAGTTTTGATGACGATCGTCGCTTGCGGAAGAAGACTGACAACCGCATGGCGCATCTGCTCGGCCGATTCAACTCGCGTCACTTCGGCTGCACCAGGAGCAGTCAAGTTCGTGGGACCGCTTACCAGCAGCACGCGCGCACCGCGGCGCAGTGCGGCCTCGGCGAGGGCGTATCCCATGCGTCCGCTGGAACGGTTCGTGAGATAGCGCACGGGATCGATCTTCTCGCGCGTGGGACCGGCGGTGATGAGAACCGTTTCGCCACTCAGATCCTGGCTGGCTCCAAGCGTCTCGAGCACCGTGTCGACGATCGCTTCGTTTTCGGCGAGACGTCCCTGGCCGACCATGCCGCAGGCGAGATATCCCGAGCCCGGTTCTACGACTTTCACTCCCCGCTTGCGGAGGATCTCCAGATTCGCCTGGGTCGCCGGGTGATTCCACATGTTGACGTTCATGGCCGGCGCGATCACAACCGGAACGGTCGTGGCCAGATAGAGCGTCGTCAGAAAATCAGTGGCCGTCCCCTGCGCGAAGTGGGCAATGACATCAGCCGTAGCCGGAACGACAACAAGCGCGTCAATCGCTTGCGAGACCGCGATATGCTCAATCGCGGAATCAATGTTTGGCTCTTGCTCCTCACCGGACGAGAACATACCAGTGATAACCTTTTCTCCGGAAAGCGCAGCGAAGGTGAGGGGCCGGACAAATTCCTGGGCGGCGCGGGTCATGATGACCTGCACGCGGATACCGCGGTCCTGCAGCAGGCGGAGAACTTCGGCGGCTTTGTAGGCTGCGATACCGCCTGTGACTCCGAGAGCGATCTTCATAGTAATTTTCGATTGCCGGATGTCGATTGCCGATTCAAACCTCGACTGAGATCGACCCGCATCGATTCGAAATTACTAGTCTTGACCGAGTGCCTTATCGAGGGACTCGGCAGCCTGCTCAGCGACACTGCGGGTCTCGGTCATCTCCCATTTGACTTTGCCGGCGCGAATCTCGTCTTGCGCGATGCGGCAGGGCTTGCGGGAGCTGGTATCAACTACCGGAGGAGCGCCGGACTGGAGTTGCCGTGCACGCCGTGCTGCTACAAGGATGTACCGGTAGTTGCTGTCGAAGCCTTCGATCAACTTCATTGGGACGTCCCCCTTGAGAACCGATTTGAAGTATCACCAGTGCCGAACGTCTATCCGAGCGTTCCACAGAACAGAGCAACTTACGGGCTTGTCCCGGGCCTAGCTGATTCCGGTCAGCGCCCTTTCAGGCGCCAGATAATGATACCGCGAAAGCTAGGAGCTTGCTGAAGGAGCAGGCGCACTAAAGGACGAGAGGATAGGTTGCACCCTCTCCTGAACGTTTGCTAGCCGACAAGAGTCCGCCAGATCGATGGTGCGACGCTCCTGATCAGTCAGAGCACGCTGCAACCGCAGCAACCGCTCAGACAAAACGATAGCCCGCAACTTCTCGCAAGACTCTTCGAGCATGTCGTTGATCAGCACGTAATCGTACTTGTCGTATTCGGCGATCTCGCGGCTGGCGGCGATCAAACGACGTTGGATGACAGGCTCGGGGTCTTCACCGCGATTCCTAAGACGCCACTCCAACTTCTCGCGATTCGGCGGAAGCACAAAGATACTGATGGCATCAGTCAAGTTTTGTTTGATCTGGGCTGCTCCCTGCACGTCAATGTCGAGAAGAAGATCATGCCCGCTGCGTCCGGCTTCTCGAAGGAACTGCCGCGAAGTGCCGTAGCAGTTCCCATGAACATTGGCGTACTCAAGGAATTCGCCGGCCTCAATCATCCGGTTGAACTCTTTCATCTCGACGAAATGATATTCTTTGCCGTTTTTTTCGCTTCCGCGACGCTCGCGGGTTGTGTAGGAAATGGAAAATACGAGATTAGGAACAAGCTTCAGAAGTTCGTTGGTCAGCGTGGACTTTCCTGAGCCGGACGGAGCCGAGATGATAAAGACGAGCGGCTTGGTGGATGCGGTCATTCCAGGTTCTGCACCTGCTCGCGGGATTTTTCAATTTCTGATTTCATCGCCAGCCCCGCTTCTGTAATCTTTAGCGCCTCCCCGGCGAGTCCGGAAGTCTTCGAAAGTAGAGTGTTAGCTTCACGGTTCATTTCCTGCAGAAGAAAATCCAGCTTCTTGCCGATCTCGCCGCCCTGGTCGAGAAGTCCGAGAAAATGCTGCACGTGAGTTTCGAGACGCACAATCTCTTCCTGGATGTCACTGCGATCCACCAGAAGCGCGGCTTCCTGCAGGATGCGCTCGCGCTCGATGGTGGACCCCAGCAACTCCTGCAATCGAGATTGCAATCGTTCAGCGTAATTGTGGAGGACAGTACGGCGGTGCAACTGAACGCTCTTGGCCGCCTCTGCGAGATGAGTCATCCGCTCGCGCAGCTCACGGACGATGCCGCGGCCTTCCTCCTCGCGCATCTCGTTCAGGCGATTCAGCGCTTCGCCAACTTTGGACATTACCGCTGCTTCAATCTCGCCGTCGATGTTGCCATTGGCGACATCCAAAGCGCCGGGAATGCGCAGCACGGCGTTCAGGTCGGGTTCGACAGCAATAGAGAATTCCGAAGCTGCGGCACGAAAAGCATTGATGTAGCCGCTAATCAGCTCACGATTCAATGAGAAGTTTTCGTTGGTCGAACGGTCCAGGCTCAGCGAGATCTCGACGTGCCCGCGGGCAATTTTCTCCTTTAGCAACCGGCGGAGTTGCATTTCAAGAGAGTCTGATCCTGACGGAAGACGGAAGTGAAGATCCAGAAACCGGTGATTCACGGATTTTAGAGAGAGAGTGAAACCTAGGCGTGCGCTAGGCGCGGCGGCACCAGACTCGTGGTTTTGTCGGATGTCACCTTTCGTCTGAGAGAACCCTGTCATTGAACGTATGGGCATATTGGAATAGTGCTTACGATCCTGCTACTGCTTTAGGAACATCTACACCCGAAAATTGCAATTCGTATAACCGACGGTACGTTCCGCCATGCGACATCAGATCCTCATGAGCGCCTGTTTCAGTGATGCGGCCATTATCGAGCACCACAATGCGATCGGCACGGCGTACTGTTGAGAGCCGATGTGCGATGACGAAGACGGTGCGTCCACTCATGAGGTTGTGCAGCGCCGACTGAACTAACGCCTCAGACTCGCTATCGAGAGCTGAGGTAGCCTCGTCGAGAATCAGGATCGGTGCGTTTTTGAGCAGCGCTCGTGCAATAGCCAACCGCTGACGTTCGCCTCCAGAGAGCCGCACGCCGCGCTCTCCGATCACAGTATCGTAACCCGCCGGGAGGGAGAGAATGAAATCATGAGCCAGGGCCGCGCGAGCGGCCGCCTCAACCTCTTTCAATGAGACGTGCGGCTGTCCGTACGCAATATTGTTGCGCACCGTGTCGTTGAAGAGAACGGTCTCCTGCGTGACGATTCCGACCTGAGAACGTAGGGACGAAAGCGTCACGTCGCGAACATCATTGTTATCGATGACGATGTGGCCACCGGTTACGTCGAAGAATCGCGGGATCAAATGAACCAGGGTGCTCTTGCCCGCTCCGCTGGAGCCGACGATCGCGAGGATCTCCCCGCGTTTTACCTCCAGACTCACGCTGTGAAGGATTTCGCGGGATTCATCCCCATCCGACTGGTATGAGAAGGACACGTCGTCGAAGCGGATATTCTTGGTGAATTTCGGGAGAGGCTTCGCGCCGTGCTTCTCGGTCACGACATCTTCGGTGTCCATGAATTGGAACAGCTGCGAAGATGCGCCGAGTGCCTGCTGGAAGCTGTTGTTGAAGACAGCAAATTTCCGGACCGGATTGTACATGCTAAGGACTGCGGCGACGAACGCGATGAAAGCTCCCAGAGTGAGCTCGTTGTGCGCTATCTGCTGGCGTCCAAGCAGCAGCAGAAGCGCGACAGCTACCGCCCCGAAGATATCCATCAGCGGCGAACTGATTGCGGCGGCCGCTACAGACCGGAGGTTTGCCCGGAACAGCCGCTGGGCTGCCTTACGGAATCGGGCGACCTCCCAGGATTCCATGCCAAACGCCTTGACGATGCGGTTGCCGGTAATCGTCTCGTGAAGGATGTTCTGCACGTCAGCAAGTTGATCCTGTCCAGTGCGCGTCGTGGAACGAACACGGCGGCCGATACGGACCGCCGAAAAAATGATGATCGGGATAAAGACAACGAGAACCCAGGCAAGCTGCTTACCGAGAACGACCACTAAAGCCGCCGTGAACAGGAATGTAAAGAACTGCTGCAGGCCCTCTGCCAACACGCTCGACATCGCAAACTGCACTCTCTCGATGTCGTTAATGATCGTCGAGATCAGAGTGCCCGTGGTGTGCTTCTGGAAGAAGGCAGCGGAACGCCGCAGGACAGAGTTGTACAAATCGTTGCGGAGATTGGTAATCATGCCGAATCCAGCGTGATTCACCAGATATGTGCCGGCGTAGTCGAACAGTCCCTTGAGGACGGTCGAGGTTACCAACGCGAATGCAACGATCGTCCAGGCATTGTGAAAGTGGGTGGGAACAAAACGTTGCAGGTAGATCGGCTGGTCATTTAAGGGATTTGTGAACAGTGTGATATTTTCCGAGCCGGAAGAAGGATTCAATACGCGATCGAGGACCGGCTTTAGAAGCATTAGGCGGAAGGCTTCCAGAAATCCCACGCCGGCCAGTAGGAAGATTCCAGGTAGCAGTTGTATCAGGAATGGAAGCACGTACCGGACGAGCCGCATCAGTTGCCGCATAGGGCTCCTATGCGGACCGGACCGCGGATGCTGGCTGCGAGGGGAATGATAGCAGGGTGCAAGTTTTTATTTTACTTGAGAGAGATGCAGGAAGAATGGCGTTTTAGATGCTCCGACACCTGCTCAGAAACAGCAGGAATGCGGATAGGGATGCCTCGTCTCCGGGGCCACTTTCGTCGCGGCAGCGCTCAGCATGGCATTTTGAAGCCTCCCTGATAATTAGAAGTCCCGCTCTGGCGTCGGCTGTATCGAAAGCAGGTCGATGGGCTGCTGTCGCCCTTCCACATAGACCTGAAGACAAGTGAACCGCCAAACCTCGTTTTTATACGCGATCAGCCGAATGCGACCTTTACCTCGCGAACCCGAGATGGGAATCGCGAAGTTCGCATGGCCAGAGGCGCCGCTGTAATTCAGCGCCCCAAAGATAAACCAACCGGACTTTATCGGCTCTCCGATCTGCTCGCGAACTTGCAAGTTCCCGGCGGCTTGGGACATCGCCTCCTTATAAACATCGCTCGCGCGGAAGGAGATGCTAATGATAGCGATGGTGAAGGCTCCGAGTGCAGCCATCAGAAGCACCAGCGTCAGGCAACCAAGGGGAATCTTCCAGAGCGGATGGCGTTCCATCCAGCCTCGCGTTAGCGGCTCGGGATGGAGCGGATATGGAGCAGAGGGCACGTTCATCTTTGCTAGCGCGGACTGTCACGATGCAAGACCTTGACCCTATATCCAGCGCGGCGTAGATGTTTGCCGACTTCTTCGGCAATCATCACGGAGCGATGCTGCCCACCCGTACAACCAAAGGCGATGGTGAGATAGCTCTTGCCTTCATGAATGTAGTGCGGAAGCAGATAGACAAGCAGATCGGAGATGCGAGAGATAAACTCCTTCGTCTGCGGGAAGGATCGGATATATTTGGCGACGCGCGGGTGGCGCCCGGTAAGGTGGCGGAATTCGGGAACGAAATGCGGGTTGGGTAGAAAGCGGACATCGAAAACGAGATCAGCATCCTCGGGAACGCCGTTGCGAAATCCAAAGCTCACGCTGGATACAAGGATGCTTTTCTCGGTGGACTGCTCCTGGAATCGCTCATTGATATGAGCGCGAAGCTCGTGAACGTTGAACTTCGATGTGTCGATGACGAGGTCAGCAAGACGACGGATCTCTCCAAGATGGCGGCGCTCTTGCTTTAAGGCTGATTTGACAGGAGCGTCAGTGCCCAGCGGATGCGGCCGGCGAGTTTCACTGAAACGGCGCAACAGTACCGCATCAGACGCTTCAAGGAAGACCACCTTCGTAGGAATCATCCGCCTGACAGACTTCAGCAAGTCCGGGAGCTTGCCCAGCTTCGTGCCTTCACGGACGTCAACGACAAGGGCAGTTCGCCGGATATCCCGCGACTGTACCGCCAACTCGGCAAAGCGTGGGATCAGTTCGACCGGCAGATTGTCAACACAGTAGTATCCGAGGTCCTCAAACGCCTTCAGGACCGAAGCCTTGCCGGAACCACTCATGCCGGTGATGATGACCAGTTCGGACGGACGGCGCGTTTCAGCTTCCCGATCGCTCGCCCGTCTTTTCAGAGAATGCACGCGTTTGCGGGCCCTCATGAATTGGATAGTAGCATCGAAGAGCAAGCTTAGCGTGCGACGACAATTGGCAAGGGAGATTCCACAGGTTGAAGCTGTCAGCATTTTGAAATCTCACGTTGTGTATTCGTCGCGGTGGCCTGTAATCTATGGCGTCATGAAAAAGTTCGAAGAACTCACAGAACGGGAAGTGCTGGCGCTGGCGATCGGTTTGGAAGAGGAAGACGAACGCGTGTACGCAGACTTCGCCGAAGGTTTGCGGCAGGATTTTCCGGCGACGGCCTCGATGTTCTTGGGAATGCGCGAAGAAGAGTCGGGTCACCGGCGACGATTGCTGGAACTGTACCAGAGAAAATTTGGCGAGCACATTCCCCTAATCCGACGACAGGACGTTCGAGGGTTTGTGGAGCGTCCGGCGCTGTGGCTGGTGCGACCCTTGCGAATCGATGCAGTTCGTAAAGAAGCGTCGACCATGGAAGTAGAGACACGGCGGTTTTACGAGAAGGCTGCGGCCCGGACGCAGGACGCAAGCATTCGGCAATTGCTTGATGATTTGGCAAACGAAGAGCGAGAGCACGAGAATCGCGCGCAGGAACTCGATAAGCAGAAACTGCCCGACAACGTGAAAGCGGACGAGGAAGCGGCGCAGCGCCGGCTATTCGTGCTACAGATCGTGCAACCGGGGCTGGCCGGACTGATGGACGGCTCGGTTTCTACTCTGGCTCCGGTTTTCGCAGCGGCATTGGCAACTCAGAAGAGCTGGGATGCCTTTCTCGTTGGGCTCGCAGCCTCCGCAGGCGCCGGCATCAGCATGGGGTTTGCGGAAGCGCTGTCGGATGATGGAAGCCTGACGGGGCGCGGACATCCGTGGGTGCGGGGATTGATCTGCGGTGCGATGACAGCGATCGGGGGAATCGGGCACACGCTGCCATTCCTCATCAAAGACTTTCACCTGGCATTATGGGCAGCAGCTGCGGTGGTACTGGCCGAGCTGGGTGTGATCACGTGGATCCGGCGCCGCTATATGGACACGCCATGGGTTACCGCCGCCTTGCAGGTAGGACTTGGTGGCGTGTTGGTATTTATCACAGGCGTGCTGATTGGAAGCTCATGAAACTTCCGATTTGTGATTGCCAATTGCCGATTTTCAATAGAATTTTGCGATCGCAAATTGACAATCGGCAATCCGTCAAGGTTGTGTATCCAGCGGGTGCGTGCTCTTTTCGTAGAACTCCTTCTGCAATTTTTGGCTGACGTCGTCGGCTTTCACCTGCTGGATCGCCTTCACAATCGAATCAATCCACCACTTCATCTGATATTCGCCTAACTCTTTCGTGGCAGCAGCACCTTCCCCGGAATAGTGAAATGGGAAACGCGTATACCACCAGATGCCGGGGCGCACGATCTTCGGCTGAGAGATCTGGCAGCAGTTTTAGGGAACTTCGATCAGCTGCATTTTTCCGTCCTTGGCGCGATGAAGGACCATCACCTTGCCTTTGAGATCGCGAAAGATAAAGACATCGCGGTCTTTGAAGTGCGCCTCCTTAATAGCTTCTTCCAGTGACATGGGACGAATCGCCACGCAATCGTCCGAGCGCACGAGGTGAACCTCGGTCGTCTTCGCGACAGCGGGATACTTGTGGACGAGCACCGGAACGGCAGTGTTTTCCGACAATCCAACGGCAGCGGTGATTTCTTCCTGTGTCGAATGGCCGTTCCACTTATTGGCTTCCTCTGATTTACGGGCGGAGCGCTTCTTTGATTGCCAACGAGTCTTGTGCTTGATCGCCTGCTTTTCCAGATGATCAAGAGCTTCATTGACGGCAATCGTCATGTCTTTCGCCTGGGCCAGACCGACGAGGGGTCCATTGCGGGGATTAATGGTGATTTCGGCTTTATGGCGATGTTTTTCGACTGCGAGAATGACTTTGGTTTCGAACTTGTCGCCCAGGATTTTGCGGATTTTGGTGAGGCCGGTTTCTACTTCTTTGCGGATGGCGTTGGTAACTTCGTACTGTCTTCCGGTGTACTCCACGTTCATGAGCGCCCCTCCATTTTCAATTCGATGAGGTAAAACGGGCACTGCATTTAACAATTTTGTAATTGGGTAATTTTGTAATTTGGTAATTGAAAAACCGGAGTTGAGGAAGCGGGAGATTCAGATTACCCGAATACTCAATTACACAATTACCAAATCTATTTTTTGACCCGGCGTTGGTGTGTGCTGGGGATGCGCATGTCTTCGCGGTACTTCGCTACCGTGCGGCGGGTCACCTGAATGCCCTGAGATTGCAGGATGCGGGTGATCTGCTCGTCGGTCAGCGGGCGAGATGGGTCTTCTTCCTCGATGAGCTTTTTCACGCGGCGCTTGAGGATCAGCAGCGATGTGCCGCCGCCCTCCGGGCCTTGTACGCTCTCGCTGAAGAAGTAACGCAACTCGAATACGCCCTGCGGAGTGTGGGCATATTTGCTGGCGACGGCACGGCTTACCGTCGAAGGATGCACGCCAATTTCTTCGGCCACCTCCTTGATCATCATGGGTTTCAGGAAATCGATTCCGCGTTCCAGAAATTCCTGCTGGCGGGCAACGATCGAATAACAAACCTTCGTGATCGTCTGCTTGCGTTGTTCGATGTTCTTGATGAGCTGAATGGCGCTCTTGTAGCGCTCTTTGACGTAGTCGCGCGTGTTCTTGTCGTTGCTTCCGTCGCGCGTTACAAGCTTTTTGTACGCTGGATTCAGGCGAAGCTGCGGCAAGTCTTCGTCGTTCATGATGACCAGCCACTCGTCGCCGTGCTTCACGAAGGCAACGTCGGGCTCGATCAGCCGGGCCTGGACTTTGTTGTAGCGCAGGCCGGGTCGCGGATCGAGGGTACGGATGTAGTCGAGCGCAGATTGCACCGCTTCGATGGGGCGTCCGATGGCCTTCGCGATTTCCTTGTGCTGCTTGTTCTGCACGCCACGCAGATGCTGATCGACGATCGCCATCGCATCTTGAAGGACCTGCGCAGTGCCGTTCCCATTCTTGTGTTGCTCAAGCTGCGCCTGGTGGAATCGCAACTGGTTCAGCAAGCACTGCCGAAGGTCGCGACAAGCCACTCCGGGAGGATCCAGTTGCTGAACGACCTGGAGAGCTTCCTGCAGATCGGCGGCGGCAAAGTTCGGCTTGAAAGCGAAGTTCGGCGCTGGAGCCGGGGCTGGCGCAGTCGCTACAGCGGCGGCACTTGCGCCCGATACGGATCCGACAGAGGATTCCACATTCTGTGCGGCTTCGGGCGGCGCGGCCTGAGTCTCCGAATACTCATTCAGCTCTAATCCGTTGACTACACCGGTGTCATGAGAAGCAGAAGGCGTTTCGGTGTCGCTAAGCCCCAAGGCCTGCACTTCGCTGATGATGTTCTTGGCGGCCTCAGCGTCCGCCTCAGGCGTTGCGGGAGGGGCGATGCCGAGAAGCTCCTCATCACTGGCAATCAGGTAGCCGTCTTCATTCAAGTTCCCGACGATGAGGTCAGCCGCTTCCCGCACTTCCGACCGAAGGCTCAAAGCTCCCAGCTGCCAGCTTAGATGATCCGTAAGATTCGACGGCTTCGACAGGAAGTTCTCGAACGATGGACGCTCGATGTCTTCCATCTCGCTATGAGTGCGATAGCCGGGGTCGAGGTAATCCTGGAAGAACGACCCGAAGTCGATCTCTTCGAAGGGATCTTTCTTCTCGACAGCGGTAATTGGATTTTCTTCGGTTGTCGCAGTGGTCGCGCGCTCGCGGTCTTCTTCCTTTTTGCCAACTTCGTCGAGAAGAGGAACGGAATCTTCCAGTTCCTCGAGAACCGGGTTCTCGACCATCTCGGTGTTGATCATGTCCTTGAGCTCAAGTTTGTTGAGCGCGAGGACCGACACCATCTGCACAAGCCCCGGCGTAAGGATCTGGCGTTGCGAAAGCTTGACGCTGAGTTTGTGCTGTAGCAAGACCATAGTTTCAAATTTCGCGTTTCAAGTTTCGAGTTCACGAGTTTGCATTTGAAACTCGAAACTTGAAACTCAGAAACTGCTTCGTTACACGAGCGAGAAACTCTCGCCCAGGTAAACCTTTCTTACTTCCGGATCGCCGGCCAACTGGTTCGGAGGTCCGTGACGGAATATGCGTCCGTCATCAATGATGTAGGCGCGATCCGTAACCGAAAGCGTTTCGCGCACGTTGTGATCGGTGATCAGCACCCCGATGCCGCTGGCCCGCAGGCTGCTAATGATCTTCTGCAGATCCAGAACGGCGATGGGATCGATCCCAGAAAAAGGTTCGTCCAGCAAGATGAACGTGGGATTGATGCAGAGACAACGGGCAATTTCCACGCGCCGGCGCTCTCCCCCGGAAAGGGCGTATCCGCGATTCTGGCGGATGTGCTCCAGTCCCAGCTCATCGATAAACTTTTCCATCTTCTCGCGGCGCTCGTGCCAGGAGATCGGCTGAGCCTCTAGAACCGCGAGGATGTTCTCTTCAACCGTGAGTTTCCGAAAAACCGAAGCTTCTTGCGGGAGATAGCTGATGCCATACTGACGTGCCCGCAGGTACATGGGAACGTCGGTGATGTCCTGACCGTCGTATAAAACGCGGCCAGTGTCAGGAGGGATCAAGCCAACGATGGCATAAAACGTGGTGGTCTTGCCAGCGCCGTTAGGTCCAAGTAATCCAACAACTTCGCCCTGCTGGACTTGGAGGCTAACCCCATTTACAACGCGACGGCCCCGGTAGGATTTCCCGATTTCTTCGGTGGCCAAGGTACGCATTTCTCTTGCCAATTACCGGGCAACCCGCGTTTGCGTTACCACAGGACTGCTTGCTTCGCCTTCTACGAGCACCCTATCATCGCGTCTAAAGAAAGTCAACGAAACCCCCGTAATCTTGCCCTGTTCGGCATCAAAAATGCTGGGCGGTCCGCCCGTCAGTACGACCTTGTCGTCAGCCGCTGTATAGACGAGGTTCTGGCCCTCGGCGCGCCGCTTTGGCTGTTCGATTCGGACATTGCCCTGAGCGGTCATGTGATCGAGCTGACCGGGAGTGCTAACCTGCCGGGCTGATGCCGTCTGGCTGCGGGGCGCGAGGTAGGCGTCGAGCGTATTGGCAGAGGCAGTGAACTCCGTCGCCTTCGCCAAGACTCCTCCGTCATAGTGCACGCGGCGGTCGGCGTCAGCGTAAGTAACCTTATTTGCCGTGATTGTGATCGGGTCCGTTGACGGTAAATTATTGATTCCCTTCTCTTGCTTCGCAGTCCGGCCCGCCGTACTCTGCAGCTTGGACTTCTGCGGCTCCACCAGGATGGTCTGCACGGGTTGCTGGTTCGTTCCTGCCGCGATAACCGCCCGGCGATCCCGGTCGAACTGGATCGTCGGTGCTTCGATGACATTCGTGTCCTGCCAGAGTCTGGCGTTGCCTTTGTAAAACGCAATCGCAGGGGAACTGCGAGCGGTCATAGCTTGCGAAGTCACGTGAATCGGGGACGACGAGGCCAGCAGAGCCCCATTCGGATCTTCTTTGAGATCGCTGTAAGTGCTCTTCACGTTGCCATCTGCCACGGCCTCACCGGTTGCGCGATTGATTCTGATCGTGTTGGCCGTTGTTGCCATTCCTCCATTGGCCACTCGCGGGCTTCCCGTCAGCAGTAGCATCTGATCCCCGGGGGTATAGCGGCCCACCTTAGCCCAGGCCTGCATACGCTTTTCAGCCGCCTGGCCATCGGAATATGCAAGATGCCCCGATTGCGTGAGCGACTGAATCCCCCCCTGAGGCAGAAAACTGGCGTCAACGGAATCGCTAGTGCTGATACGGTCTGGCTGTCCGAAAGTTGAATTGACGATGCGAGCATCCGGAGCGCCGTGAATGCTGGCCAGATGGTTGTGCACGTCTTTGTCCGAGAACTCGGCGATGAACTTGCCTGCCGTTACTACCGTACGCTGCGCAGCCGAACGATGAGCGGTATCCGAATTCGGCTGTTGATTAATCGTGATCTGCGCTGCACCATTTGTTACGGCCCGCCGCAAGATGCGTCCCTTTGCAACGACGAAATCCATGGCCGCTGCTGCCAGATCGAAGTCTTCGGGCCCGTCAGGAGTTGTCTTCAGGGAAGGCGAGCCTGAAGGTTTCTGTGAAAGATGGACGCTGTCTAGGGCATGCACTCTGTCGAGCACATTCTTGCCGACGAAATCCATAACAACTTTTCCTGCAGTGCCCTGCATTGACTCAGGCCCCGTTCGTTCAAAGTGAACATTGCCCGTCAGAGTAGCGGTCCGAAGCAGGTCTTCTCCCGGCTTGAAAAGGAACTCAGCACCGTCGGCTAGGCCGTTGAATTCGTCGGCTTCCGTGTCACCCTTTCTGGAACGTTGCACACCTGTGCTTGCGGTCGGCTTTCGCGCTTGTGCAATTACATTTCCAAGGGCGACAACTCTATCCACGTGATTCTCTGGGCCGAGATAAAACACGGCCTGATCGGCCACGACATTTCCGGTTTCACGGTTGAGATGAGGATGGTCCAGAGCGATCTGGCGAGGATCGTTGCTGATCACTCCATGGTCAGCTTGAATCACAGCAGAATGGGATCCAGTCAGCTCAAGATGAATTTCGGAGCCCAACGTCAAAGTATTCTGCTTTCCCGAATATTTCACCCCGAGGGCCCATCCCGAAGCCTGGGGCGCGCGGAATTCTACCCGCGCATCCGTGAACGCATTCCCTGTGTTCTTATTGAAAATCAGGTCACGCGTTTTCAGGTGAATTGGATTCTTGAGTTCTTTGGGCGTAGATTGGTCTGGACTGGTCAGTCCTGCCGGGTTCGCCACGAGATCAATCGAGACATCTCCCATTGCCGTTACATCGCCTGTCTTCTGGTTATAGGCGAAGTCGTCACCGTAAATCTGGTCGTACCGGGATGAATCGCGGCCATAGAGGACAATGTTGACATTGTGCAGCTGAGCATTGCCGTTGAGCTTGAACTCCTTGACATCGCTCGCCTCGACGGTAAAAAGCGTACGTTTGCCGTCAGATTTTGAGAACTGGAATCCGTGAGCAGTCTGCTTAATGTCGTAACCAATCTTGCCGGGAATCGTCTTTAGGACATTTGTGGCCTTCGAGCGAGCATAGAAGTACATTCCCGCCACCGCGAGTGTGAGGATCATGGCGGTTGCCGCTAGTATGCGGCGCAAACGATAGACCGGCAGCGTCATCTGGGTTCAGTGTAAATCAGTACCCAGTCCCCAGTACGCTATACCCAGTTTTTGATAACCTTTCCCATTCCCATGCCAGATAAGGTGAAGGCTCCACTGCTTGAATTTCGCAATATCCAGGTGATGCGCGGTCAGAAGACTGTGCTCAACGACTTCAGCTTGCAGATTGGGCCGGGCGAGCATGTCGCGATTCTTGGGCCGAACGGGTGCGGCAAGTCGACGTTGATTAAGACGATCACGCGCGAGTGCTACCCGATCGCGGGAGATGAATCGTCGATGGCAATTCTCGGTCAGGATTCTTGGGATGTCTTTTCTCTGCGCTCGATGCTGGGTATTGTCTCGAACGACCTGATGCTCTCATGCACCGGTGACGCCAGCGGTATGGATGTGGTGCTGTCAGGTTTCTTTAGCAGTACTGCGATCTATCCCAACCATAATGTCGATCCGGCTCATCGGGAGAAGGCTGATGCGGCGCTGGCAGAGTTGAAGATTTCGCATCTTGCGGATCGCCCAGTTTGCGAGATGTCGTCGGGCGAGGCACGACGGGTGCTGATTGCACGAGCGCTAGTGCATCGTCCGCGGGCCCTGCTGTTTGATGAACCCTGCAATTCGCTGGATCTCGGCGCCCAGCAGAAGGTGCGGCAAACTATGAGCCAGCTGGCGCGGACAGGCACTGCCATCATCCTCGTAACGCACGAACTGGCCGACATCGTTCCGGAGATTCAGCGGGTGGTGCTGATGAATCGCGGACGAATCGTCGCGGACGGTGCGAAAGAAGAAATCCTGAAAGTAGATCGTCTTGAAGACCTATTCGGCATCAACGTGCAAATGGAATGCCGGGACGACCACTATCATTTGTGGTGACTACGGCCATCAGAAACTTTCATCAATATTGACCTGCATGATCATACGGTCAAGCTCGACCCTTGCGGCGTTTTGCTGGTCGTTCAATTCTGCCATCTCTTTTCGAAGCGTGGCAATGCGACTCTCTTGCACATCCAACTGTCCAACATAGCGCTGGATCAAAGCCCTCTCCTCGGAACTACCCTTTAGCGCCTTCATGTTTTCCCGGACACGGTTCTGGTCGCTCGAAATCTGATCAGATTCCCGCCTGCAATCCGCGATTTGAGCCGAGATAGCGCCGATCTTTTCCTTCTGCTGAAGAATACGATCGAAAGCGGTTTGCAGAGTAGGCGTCATCCCCTTTTGCTGCACGATCAAGTCGACCCTTTCAGAATCGAGGCTGTTGAGGGCAAAGCTGTCATCCAGAGAGTGGTCCGATTCAATCTTCAGTTCGGCTGTCTTCTGGGCATCGACCTTCACGCGAAACCGGTGCTAAGACTCGGTCGACTCTTCGGGCTGTTGCGTCTTCGGGGAAAGTTTCCAATCCTCTTCCGCCGGATACTCCACGATCACCTGCCGAGGCTCACTATCTGCGTTACGAATCGCGATCTTGCTCGTTTTGTGTTCCTTGCGAGTGATTTGAACTGTTCCCTTGGCTATGCGAATGCGGCTCATGGGCATTTGCAATGACTCGTCCGAATACTTGATGTGAACCGCAGCATCTCCGGCATAGGAGAGCAAGCGACGTTCGTCGGGATGATTGTTTCGAGCACGCCCTCTCCGGCGAAGGTATCGGCCTCGAGCACATTGAATGATCCAGCATCAAGCACCTGTCCGCTGGTGTTCTTGATCCAAAGCGCACGTAGAGGAGCGGAATTAGGGTTCCAGAGCGTAACTTTTTCGGCCTCAATGTGAGCTTGCAGAATCGGAACGAGCGCTGACTGGTTCTTGCCGATCGTGATCTTTTGCTTGATGTCGTATTGGAAGAAATCGCCGGCAGACTTCCCCTCCGCCTCAGTTCCCTGCTTCTCGACCGCCGTACTCATGGCCGTGTCGGTCTCCACCAAGGGAGGCGCGCCTCCTTGAACTTCGACAGTTTCTGAGGCCGATCCTACGTTCAGAGTGGCGTCGATCTCGTTATTCCTGCCGATACCAAGATAAATGTTCGTCAAGTTAAAAGCCTGGAATCCGGGCGAGTTGACGAAAAGGGCTGAGTTGCCCGCCTGAATGTCGTTGAAGCTATAGCGGCCCTGCGCGTTTGTTGTGGTCACCTGAGCCGTTCCAGTCTCTTCGTTGCGCACGGTAACGCGAGCATTGGCGACTGTCGCACCCGAGGGATCTTTTACGAAACCATAGAGACCGGTTGTCGCGTGGGAAACCGTGGGCGGGGGTGCCTGCAGTTTGGCATACTCCTCCACGGTCGCTTCATGCGATTGAGGAGTCAACATCACTGACTGTGGCAACGGAACAACTGGCCGCCGCGCATAGAACGGCTGCGAGATGTCCTGTATGAAAGACTGGGGCGCACCCGCCACCAACGAAAGTTGGACATCTTTCCAATCTTCGCCGATGGTGTTGTCGACAATCGCCCAACCCTGCAACAGCGGCTTTTCGTTCGCAGTCCGCGGGAAGATGATGCGATACGTACTCTTCCAGATCGGCACCTCGCTGATGTAACTGACAAACACATCGCGATCGCCCTGACCAGACGCAGTAAATGTCATCCTCCTAACGTCTCGAGCCCGGGAAGAACCGATCAGACTAAGGTATCGTGCAACTTCATCGGATAATTCGCGCTCTGCGATACGGACAGAGGTCGAGCTACCAAGCTCGAAATTTCTCATTTCACGCGAGTCGGTCACAATGGAGAAGGTTGTCACATCTTCGGTTTCACCATTCGTCCTGTGACGTTGGATTCTCTCCACGCTCAGAAGGCGCCCGGCGACGGTCGCCGAACCACTCCGCACTTCCACTTTGGCGCCGCGTAGCGCTTGAAGGTATTCGGCCTGAGTGATCTGCTCGCCGAATGGCAGCCGCAGCGATCGCAAGCGCTGATCCAGAGGCGCGATCGAGTTATAGCGCAAGGAAGAAACACGACCTTCACCGAGATCAACAGCAGTCAGCGACTTCAGAACGTCATTCAGTTGAGAGGTCGTAAAGTCGATATTTAGATCTTGTGTTCCATGGACCTTTGCGGTGTGCTCAAAATATCCAACGCCATTCTTGTAGAGCACGACCCGTTTCACAGGAAGACGGGACGGGTTCGTTGACGTCTCGTTCAACGCGGAAGGATTTGGGGCAGGTGCCGGCTTGGAAGCGTTAGCCTTGCCTTGGGCGAAGACCCCGGAAGAGAAAAGCAGAAAGGCAAGAGGCAGAATCGAGTGACGCACAAACACCTCCGATTCCGAGAAAATGATCCTACGGAAGCGGAAGTTTAACACCTAGCCCAGAGAATCAGCGGTTACCCCGGTCACTCATAGACGATGGAAGTCGCGGAGAGAGAGTTCCAGCCCGCCATACTCCGGATGGTCATTGTGTCCGATGCAGAATGCAATGTCGATCGAATCTCCGGCCAGCAGCGGCGTTTTCTGGAGGCGTTCGGCCATGTGCCAGGCGAGCGCGTCGAATGCGATTTTCGAGCGGAAGTCGTTTTTGCGCGAAGAGCCTTGCGGTTCGGTAACAGCTGCGGCCATTTCACTTCGGCGGATGGCCCCACTATCGGGATGGCAGCGCGGAGTGGCCAGGATGGCCTCTGCGGAGAGTTGAGATGATTCGCTCGGGGCTAAAATGTGCTCTCCTGTCCGAACCTTCAGTTTGACGTGCTTTTCCTTCAGGATTTTTGGCGGAGCCACAAGCTGCACTCCGCGAGCGGCAAAGACCGGTTCCGGATTACTCATCCCGTATGGCTCCAGAAGTTCGAGAGTGCGGAATAGCTCCGGGGTCACATCGGTAAGCTCGATTTCCCCATCGATCTCGAGAGTCGGCTCAAAATCCGACAGTTTCAGCTTGGTTCGAGCAAACTGATCAAGACGCGCCCGTAACTCGGGGACATTCGCTGTCGGCATTGCAAAGCCGCAAGCGTGAGAGTGGCCTCCGTATCGGGTGAACAAGCTCCCGCATGACTCAACTGCTTCGAGCAGATGAAAGGCACGAATGGAGCGTCCTGAGCCAAAGGCCTCATCACCCTCCCGCGAGATCACAAGTGCTGGCCGATTGTATTTCTCGACGATGCGGGTAGCTGTGATACCGATGACACCGCGATGCCAGCCGTCACCATCCACGACGATGCAATAGGAATCGCACAGTGCCGATTCGGCGGTGAAGCGCTCTTCCACCGCCTGCAGAATTCTGCGTTCTTCCTCCTGCCGGTCGGTGTTGAGCTGATTCAATTTTGTTGCCAGTTCCCTTGCCCGAGCCGGATCCCTTACGCTGAAGAGTTCGATGACATCGCGTGCGATGTCCATGCGACCGGCCGCATTGATTCGAGGAGCAATTCGAAACCCGACTTCACCTGATGTCGGCGGACGGTTCACCGCGATTTGCGCACTCTCCAACAAAGCTTTCAGCCCAGGATTCACCGCTTTCCGCAGCGCGTCGAGCCCAAGTGAGGCAAAGACCCGATTTTCTCCTGTCAGGGGAACCGCATCCGCGATCGTCGCGATCGCTACAACCTTCATGAACGAGAGCAGCAGCTTGTTCTGATCTCTGGACTCAAGCCGGCGTTGCATCAAGCCTTGCGCCAGTTTGAAAGCCACTCCGGCTCCACAGAGCTGCTTGTATGGATAAGTGCATCCGTTCTGGTTCGGATTAATTACTGCGAGTGCCTTTGGGACGCCATCGTGACCAGGCAGATGATGGTCCGTAACAATCAGATCCACGCCGAGCCGCAGCGCCGTCTCCGCGGGACCGAAAGCGCGAATACCCATATCGACACTGATGATCAGACGAATGCCGGCCGCGGCGGCGCGTTCGATGACGTCATGGCGCATGTCGTAGCC
>DATJWZ010000396.1:0-9565 GCA_035500795.1 Candidatus Eiseniibacteriota bacterium | reverse complement strand
CACAGTCCCATGCAGCCCACGCCCTTTACCTGGCAATGATCTTTATTGCCGCGTTTCCCGATTTCCTGATCGAGGGCGTCTTTGACCGATTGGCTTTGACAGGAAAGACATCCTGCGGCGACGCAGACGTTTACCCGCTGGGTGAACCGGCCTTGCGACGCGCGTTCGGATTCGGCTATTTCTTCGAGTTCCTCTGGTGTCATGCGCTCGTCCACTTCTTGAGATGTTCGCGGACGCCGGCCGTACTGACTTTGCCGGCTACTTCCTGGTCGTACACAACGGCTGGAGCCAACCCGCACGAACCCAGGCAGCGGGCCGTGAGCAATGAGACTTTCTTGTCGGCAGTGGTTTCGCCGGGACGGATGCCGAGATCGCGCTGCACTGCGTCCAGCAACTGCGGCGCTCCTTTGATGTAGCACGCCGTTCCCATGCAGATGACACAGGTGTGCTCGCCCGCCGGTTTCAGAGTAAAGAAATGATAGAAAGTCGCGACGCCGTAGGCTCGGCTTAAAGGTACCCGCAACGACACCGCTACGTAGCGCAGCGCCTGTTCGTCAAGATATCCGAACGCCTCTTGAACCGTGTGCAGCGTTTCAATCAGGCCGCGTGCCTGCTGGCCCTGCCGCCGGATGGTGGCATCGACCAACTTCCAGCGCTTGTCTGAATTGGGAGGTACAGGTTTTGTAACGTATGAGAGCATCTCCGGTCCTACTCACTGATGAATTCGGGATGACGTGATGAAATTGAATTTGCATGATTGCAAATAACCCACAATTCTAGACCTGCGGTACACCAGTATCAATGATTGGGATCACGAAATTGTTGGCGAACTTCCCACTTCGGTTCATGCCCGAATGGATTCAAGTTCGCGTTTGTCGGATTTCTGCCGGCATTCAGTTGTGGTTGCCGCAATCACGATGAGCGTGGCGTCATCCCGTAAGTTCGCTGAGCAGAAGTTCTTGGCGTCAGCCAATAGCCGTTCCTTCAATTCTTTAGGAGACTGCGCTCTGTTCTCGACCGCACTCGCAATAAGCCGTTCTTCTCCAAACTCTTCCCCGTCTTCCATGCCGGCTTCGGTAATCCCGTCAGTGAAGAGCAGCAACCGGTCTCCGGGGATAAGCTCAATTTCTGAATCTTCATACTTCCAGTCGGGGAAAACACCAAGCAGCGCCCCGCCTTCCGGTAGTAATTCGGCTTTCCGGCCAGCACGGATCAAAATCGGGGAAAGATGTCCTGCATTGGTGTAACAGAATGTTTTGTTTGTTGCGTCGAGGACCCCGTAGAGAAGCGTCACGAACTTGCCAGTCGTGATGGTGGAACACAATACCGAATTGACCCGCGCACATAGCGTCGCGGGGGATACCGTCTCATTGGCAAATGCTCGGACAGTGGCCTGCACGCTTGCCATGAGCAGCGCGGCGGAAATGCTTTTGCCTACGACGTCGGCGATGCAAACGCCGAGTTTGGTATCGCTCAGGCGGATGACATCGAAATAATCACCGCCTACTTCGCGCGCCGGTTCCCACGCACCATCGATCTCAAATCCCGGAACCTGTGGAATTTCTCGGGGCAGCAATGACTGCTGAATCTCACGCGCCTGCCCCAGTTCCTTTTCCTGATTTTCTCGACGTGCCGCCTCGAGTTCGAGATTGTTCTGGAGTTCGCGATTTCGCGCTTCCAACCGCTCCCGCATTCTTCGATAGAGCTCCGCGCTCACGCCGACAATCATTGTCGCCATGAAAGGAAACTTCCATCCCGACCTCAGATACTGCCACAAGGTCTGTCCGGGATCCTTTTGGAATGGAAACCGAATGACGTTGACCACGCCGACTCCCAGAACTGCGACGACGAAAACCAGCGCAACGTAAACAGCCCACGACTGCAGCCTTGGCCGGTGCTTGTAGAGGAAACCGAAATAATCTTCGACCAGAACGATGAGATTACAGAGCGGCAGAGTGTAGGCGAGGGTTGGGCCGATTTCGGGACCTCGATCCGCCGCCCACAAAGCTGCATAAATCGCGACAGCAATCGCGATAAAAGTCTGCTGACGGTGAACGAACCGTTTGAGGTAAGGCACGGGCATCAGCCAATACTCCGGAGACGCGGCGCGCCTTTCATTGCCGGATCGTCAGCACCGGGCAGTGTGCCTGCGCAATGACGTGATGGGCCGCGGACCATGGCAGATGCGTTCCGCCTACCTCAGACGAAGAATGCGCTCCCAGGATGATCATGTCGGCCTCGCGCGCAGCTGCCGCTTTGAGAATCTGCTCAGGCGCGTTTCCGAATTCAATCAGCACCTCGGGGACGTACTGCAACTGGGCATTCCCCGGAATCAGTTCTCGCAGGCGTTGGAGGTTGTCTTCAATCGGGCCGGGATTGCTGCCCAGATGTGTGTAGTCCTCGACGACGTGGATCAGCGAGAGGCGTGCGTGAAATTCTTGAGCCAGCGATACTGCGTCACCTGCGACGAGAGCGGCGCTCCTTCCAAAGTTGGTGGCGAAAAGAATCTGCTGAATGTCAATCTCTGGCGGAGCGAGATCGCGACCGGAAAGTTCGGGAAGCTTCGCGCGCCCAGAAACTTTCGGACCAACAGTCAATACGGGGCACGGCGCATGGCGCAGAATGCCCTCGGCGACGGAGCCGAGCAGGAGTTTCCCCAAGCCGGTGCGTCCGTGGGTTCCGACCACGATCAGGTCCACCTCGTTCTCGGCAATGATGCCGGCGAGGTTCGTCCAGATCAGGCCGTGCCGCGCATAAATGCGATGGGGCACGCCTTCGATGCGCTGGGCAATTTTCTCAAGTTTTTCCTTGGCCTCGGCGTGCGCGTCCTCGTAAATCGTGCCCATGCTGACGTAGTCGACACCGCCGCTCATCATCAGGAGATTAGCCTCGGAGAGCACGTGTAACAGGTGCAGGGTACTGCCAAAACGGCGGGCAATCGCGACGGCATAAGGGAGGGCTGATTCTGAGGTTGGAGAAAAATCCGTGGGGAAAAGGATGTTCTTAACCGAAAGGGCTGAGAACGGCCTCTTTGCGCTTGCGTCGGGAGCCGTTTTGGTGAATTCCACGACTGTCATACGACACCTCCGCGCTTCTAGCATCGCGCGGGAGAGGATTTGGGGGTATGGCGAGTGTCACCCGGAATTGTGATTAGGATCACAAATCCGAGACGGCAATTCGTAATAGTGCTTATAATGCACAGGCGCCAAAGTTTTCTCCCCTAGGCGCACGTCCCCGGTTTTGAAAACTCATCTCTGACGCTTGCAGGAGTACGTGTATGCGTTTGAGGCATATGTTTCGTTGTCCCGTCGTCTGTCCGGCACTTCTGGCCGTCAGCTTCTTTCTTGCTACCGGTTGGGCTCAAACCGAAATCCCGGCCCATAGCTTTAAGGGCGCGACCGATGGAGCGGATCCTTATGCTGGATTGATCGCCGATTCGAAAGGAAACGGTTACGGAACCACATACGCGGGCGGTGGAAGCGCGAATTGTCAAAGCGGTTGTGAAACGGTTTACAAGATCACCTCGTCGGCAAAAGAGACTGTTCTACATGCTTTCACTGGAGGCACCACGGACGGCTGCTATCCGTATGCGCCGCTGGTTATCGATAAAAGTGGAAACGTCTACGGCACAACCAGTGGATGTGGGGCAAACAATACCGGCATCGTGTTCAAGATTAGTCCTTCAGAGATCGAGACGATTCTGCACAACTTCGGAGTGGCTTTCCTCAGTGGGGACGGGAGCTATCCGCGTGGGGGGTTGGCATTGGATGCGCAGGGTAATCTCTATGGAACGACAACGCAGGGCGGCGTCATTCCCGACCTCGCTGGCACGATATTCAGAGTCAGTCCGTCTGGAACTGAGACCGTGCTCTACAGCTTTACGGGAGGAGCGGATGGTGGAGAACCGATTGCCGGTCCGATTCTTGACGAGAGTAGGAATCTTTATGGAACGACACACGTGGGCGGCGCCCATAATGAAGGTACGGTATTTGAGCTTTCGGCATCAGGAAGCCTTACCGTGCTGTACAGCTTTGGTGGTAGCACCGGCGACGGGTTGCTCCCGAACGCAGGAGTGGTCCTGGATAAAAAGGGAAATCTTTACGGCACAACCTCTCTCGGAGGAGCGGCGGGCGTCGGGACAGTGTACGCTATGAATCCTTCGTCGAAAACAGGGAAGATCCTTCACAGTTTCAGCGCCATAAACGGCGACGGGACCGAGCCATATGCGGGAGTTGTCTTGGACAGTGCCCAAGCCAACCTATATGGGGCAACGCCGCTTGGCGGTTCCTTTGGAGTCGGGACGGTCTATCGATTATCTCTATCGGGTCTGAAAGAGACAGTCCTGCACAGCTTTGGCGCCACGGGGGACGGTTCTACTCCGTTTGGAGGTGTGATCCTTGACTCGAAGGGCAATGTTTACGGGACGACTTCCATCGGCGGCAAATACAATTTAGGCACTGTTTACAGAGTCGTCCCGTAGCCGATGCGGCAACGGAGCTACTGGCCGAAGCCGTCCGCTTGAGATACAGCTCCGACGGCAACCGTGTGGTCGATGTAGACCCGGCCAGCTTCGAGGGCCTTGCGATCGAGTTCCAGCAGCGCTGGATTTTTGACCTTCGCCTCAAGCACTTTCATCGCCGTGTCGGAGTGGAGGCATTCGGTTTCTTCGAGCAGCGCGCCCATGATGACGACGTTGGCAACTTTTGCCGAGCCGAGTTTGTCGGCAATTTCAGAAGCTGGAATGCAAACGACTTGAGCATTCGTGATGGGAAGGTCGTCAGGGAGTTTGTCGCGGCCATAGATGATCGTTCCGCCCGGCGCAATTTGTGCCGCGAACTTGCGTAGGGAGATCTCGTTCATCGCGATCAGGACGTCAGGCTTGGAGAGGACTGGGGATCCGATGCGATCTTTCGACAGGCAGACGTGGCAATGCGCGCTGCCGGACCGCATCTCGGGGCCGTACGACGGCAGCCAGCTGACTTCCAGTCCTTCGCGCATACCCATCTCGGCGAGGAGCTGTCCGAGCAGGAGTACGCCCTGTCCGCCGAATCCGGCGATCTTGATCCCAAGATGTCGGAAACGATGGGAGCGTCCGTGAATCATGTTGTCGCGTGCGATCTTGCGCTCCCCTTCGACGATTTCTTCCACCGTTTTGTGAGGAGGAACGTTGTTGTTCGGAATGTCGATTTTCTTGTCGCGGAAGACGTTCAGTGGGAAGTTAGGGATCATCTTTTCTGCAACCCACTTCCGCGCATCAACGGGATCCTTGCCCCAGATTGTTGGGCAGGGCGACAAAATTTCCACGAAAGTGAATCCTGCGCCATCGCGCTGCAGCTCTAGTGCTTTGCGTACAGAGCGACGGGCTTTCATGATGTTCTTATTGTCGGAGAGAGCTACGCGCTCGATGTATACGGGCGCTTCGAGCGACGAGAGCATTTCACACATGTGCAGCGGGAAACCTTCGTTGACAGGACGGCGTCCCCAGGGTGATGTGGTGCTGCGCTGCCCAACGAGTGTGGTGGGCGCCATTTGCCCGCCAGTCATGCCATAGATGGCGTTGTTTACGAAGAAGACGGAGATCTTTTCACCGCGATTCGCAGCATGAACGATTTCCGCAGTGCCGATGGCGGCGAGATCGCCGTCACCCTGATACGCGATTACGATTTTGTCGGGGCACGCGCGCTTTAGGCCGGTAGCAGCGGCGGGAGCGCGTCCGTGTGCAACTTGCACATTTCCGACGTCGAAATAGTAGTACGCAAAGACGGAGCAGCCGACGGGACTGACTAGTATGGTCTGGTCCTGCAAGCCTAACTCCTGGATGGCCTCGGCGATCAGCTTGTGAACCACTCCATGGCCGCAGCCCGGGCAGTAGTGGGTCTGGTGCCGCAGGTCGGACTTTCGTTCGTACTCGGGATAGAAGACTTCCGACTTGGAGTGGATCAGCTCGTATCCGTCGTTCGTTGCCTTCGGTTGTTCCAGAGTTACATTTTGCTCTGCCATGGTCAGTGCCTCTCGATCGTGGCGCCGCCGTTCTCGGCGGCTGTCCGTCGGGCATCTTGCCCGACCAGCCGAGGGCGAGACGCCCTCGGAACAGCCGGCAAGATGCCGGCGCTACACTACACCGCTGTTCCTACCTGTTCTTCAATCTTCGCGAGGAGCTCCTCTACGCTTGGCACGTTGCCGCCGACGCGTCCGTAGAAGTCGACTGGACGCCGGCCCTCGACGACCAGCTTCACGTCCTCGAGCATCTGGCCGTTGCTCAATTCCACCACCAGCAGCTTCTCGACATGCAGCGTAGTCTTCGCCAGCTCTTTCTTCGGGAATGGCCACAAGGTGATCGGCCGGAATAGTCCAACCTTGATTCCCTGCTTGCGCGCTTCGTCGACCGCCGAGCGCAATACGCGGGAAACGATTCCGTAGCCGACTACGATCAGGTCGGCATCGTCGGTCAGGTACTGCTCGCAGCGCGTCTCGTGCTCTTGTGCGCGGATATACTTGGCTTCCATTTTGCGCTGATGCTCTTCCAGTTCATCTGGCTCGAGAACAATCGAGCTAACCATGTTTTTGCGCGTCCCCGCAGTTCCCTGCACTGCCCAGGGTTTCGATGGCGGGACAATCTCGCGATACGCGAGATCGAGAGGCTCCATCATCTGACCGACAAATCCGTCGGTCAGGACGACTGCGGGATTGCGATAGTTGTCCGCGAGGTCGAAGGCAAGGATTGTGAGATCAGCCATCTCCTGCACAGACGCCGGAGCGACGACAAAGTTCCGGTAGTTCCCATGACCTCCGCCCTTGACCATGGCAAAGTAATCGCTCTGTTCGGGAGCGATGTTGCCGAGCCCCGGGCCTCCGCGCATTACATCGACAATCACGCACGGCAACTCGGCGCCGGCGAGATAGGAAATACCTTCCTGCATCAGGCTGAGCCCAGGACCGGAAGAAGCCGTCATGACGCGCTGCCCGGCGGATGCCGCGCCGTAGACCATGTTGATGGACGCGGTCTCGCTCTCTGCTTGGACAAACGTTCCGCCCACTTCCGGGAAGTACAGGGCGGCGGCTTCCGCAACCTCGCTTGCGGGTGTGATGGGATATCCGTAGTAGGCGCGGCATCCGGCGAGCACCGCACCTCTGATGACGGCGACGTTGCCTTTACAGAGCTGGCGCATGTTCGCCTCCTACTTGTGCCTCGGTCACGACAACTTTGACTTTGGGAGGAGGAGCCAGCCGGTAGACCTCGATCGCGCCCGGCTCGGGACAGCAATAGAAGCAAATGCCGCAACCGGTGCAGTCGTGTCCGGTATAGCGCGCAGGGTGCACGCCGTAGTGGCTCAATTCAGGGGAAAGTTCCAGGCACTTTGGCGGGCACGACTCAACGCATAGCCCGCATCCTTTGCACTCTTCCACATCGACTACAACCTTGCCACGCGCGGGGCCCGCCATAAATTTTTCTCCTTGCTTTACCTCGCCCCAGCCGGCTGTGCCGCCTGAGGATGTTGCAGCCATTTCGTTTTCTCGCAGTATTCCCATAACTCTGCGCGGAAGTCGGGATGTGCGATGTCAATCAACGCTTTCGCGCGCTCGCGAATCGACTTGCCATGCAGATATGCCGTTCCAAACTCGGTCACAACGTAACGCACCAGCCCTCGGGACGTGACCACTCCCGCTCCAGGGTCGAGTTGCGGAACGATGCGGGAAATCTTGCCGCTCTTCGCCGTCGCAGAAATCGCGATGATCGCTTTGCCGTTCTTTGATCGTGACGCTCCCCGCAGGAAATCCACCTGGCCGCCGATGCCGCTGTAAAAGGTGCTGCCAATCGAGTCGGAGCAGACTTGTCCTGTGAGATCGACCTGAATCGCGGAGTTGATGGCGACCATGTTGTCGTTCCGGGCGATCAACGCCGGATCATTTGTGTAGGCCGTCGGGTGGAATTCGAAGATGGGATTGTTGTCCATGAACTCGAACAGGCGCTTGGTGCCCAGGGCAAATCCGAGAATGATCTTGCGCGGCTTGAAGTTTTTGCGCGCGCCCGTGAGAACTCCCGCCTCGATCAGCGGAATGACGCCGTCCGATACCAGTTCGCTGTGAACGCCGAGATCTTTGCGATCCATCAGCATGGGCAGGACAGCATCCGGGATCCCGCCGATGCCGGTTTGCAGGACAGCGCCATCGCCGATCAGGCCAGCAACGTTTTTTGCAATCGCAACCTGGAGATCGGCGACGACCGGCCTCTTGAGGGCGCACAGCGGACGCGAGGATTCCACGAACGTATCGATGTCATCGACATGGATGAAGCTGTCTCCGTAAGTGCGCGGCATGTTCTCGTTGACTTGCGCCACAACGTGTTTTGCGACACGGGCGGCGGTCAGAGTCGTGTCGACGCCAACACCGAAGCTGCAGAAGCCATGAGAATCCGGCGGCGAGACCTCGATCAGAGCGACATCGATCGGCATCTGGCCGCTTTCAAACAAGCCCTCGATCTCGCTGAGATAAATGGGCGTGTAGTCGGCGCGGCCGTCATTGATGGCGTCGCGGACGTTGCCGCCGATGAACATGGCGTTGTGGCGAAAATGGCCCGCCATCTCCGGCGCCACGTAGGGGGCGCATCCCATGGTCATCATGTGAACGATTTCTACATCGTAGACGTCGGGCGCCCGCCGCATGAGCGCCTCGACCAGAGTTTCAGGCTCGGCACATCCCGGCTGGATGTAGACGCGCATTCCGGACTTTACGCACCCCAGTGCCTCGTCCGCTGTCTTGAGCCGTTTTTTGTATTCCATTTCCCATGACATCGACATCCGGATTCAGTCTCCTAGCTAGCCCGCAACTCCCCCGCTTCATGCGGATAACGGGCAACTTCGTCTTCATACCCCACGGAGGCATAATAAATCGCCCGATCAAAGAACATCTCGAGCATCTGGAGCAGTGCCAGCTCGCCCATGATCTCGATCGCCCGGTCCATCACAGCCTCACTCTTCAGAAACTCCCACAGATTCTCTTTCGTAAGAACAATTGCCTGGATGACTTCGCTCAAAGGAATTCTTTGGTGCGCACGGCGGGCGCCAATCTCGCGATAGCGGTGTTCAATATCCAGTTCGTTCTTACCCAGCAACCACTCGCCCAAATGCCGGTAGATCTCGTACACACGTTCGCGTAACTCATGCGCAGGCACATTGCGAAAATGGGCTATTTGCGTACTGAACTGGACTTTCTCTTCCAAACCCCCGGCGAGTGCATCGGCGTGAGATTCGATCAGACGTACCAGTCTGTAGGAGAACATCATACTCACCCCCTCGTCTTCAGAGAACGAGCCCCGGCGTTACACCCCGATCTTTACAACCGCATCTTGGTTGGTCCAGCCTTCGACTGGCAATTTCACGGACTCCACCACCGGCTCCATGGTTTGCGGAACCGTGATGGCCCGGGAAATCATGCATAACGATTTTGTGCGGCGAAGCAGTTGCAGGCCGACTTCGCACTGGTCCTCGGAATGCAGCTTTAGTCTGGGGCGGATCAGAATTTCGTGGAAGCTGGATCCCGCGGTACGGCTGCGGCGGACGCAGCC
>DATJWZ010000395.1:0-25859 GCA_035500795.1 Candidatus Eiseniibacteriota bacterium | reverse complement strand
TCACGCGGCCCGCTCTCGCTCATCCCGAAGCCGCTCCTGAACAAACGCTGGACACGAAATGATCCCGAAGTCTTTTCCCTCGCCGTCGATTAAGTACGACAGCGCCGAGTTGTCCACTTCCTCCAGCGCAGCCAGACTCAGCAGCGGCCACAGATGACACTCCGCCGCCGACTGCACCAGTTGATCCAGATACGAAAGATGCCCCTCAAACAATTTGCCGGAAACGCGAATAGTGACATGCGGAGCCAGCGAAGGCGACGTGCCGCGAGCGTTCATAACTCTCCTTACCGAGCCCTGGGAATCTCAAGCGTCACTGAATTCAATGCGCCTGACTTCTATAGATGATCTGAAATCGCATTTCCTGCGAAAAGAGTCGTAAAAAGAGTGTAAAAGTTGGTAATCAGAGGTTGGGAAACTGGGGCTGTGGAAAAAATAAGTCAGGCACCGGGGACTCACTGCACACGCAAGAGCCCGTTACCGTTGCTTCCTTCCGGACCTGGCGGGGTTGGCGGGAGTACGTCGCGTGAGACCGATACCTGACCCAAACCATCATACCATCCGAAAACGTAGCCTCATCACATGGTCCAGGTGTGATCTACGCAGCTTTGCCCTTCACCTGCACCCCAGCCCACTTTTCCAGCAACGTTAACGTGGCCGCGTAATCCAGATCTTTATGTCCGTCTTCCGTCGCCATTTCGTAAATCTCCTCGACGGTCTCCAACCCCGGTAATTTCACGCGCGATTCCTTTGCGGCTTCAAGAGTCAGTCGGATGTCCTTATGCATCAGCCGCAACGGAAAATTCGGCGTGAAGTCGCGCTGCAAAATAAATGGCGCCTTATATTCCACCACTCCCGATCGAACCATTGTGGCTTCAATTAATGAAACCAATTGTTGAGTGTCAACCCCTAATTTTGTGGCTAAAGTCAAAGCCTCGGCGAATCCTTCATAGATCATGGCAATCTGTAGGTTCATTGCGAGTTTGGTAGCCTGCCCCTTTCCAGTCTCGCCCATACGGAAGATCTTCTTGCCCATCGCTGCGAACAGAGGCTTCAGACGTTCGATGTGATCCTCGGCCCCCCCAACAATAAACACAAGCGTGCCGTCGCGTGCGCCGATCTTCGACCCGGTCATTGGAGCATCAACCCAGGCCACACCTTTCACCGCGAGCCTCTCCGCAAATTTAATCGTTGCTGAAGGCGAAATCGTGCTCGAATCCGCGATAATCGCGCCCTCCGCGAGCGATGACTCTGCTCCGTCTTGGCCAAAGATCACCTGCTCGACGGCATCGGTGTCCGAAACACAAAGCCACACCACTTCGGCGCCCTGTGCCGCGGCACTCGGAGTTGGTGCGATCGCCGCGCCCTCCACCATCTTGCCTGGCGTGCGATTCCATACGGTCACTTCATGGCCGGCCTTTGCCAGATTCGTCGCCATCGCCTGACCCATGATTCCCAACCCCAGAAATGCAACTTTCATTCGGAGCGCTCCTTGTTGTCCCCAGTACCGGGCTTACTCGGATTAAATATGACGCGGATTATTCAGGTCAAGCAATCGCCTCGTATTCTTTCAATCGAGGCTGTCGTCTGTGCGTGTGAAAATTCCTTCACATCGACAGCCCGATCGCTATCAGATATAGTGCGCGGCATGAATTTCGATCCCTGCTTTGGTGGATCGTCCCCTGCAACCGAGTCCATCCTGACACCAAGGACACGCGTAATGACCGTTTTTTTCATTGCCCAACTGCGCCCAGCCCGAATTTTTTCTGCGATTGTCATGCTGGCTTTCGGCTTGCAGTTCGCCCTACTGGCTGCAGCCCAGAACTCTCCAGTAAGGATCAGCGTCGATACTCTCACTAACTCGGATAGCGATCACAAAACTGAAGTCGAGCCTCACATGTTTGCCTGGGGCAACACGATGGTGTCAGCATTCCACGTCGCTCGCCGTCCCGGTTCAGTCGGATGGGGAAGTGGCGACATCGGATTCTCCACCTCCACGGACGCCGGCAAAACCTGGCACTACGGTCTTCTTCCGGGTCTCACGAAGTATTACAAGAATGGAACCTACGGAGCTGCCGCTGATCCTTCTGTCGCTTACGATGCCAAGCACGGCGTCTGGCTGATCTCGACTCTACCTCTTGCCGGTCTGAGCGAAAACTCGGGCCTCATTGGAGATGTCGCCGTCAGCCGCTCCGCCGACGGTTTGCATTGGAGCAATCCCATTCTCATCGACAAAACCCACCTTGACGATAAGAACTGGACCGTCTGCGACAACACTCCAACCAGCCCCTACTACGGCAACTGCTACACGGAATGGGACCAGGCATTCGGCAGCGGTGATGTCCTGATGAGCGTTTCCAGTGATGGTGGCCAAACCTGGGGGGCCGGACTCGCGTCTTCCGATCATGCTTTTGGCCTTGGCGGTGAGCCCGTGGTTCAACCGAACGGCACGGTGATCGTTCCCTTCGAGGGCGGAGGGATCGATGTCTTCAGTTCGACGAACGGCGGCGCCAGCTGGGGCCGCAGTCAACAGATCGCATCCATCGACAGCCATTTCGACGCTGCCGGTATTCGCAATCCCAATCTGCCGTCCGCAACGATCGATGGCAGCGGCAAGGTGTATGTCGTTTGGGCCGATTGCCGTTTCCGCAGTGGATGTTCCGCCAATGACATCGTCATGAGCACGTCATCGAATGGCACTTCATGGAGCGCCGTTACTCGCATCCCGCTCGATCCAACGACAAGCACGGTAGATCACTTCATCCCAGGAATTGGCGCTGACCCGACTACATCAGGAGCAAATGCGCACCTCGCGATCGTCTACTACTACTATGCCAACACCAATTGCACTAGCAGCACCTGCCAGCTGTATGCCGGGTTCACAACTTCGGTGGATAGCGGCGCAACCTGGACTGCAGGAACTAAGCTCGGCGGCCCTATGAAAGTGAGTTGGTTGCCAGTTTCCGACAATGGGCCCATGCTCGCCGATTACATTGCTGTCTCGTACGTGAACGGAAATCCATTCGGAGTCCTCGCAGGAGCTTTGCCTCCAAATGGGACCACGCTCAATGAGGCGATCTACACTACCCGGAATCCATTACCGGTGTCTTACGATGCGCCACGCTTCAGCTCGGCCGATGATCATCCGGTCCCGAACGCACACTCCGATCACGAAATGAAATTCTTCTACGATGATGAAGGTCATCGGGAAATTCCACGTTCGCGCTGGATCGCCAACGCGGAAGCGCGGTAAACAATTGACTTTGAACCGCCATCATTTTTGCTGTCGGCCCCTGGTTCCGGCAATTGGGATTTTCTCGCGACTCACGACTAGTTGAGCTATTACTCTCGTACTGTCAAGAAAAGTAAAAGGCAGCGCAGCTCCCCCGGGAGTCATCTAAAATTCAGGAGGCTTTTAGGGTTCGCACTAGCCACTAAACGTGTAGTTGTTCAATCCGGGCATGAACTCAGCTTGGATTTACCCCCGGGCTCTGCACCAAGGATGATCAAGCAAACACTTCGCAATCCGGCTCTTCGCAAACGCGCGACTCAGTTCGGCCGTCTCGTGCGCCACTCTGCCGTAACGCCGCGTTCCGGCGAGACACACAAGCCGCGCCTCGCAGGTAATGGAGAACTCGGCGTCACGTTTATCGGGCACGCCAGCTTTTTCGTCCAAATCGGCGGCAAGACCGTCCTAATCGATCCTAACTTTGCCCGGTGGTTATTTGTGCTGAAGCGTCTTCGCCGCCCTGGCTTGCGTATTGCCGACCTTCCGCCTGTCGATTTGGTCCTGGTCTCGCATGCACACTTCGATCATCTGCATCGTCCGTCGCTGCGCGCGATCGTCCAAAACAACCTGAGAACACGCGGTGTAGCACCAGCGATCATCATCCCGACACATGTTTCCGACCTGATCTCTGATCTTGGATTCTCCGAGATCATAGAACTCGACTGGTGGAAGCAGTCACGTCATGGCAGCCTGACCGTCACCCACGTACCTTCCCGTCACTGGGGCGCACGTATCCTGAAAGACTCCCAACGGGGTTATGGCGGATTTGTTTTGAAAACCGGAAAGCACTCGGTGTATCACGCGGGAGACACCGCGTATTTTTCAGGCTTCGCTGAAATCGGACGCCGGTTGTCTCCCGAGCTCGCTCTTCTGCCCATCGGCGCCTATAACCCACCACAGTACCGCAACGTTCATACCAACCCCGCCGACGCCACCAAAGCCTTCCTTGATCTGAACGCCCGCTGGATGGTTCCTATGCACTATGGCACCTTCCGCCTGTCGCACGAACCGGTAGACGAACCGCTGCAATTGTTAGATCAGGAAGCCAGCGCAGCTGGGATTGAAGATCGGGTCATAGTGCTCGAAGAAGGCATAACCAGGTTCTTCTAATCGCCCATTTTTGAGCTTGTCATTCCGACGAGTCGCGAAGCGACGATGGAGAAATCTGTTGCCTCGCGGTAGTATCCGATCACTCGACGCGCCTCGCTGCTATATCCTTCCCATCCACATGCAAGACCATCTGCCACACATGCCCATCTCGGTCCGCCTGAAAAGTCACCTGATCATCGCTGGCTGTTGAGAAGAAATCCCTATCGCTCTCCGGCACTAAATCCTGCTTAGGTTCATCTTTCTCTTGCAGCGAGAGATAATCACCTTCGCGGCGCACTGTAAGCACCACGTTTGGCGGAATCTCGTATCGACCGGCGTAGCGATCCAGCAGTTTCGGATCGACAGCGACGATCTTGTGTTGCTTCAGCGGAGCACGCGGCGGCAACTTGTCGTACGGCGTGTAACCTTCCCACTCAATCGGAGTGTAAGTATTCTTCAGTAGCGTTTCCAGCAATTCCTTGAAAATTCCTTCCCCGTTGCTGCTGTTCGTCATGATGACGATTCCGGATTTCAGCTTGTCAAGACAGGAGCGCTGACAAAACACACCATGCGAGTGTCTGTTGAAATGCGTGCCTGGTTCTCATAGTCCAGTCGTTGTTCTCATTAAACGTATACGTCTTTTTGAAACAAATGCAGTCGCAAAAAATCTGGGATTTTTTCGACCCGTTTTAACCACTGTTCAATCATCTGGGTGTAAACTGCCGGAAAATTCTCTACTTAGGAGGCCTTATGGCAGTGAAACCAATTCCCGATGGATATCACACGCTTACTCCATATCTGACGGTCCGCAATGCAGCGAAAGCGATTGAATTCTACAAGCAGGCTTTCGGCGCTCAGGAACGCGGAGTGATGAAAGGTCCAGATGGCAAAGTAATGCACGCCGAACTGCAGATCGGCGATTCGATCGTGATGCTGGCGGACGAATTCCCCGATTTCGGCGCGCTCTCTCCCGAGTCCGTTGGAGGCAGCAGCAGTGGACTGCACATCTATGTCAACAATGCGGACGAAGCTTTTGCTCGCGCCGTGAAAGCCGGCGCACAAACTGAGATGCCCGTCTCGGATCAATTCTGGGGCGACCGTTACGGGAAGCTGAAAGATCCGTTCGGCCATAAATGGTCAATCGCAACCCACGTTAAAGACATGTCAGCGGATGAAATGAAGCGCAGCATGGACGAAGCGATGGCCCAGATGCAGAAGACGGCATAGCATTGGCCTAGCAGTCTTCCGTTCAATCCAGTCACCACTCAGGCGTGTCATCCTGAAGGATCACTCAGATTTGTCATCCTGAGCGAAGCGAAGGACCTATGCATCTTGCTTACATCTGCATAGGTCCTCGCCATTTATCCGCAGATCAGAACGCAAGCAGAATCCTAAGATCACGAAGATTGTTACCGGTCGGTCCCGTTTCAATCGTATCGCCGAGGGCAGAAAAAAACGGGTACGCATCGAACTTCCCCAGGGCTGCAGTGGCATCTAAGCCTGTAGACCGGGCTCTCTCAATGGTGCTTCCATCGACAACCGCTCCGGCAGCAGTACTATTCCCGTCGACTCCATCAGTTCCTGCGCTGAGCACAGTGATGTTCTCACCAGCAATCTTGTCCGCGCATACCAGCGCGAACTGCTGATTGCGTCCTCCAACACCTCCATTTGTCACTTTCACGGTAACTTCGCCACCAGTGATCAAGCACACGGGGGAGAACTGCTTCCGCAATTCACGAACTTTGGTCAGCAGATACTCTGCTGCTTTCTCGTAGTCCCAGTCGTCGCACGAATTGTCAATGTGCACGATGAATCCAGCTCGTTCTGCGACCGTGCTCGCTTCCTCGATCGCGCTCTGGTTAGAAAGAATCGTCCACCAGCGAGACTTGTGGAACACGGGATCGTCCGACTTTGGCGTCTCCTCAATCGCATGCCGCTCAAACAGTTCGCGCGTGGAGTGCGGAAATTGTTTCAGCAGCTCATACTTCTCTGAGATCCGATAGCAATCTTCCACGCTTGTCGAATCCGGCATCGTAGGACCGGAAGCCAACGCATCGGGTGTGGTATCGGGAACGTCGGAAACGAGCAGTGAGACCTGCTGCGCTGGAAATGCTGCTTGCGCCAGACGTCCGCCTTTCACGGCAGAGAGATGTTTGCGCACCGTATTAATCTCGGCGATCGGCGCTCCCGAATGGACAAGCACGCGATAAGTCGCAATCAGGTCGTCAAGCAATATTTCGTCATCAATCGGCTTCTCGACGATCGACGATCCTCCTCCGCTGATCAGGAAAATCACAAGAGCGGACGCCGGTTGCGACTCCACAGCACGCAAGATTGCCGTCGCTGCCTGCATCGACTCTGCATTCGGAGTCGGATGTCCTCCGTGGAAATAACGAAATCCGGCGACCTGCGAAACTGGCTGAAGTGAACTGGCAACAATGCCCTCGATCGACGTGCCAACTTGCGCGGTCAGTGCTTCAACCATCGTATGTCCGGCTTTACCCAGCGAGATTACGAGCACACGGGAATACGACTGAAGATCATAGAGGTCTTCACATACCCGCAGAATCCCGCGCTCACAATTCACATGCTGCTGAAACCTGTTGAAAATTGAGGCGTGCTCCAGTGTCCTGAGAAAAATGGAACGCGCAGTCTCGCGCATCTCGCGGAATCGAGCGTCAGCCGCAGGGTCAAGCATGGCGAGAATTATAAATAGGCATTAGCGAGGAGTTGATGGAGCGCTGATTGCGTCCTTGACCCACACTTCAATCGCTTCGCGCAATTCTCGCAGTCGGCCTTCGAAGAAATGGTCAGCGCCCTCGATAACGACCAACTTCTTCGGCTCAGGAAGTGAATCGGTCATTGCTTGCAGTTTCGCCCGTGGCCCGAACTGGTCACGCGCTCCGCTGACGAATAGCTTTGGTTTATGGCAATCCCACAAGAACTCGTACGTATAGACACGTGGCTCTTTGGTGTCTGCTGCTACGGGAGCAACCGGCGTTCCTACTCCGATTACGGCGCGCACTCGTTGATCCGCGCAGGCGGCACGCAAGCCAACTGCTGATCCGAAGGAAAATCCGGCAAACACAATCGGCAGATGATACTCGGCGTCGAGCCAATCGAGCGCGGTGCGGACGTCCTCAACTTCGCCAATACCGCGATCGTGTTCTCCCTGACTCAATCCTGTTCCGCGAAAGTTGAAACGTAGCACTGGAAATCCGAAGCTGCCCAGAGCCTTCATCGTGTGGAAGACGACTTTGTTGTGCAGCGTTCCGCCAAACAACGGATGCGGATGGCAGACAACAGCCGCGTGCGTTGCATTCCCAGCTCCGGCATTAAGCAACGCCTCCAGTCGCCCAGCAGGACCGTCGAGGAAAAGTGATCGAATTGTTCCGGTGGATGGAATCACCTCAACAGATTACACAAATCCGACTTTAGACCGTAAAACCCTGGACCTTTGGCTTTGCTCCGAAGCCGCAGCAAGCGATTTTGTCTTGTAGTCGACCTTGGTGAGCTAAGGTCTAAGGCCGAAGGGCCAAGGTCTGAGGCTCAAAGCGAAGGTCTGGCAAGACTGAACCTGGAAGGCGAAAACCGGAAGCCCGAATTAGTTTTGCTATTCTCTTCCACATGGACGCTGTCACGTTTACGCGACAACTGATCGACATCGAATCGATCTCAGGCAACGAAGCTGCAGTTGGCAATTATCTTTACGGTGAACTCTGCCGCGTCGGATATCAGACGAAGAAGATTTCCGTCGAAGGCGATCGCTTTAACGTTTATGCAGTTCATCCCGATCATCCGGATCCGACGGTCGTGTTCTCCACGCACATGGACACAGTCCCTCCATTCATTCCATCGTCGGAAGATGCGGATCGCATTTACGGCCGCGGCTCGTGCGACGCGAAAGGAATCATTGCCGCGCAGGTTGCTGCGGCGGAACGGCTGCAGCGGGAAAACATCTTTGTCGGATTGCTCTTCGTGGTCGGCGAAGAGCGCGACAGTCTCGGAGCCAAAGTTGCAAATGATCATGCTCCCAGGAGCTGCAAGTTCCTGGTGAACGGCGAACCCACGGAAAATCACATTGCGCTCGCTTCCAAGGGAACTTTGCGCGTCGAAGTCACTGCGCGTGGGAAGATGGCGCATTCGGCGTATCCCGAACTTGGGGATTCTGCGATCGACAAGTTGATTGCTGCGCTCGGACGTTTGCGTGCGATGCCGTTGCCTTCGGATCCGCAGGTTGGACCTTGCACACTTAACATCGGCTTGATCGAAGGCGGACGAGCGCCGAATGTGATTCCCGATTATGCGCATGCGGATTTACTCTTTCGGCTAATTGGTCCGACAGCGGAATTGCGGAAACAGATCGTAGCGACTGCAGGAGATCAGGTTGAGGTCACATTTCCGCTCGAACTTCCCTTCTTACGCTTTCGCAGCATCAATGGATTGCCGACGATGATTGCCAAGTTCACGACGGACATTCCAAAATTGACGAACTGGGGAGAACCATTGCTAATCGGTCCAGGCTCGATTCACGTCGCGCACACAGAAGGCGAATACATTGAGAAGAAGCAATTGCATGAGGCGATCGATCTCTATTGCAGGATCGCGAAGCAGGTAGGGAAATAGCTACGAGTCACGAGCAATGAGCTACGCGTTGCCGAAGGATTTCAAGCTTCTTACCGCGAAGTACGCGAAGAGACTCGCGGGCTTAGCTCCATCTTTTCCTCGGTTCTTTTCTTCGGCTTGAATTCTGAATTTTTTTCCCGAAATGGGAATGCCCAACGTTTTTGAGATACCCCTCCCCCTCCTGGTTCCGTGGAATCTTCGACTTAGGGGGAAATTGCAGAATAATCTATGGGCTGCAATCACTTAGGGGTAAAATCTTGAGCCGCAAGTACTTATCCACTCTGTCGACGGCGCCCTCGAGATCTCTGGCTCCGCGATGATCCAACAGTTTTTTTGAAAAGCGCAAGGTCAGATATCACATTAATCGTCTCTGGTGTTGTGGAAAACTTATGTTGGGTGAGTGTCCTCAAAGGTTTGACCGACCACAATTTATGCTGAAACCGAGCCCTTGAATGGGTGGTCCGAATGCATGGCCCGACATCGGCTAGACTAAAAAGATGTCGCAAGCGACCCTGAATTCCCTCTCCCGCGCTTCCTCATCCTATCTGCGTTCGGCGATGCACCAGCCCATTCTGTGGCACGAGTGGGGTCCGGAAGCATTCGCGGTCGCGCGGCGCGAGAACAAACCGATGCTGCTCGACATCGGTGCAGTCTGGTGTCATTGGTGCCACGTCATGGATCGCGAGTCCTACGACGATCCTGAGATCGCGGCAATTGTGAACGAGCATTTTGTTGCTATGAAGGTTGATCGCGACGAGCGCCCCGATATCGACAGCCGGTATCAGGCGGCGGTACAGGCCGTAAGCGGCCAGGGCGGTTGGCCGCTTACTGCATTTCTGACTCCCGACGGCAGGCCGTTCTATGGCGGCACCTACTTCCCTCCTCAAGATGGATACGGCCGTCCCAGTTTTCGCCGCGTGCTGCTGAGTATTGCCAGTGCTTATAAAGAGAAACACGGGGACGTAGTAGAACAGGCTGCCATGGTCGAAAACGCGATCGCGCAATCGGAGTCCTTTGCGGGGCGAAGCGGGCGAGTTTCCGCCAATGTCATTAGCGCGATTTACGATTCGGCACAGAAGATGTTTGATCCGCGGAATGGCGGATTTGGTTCGGCGCCGAAGTTCCCCCATCCTTCGGCGCTGGATCTCCTGATTGAGAGATACGGACGATCCAAGCAAACAGAGCATCGCTCCGATGGACAATCGCCCACCCAAGGCGATTCCCCCCTCCGCCAGTTAATTGTCACCACGCTCGAGCACATGGCTCATGGCGGTGTCTACGACCAGCTTGCCGGCGGATTCCATCGCTACTCGGTGGACGAGCGCTGGGTCGTGCCGCATTTCGAGAAGATGTCGTACGACAACTCCGAACTGCTGAAAAACTATGTCCATGCTTATCAGGTGACGGGGCAGGACTTCTTCGGCGAAGTAGCGCAGGACATTATCCGCTGGATGGACGAATGCCTCAGCGACCGCGAGCACGGCGGTTTCTACGCCTCGCAAGACGCTGACATCAATATGGACGATGACGGGGATTACTTCACATGGACGGTTGAGGAGACCAAGGCCGTCCTTACGGAGGAAGAGGCACAGGCCGCATCCCTGCGCTATGACATCAACGAAGTTGGCGAGATGCATCACAATCCCGCAAAAAACGTGCTTTACGTCCGGGCTTCCATCGACGAAATCAGCAAACGCATGAATATCCCGGCAGAGCGCGTCAGCGAACTTCTGGTTGCGGCATCGACGAAAATGTACGCCGCTCGCCTCAAGCGTCCGACTCCTTACATCGACAAAACGGTATACGTCGGCTGGAACTCGTTGTGTATCTCGGCGTACCTGGAGGCAGCGAAGGTGCTCGACTTGCCCGATGCCCGCCGGTTCGCTTTGCGATCGCTGGATCGGGTTTTGGCCCGGGCGTGGAGCCACTCTTCGGGCGAAGATACGGGCGGGGACGCCCGCTCTGCACTGCTTCACGTGGTTGCGTATTCCGACCCGCACGCTGAGCACCGCGAGATCCCGGGGATGCTCGATGATTATGCGTTCACGGCGCTGGCCTGCCTGGATGCTTACGAATCCACGGCTGACATCAGCTATTTCAACTTCGCGCGTTCGCTCGCCGACAGCATGGTCGAACGCTTTTTCGACTCTACTTCGGGCGGATTTTTCGATAATGAAGCTCCGACCGATGGAAACCACCTGGGCGTGCTCGCGACGCGCCGCAAGCCGCTCCAGGACTCACCCACTCCGGCAGGAAATCCGATGGGCGCGATCGCGTTACTCCGGTTGCACCATTACACGGGAGAGCAAGGATATCGCGATAAAGCAGAGCAGACGCTGGAAACATTCGCGGGAATTGCCGAACAATTTGGAATCTTCGCGGCCACCTACGGAATTGCCGTGCTGCATTTTCTGGAGAGCCCAGTTCAGGTAGTCGTGATTGAGGGGGAAGACGACGCCGACGAACTCTACGAAGCCGCGGTCGAACCTTTTGCCTTCGCGAAGAGTTCGGTACATTTAGCCGCAAATCAGGCAGTCGCTCAGAACCTGCCGCCCGCGCTCGCTGAAACCATTCCAAATCTTCCGCAAATCAGGGAGGGAAGATCTTTTGCCTTGCTTTGTTCGGGCATGAGCTGCCGGCCGCCGGTGTTCTCAGCGGACGAACTGAGAACCCAGCTTTCCGCTACCTTGCGCCCCACACCCTGAACAAAAAAATAGGGGGCTGCCGGGTTCTATGGTCCGTCAGCCCGAATTGTTCAAGCCCTTTCGACTCGGCCCAGTTACGACAGGTTACTTCGGTTACTTGCTACCTTGGCATGCCTGAGACTACTTTGACGCTTGGCAGTTTTGGTTCTTTGGTGGGCACAGAGGAAGCGGGCCGCCGTCCGAGGCGGGAAGCTGTTGGACGGAAGCCGCGATAAATGTGCCCACTAGTCCTACCGTCAGGATCGCAATCCTGATAGCACGTTTCATGGGTTCGTCTCCTATATCCGCGCAAAGTGCACCGAAGAAACTTTTTCACGCGGACGGGCATTATAGGACACGTGTCAAGACTCCCGTGTAGGAAATTTTACTCCTGTACTCTCGTGCTAAGGCACACACCCCCCATCACACATACACGATAGGTACAGCTGCTTTGCCATTAGCAGCTTAGAAACATTCTTTTGAAGTTTTGGTTGATGTGCCGAGAGCCGGGCGGGCGATGTTACCTGCGCCTAATCTTGTTACAAAATCCGAACAAAACAAAGGAAGTTATCGTGAGGTGGCTTAACTCATTCACCAAAGCCGCCAGGGGGCTGCCTATGTCTTTTCCTCTTCGTGCGGGCGCCTCCCCAAGAAGCTACGAGTCCCTCCTCCCGCGGAAGCCGCGGCACCCTCGGCAAGCGGTGCGGCGTAGCTGGGCGTACGCGAGAGCGCACGATCTACCATACCCTCAAACATCGGGATCAGAGAATCGGCCGGCAGCGGGTGGTGAATATCGGAAATGCTCTGCTCCCAGCGTTGGGGCTGAAGTAGCGAACGAGAAAGATCGCGGGCTGGACGCTTCACCGCAAAATAACCGAGCCAAAGAGCCAGGCTGCTGTTGTAGGCAATCATGTTGATGATGCTCATCCAGGGCTCCCTGACGTGATTGCCGATCCACGAACTGATGAGGATCAGTTCCATAACCGCAAAAGAGCCGAAGCCCAGCGCAATCCCGAAGCTGTATTGTTTCCGGCTGACGCCCAGGTACTGGGCGAAGAACAGCAAGAACATAATCATGCCGACCTGAATCATGCGCACGCAACGCTGCGATGTGATGATGGCTTGCATCCACGGCGTGTTCTGGGATGAGTTGGTTGAAATAGAAACCACGGCCGCCACCAGCAGCATGACCAGGCCCGCCCACTTGAATAGCACAGTCCCCAGATCGCGAAGCGTGTGGAAGAAGCGAAAAACCTCAACGAAGACTTCGTGAATCACCAGGAATCCGCAGGTGACGCTGATCGCTGTTGTAGCCCACGACAAAGCAAACATTCCGGAATAGCCACGCCACACGTAAGCTGGAAAAACAATGGCAAAGGAAAGAATCTGACTGATGAGGTAGCCAAAAAAGAAGCGGAAATTCCGGATCTGCCCGCGCCGCACCATGAATACGGCGATCGCTGTCTGCAGCACTGGATGCAGAATCCACAGACCGTAATAGGCGAGATTGAGTCGGTCGCTCATGAATCCTGTCGAACCTACTTCGCTGGCCTAATCCAAAACCAGCGACGTAATGCGCTCTATGTTGACAGTGCGGGCGCTTCCCTTTGGTAGACCTAGGCTAGTACCTAAGAACCTAATGTTCAATGCACCACGGTAATCCAACGTAACGTTACCCGTGCCCTAATGTTTGGGCAAGTTACCAAGGTTACCTGCGACGAACCTGAGAAAATACCCCCGGGTGGATTGAGGGTAGAAATCGGGGCAAAACGGATTATTGGTGCACGCTGCGGGATTTCCCGGACAAGGCTGGATTGTTCCCTTCTTGGACTTGACGCGTTGGCCTCAGGCGTCGGGCGTGGAGTGGATGTAGGCGCGCATCATCCGCACCTCATCGTCTTTTTCGTTCAGGTCGTGCAACAGAATGTCACGCAATGAGACGATCCCCACCAACTGGCCTTCGTGACAGACCGGGAGGTGACGGAATCCGTGCCGCCGCATCAGGGTCATGCAGCTTTCAAGCTCTTCCGTGATGCTCACCGTCATGGGATCGTCGGTCATGACTTCAGCCATGCACGTGGTGCGGCAATCGCGTCCTTCGGCGACTACGCGGCGCATCAAGTCGCGTTCGGAGAAGATCCCAACAAGTTTGCCGTTGTGGATGACCGGAACTGCTCCGATGTTTCGCTCCACCATCGCGCAGACGGTTTGCAGGACGGAATGTCCCAATTCTGCCTGATAGGTTTCCTGATCCTTGATCAGGTCGCAGATGCGCATTAGACACCTCCCGGCTCAGCGAAGTCCGAGTGCCCCACTCTCTATCGGGGCGCGAGTATATGCCTGAAAGCAGATGTAGGGAAAGGAAAAAAGGTTGGGGGTGCAATGATCTTCGCCGCCAGTTACGCAGAGGTAACGTAGACCAGCACCGAACCTGTGCCTAGCATTGATTCAGGAAAAGTAAATGCAGTGGACATCCGGTATGCGCCGACCCTCTATTGTTGCGCTCGTACTAATCGCGCTTTCCCCCGGCACGCTGCTGTTGTTTCGCTTCCGAAAACTTCACCATGAAGTCGCCGCCAGCTCCGCTTCGCCCGACAAAACCGTCCCGTTCAGGGTAACGGGGGAAATGTCTGGCCAAGTTGAATCGAAGCCAGAAATGAAACAAGCAGGGTTTGACCCTGATGATGCCGCCGCTTTCGCTTCGCTCGCTGACTCAGCCATCGCCGAACTTCATGATGGAATCTCGCTCGAACAATGGAGGAAGTCACAGGAGAATTTCGAGGACTGGCTTCCTGTAAAGGATGAGGCTTTCTTCGATTGTCGTACCTTCGCTAAGAGAGAGACGCTCCCGTCCGGGAGACAGGCGACACATCTTGTTTACTTCTATCCCCCGGAAGCTGCGACGCCCGCCGTGTTTCCGACAGACAGCGCAGAGGTCTTGCTCGACCGGGACTGCAAACTGTCGATGGTCCGGGTGGAAACCAATGTGCAAACCGACTCGGCGGGTCGTCTGTTTGGAAAAGCCCTCGAGAATGCATTTACGAATAGCTACTCCTCCGGGCTGGAGCGGACTCGTGCAGTCTTCCCGGGGTCTGCCGCCTGGCAAGAGGAAGGACAGTGGACAAACGGTGCAGAGATCGTAAGCGCGTACGATCCGATCAAGGCGTCCTACGATCGAGAAGACATGAAGGCGGGAACGGCGTTTGCTTTTGCTCGATTGCCGATCGTCACTGAGATTGAGCAGCGGGCGTGCTGCCGAATCGAAGATCACTGTCACTCGATCGAAGAATCCCAGTTTCATCACGCGCTTGAGATTGCTGCATCCGATGAAGCGCTCAGCGCCCAGGTAGCAACCCTGTTTCGGAGGCTTTTTCGGAAAATCGGCGAGGAAGAATCGCCGGACTCGAATCAACGAGAGACTGCCCGGGCATTGGTGTTGCCCGCGCTTCGCGATTGGTTCCATGCGGCCAATTCCCTACCGCCCGTGCGACGCGCCGCTATGTTGTACGTGGCGGATCGACTGTTAGTAGTAGCTAGCGACAACGGATGGCTGGACCTAATCGGAAAGGAAAACACTGAGCTACGCGCTGGATTAGAAGAACTTGGCGCCAGTTTTGAATATCGCGAGCTTGGCAGCTGCTATGAATACAACGGCGATTGGCTGAGTCGAGCGAGAGAACTCGATCCGGAAGGCCGGATCGGCCAGATGGCGGTCTTAATTTCCTTGGCTAGAGGAAGCGCCCCGATCTTGCCGAAAGACAAGGGCGAGAAATTGGACATTTTTCACACAGTCATCTCGGGTGGCGACTGGCTGCTCTCCCAGAAGCCCGATGCCGCTACAGAAGCTCAGATTCACTTCATCATCGGTGATGCAAACTCCACGATCTTCGCCCTCGCTGGCGGAGCCGAGACGGAATATGGTGATCCCAAGGAGTACCAACCCGAAGCGCCTGCCGCACGTCACAATGCCCTCGAACACTACCGTGCCGGTCTCGCGATAGACAGCACCTCTGAAAACGCGAAGTACGCCTGGCTGCAGGCTTGGAAAATCTCTGCCGGTCTGCTCCCTTCAACCCGTTACGTTTACATTTACGATTAGAAATTCGGAATCTCAACAATCTCTGGGCGCCGGCAGACCGCTCGCGGTTTCAGGCAGGCAGACGAACCCCCACCATCTGTCAGAAAAAATCCGCGTTCAGCTCGATTTTTCTTAACTGCCCCAACGGAAAATGCTTTACGATCTGCATAAGTCAAGGGAGGATGTCACCAACGGAAATGGAACCGATACTTGAAGTGCGTGACCTGGTGAAGGATTATCCCGGTCATCGCGCTTTGGCAGGTATTTCGCTCTCCATCCCAAGAGGCAGTTTCTTTTCACTGCTCGGGCCGTCCGGCTGCGGGAAAACGACGACACTGCGATTGATTGCGGGCTTTGAAGAGCCGACATCGGGCGAGGTCTTGATCAAAGGCCAGGTCGTGAATCGCCGCAAGCCCTACGAACGCAATGTGAGTACTGTTTTTCAAAGCTATGCGCTTTTCCCGCATCTGTCTGCTCGAGGAAACATTGAATTTGGCCTGAAACGGCACGGCGTCGCTGATATTTCGGACCGCGTGGCCGAGGCGATCCGGCTTGTAGGACTCTTTGGTAAAGAAGGGCGAAAACCGGTGCAACTGTCTGGCGGCGAACGCCAGCGGGTGGCGCTTGCCCGCTCTCTCGTTCTCGCGCCCGATGTACTGCTGCTGGATGAGCCGTTAGCAGCGCTCGATCCCAAGCTGCGAAAGCAAATGCGCGCCGAGCTAAAAGCGATGCAGCGGCGCGTTGGGATCACGTTCCTGTTGGTAACGCACGATCAGGAAGAGGCGCTCTCGATGTCCGATCAGTTGGCGGTCATGCATGATGGGCGCGTCGAGCAGGTGGGGACGCCGGAGGAGGTCTATTTCCGCCCACGCACTCGATTCGTTGCAGGATTTCTTGGCGCTGTGAACTGGATTGACGGCGTCGGTATCCGTCCGGAAGCGACACGGCTCGCCCGCGAAGCTCAAAATCATGGCGCAAAGTCATTCCCTGCATTGGTAACCGACTCAGTATTCTTAGGCGACTGCTTCCAGGTAATCGTGCGGCTCGCTACCGGGGAAGAGGCTGTAGCGCAGGTCCAGCGTAGTTCTGACGTCTTTCAGCCAGGCGAATCCGTCCATATTTGCTGGAATCCCGCGGACGAAATCCTCGTGACATGAAGCTGCGCTCCTGGTTTGTCCTGCCAACATGGATCTGGATGGTGGGACTCTTCGCAGCGCCCTTCGCCATCGTCTTCGCCTACAGCTTCCTCACCCGAGGCGTGTATGGCGGCGTCGAACATCCCTGGACGTGGGAAAACTACCAGCGGCTGTTCGACACGCTTTACCTGACGATTCTGTTGCGGTCGTTTGCCATGGCGCTAGTGGCTACCTTGCTGTGCCTGTTTCTGGCATTCCCAGCCGCACTGTTCATATCGCGGTCTCCGAAGCATAAGAATTTGTATCTGCAGCTTGTGATGCTGCCGTTCTGGACCAGTTTTCTCGTCCGGACTTATGCCTGGCTATTCCTTCTGCGTGACACCGGCCTCGTAAATACGGTTCTTCAGAAGATCGGGATTATTCATTCTCCCCTACAACTGCTTTACAACGATGGTGCCGTTTTGTTGGGATTGGTCTACGGCTACCTGCCTTTCATGGTGCTTCCCATCTATGCAACGCTCGAGAGACTCGATCCGTCATTGCCGGAAGCCGCCGCGGATTTGGGCGCGCGTCCCTGGGCCACATTGCTGCGCGTGATTGTGCCGTTGTCCCGCCCCGGAATCATCGCGGGAGCGATTCTCGTATTTATCCCTTGCCTTGGCGCGTACCTGACGCCTGACCTGCTTGGAGGAGGACGCACAGTGCTGGTTGGGAATCTGGTGCAAACTCAGTTCACAACTGCTCGGGACTGGCCATTCGGCTCCGCAGTTTCCATGCTGCTCATGCTACTGGTGACGGTATTGGTCTGGGGCATTCTGCGGCGGGAAAGCGAGCAACTCACATGAGACGGTGGCTGGGCCTCTACGCCGTGGCATTTTTTGCCTTCCTGCATCTGCCGCTGCTAACGCTGAGCGTGTTCAGCTTCAACTCTTCACGCTTTACCGTGTGGGAGCACTTCTCGCTGGATTGGTATCGGGCGATTTTTCACGATCCAGAGCTCATCGAGGGTACATGGAATAGCGTGATCGTCGCGATCGCCGCGACTTTAATTTCCACGGTGGTGGGAACGCTTTGTGCATACGGTCTATGGAAGCGTGGTTCGCACCTGTTGACTGGGACGTTGTATCTTTCCCTCGTCACGCCGGAAATCGTCACCGGGATCGCGCTGCTGGCGCTCTTTCAGTGGATGTTCCGCTGGCTGCACTGGCATCTTGGCCTTTACACGGTCATTCTGGCGCATGTCGCGTTCTCGATCGCGTACGTTGTCATCGTAATTTCCGCCCGGCTCCGAACCATCAGTCCGAACCTGGAAGAAGCCGCCATGGATCTCGGCGCGAGTGAATGGGGAGCGTTCTTCTACGTCATCCTTCCGGCGCTTGGCCCGGGGATTATTGCCGCTGCGCTGCTTGCACTGACCGTTTCCTTTGATGATTACGTAATTACCAGCATGGTCGCCGGCGTTGATTCCCAAACGCTGCCCATGGTGATCTATGCCATGGCCCGCCGCGGCGCGAGTCCGATCATCAATGCCATCTCTGCGCTCATCACCGTCTTTTTTGGATTGCTCATCGTGATCTCCGAGCGAGTGCGCGAAACATGAACCGGCGCTATTTCATTCTGGGGATGACAGCGCTTGCGGGATGCAGCCGTGCCTCTCGTCCCCGACTCAACGTTTACAACTGGTCGGCCTACGTCGCACCCGACACAATTTCCAATTTCGAAGCAGAGTTTGGCGTCAAGGTCCGATACGCCACCTACGAGAGCAACGAAGAGATGCTCGCCAAGGTGGTCACCGGAAATTCTGGCTGGGACATCGTTTTCCCCACCTACACGCGTATCAAACCCATGCTGGACTACGGTCTTATTCAGCCGCTTCAGCATGAGTGGCTGCCTGGGCTCAGCAATCTCGATCCCCGGTTTCGAGCGCCAACCTGGGACCGGGACCTGCGGTGGAGTGTTCCGTGGATGTGGTTTGCAACGGGTATTGTCTACAACCGTGATGTTCGCCCCGCACCGTCGCGCTGGGCGGACCTGTGGGATTCGCGATTGAAGGGGCGCCTCACCATGCTCGATGATCCGGAAGATATGCTGGGCGCGTGTCTGAAGAAGATCGGGCTATCTTTTAGCTCGACCGATCCCGCGGAACTCCAGCGCGCCAAGCAGGAAGCGATCGCTCAAAAGCCGCTGGTTCGCGCGTATCTAAATGCCGAAGTACGGGACCAGTTAGTTTCAGGCGACGTGCTGGCGGCTCAACTGTGGGCGACGACAGCACAACAGGCAATCGATGCGGGACCAACCCTAGCTTTTGCGTATCCGGAGGAGGGGTTTCCTCTTTATTGCGACTGTGCCGTGATTTTGCGCGAGAGCCAGCGCTCACGTCTTGCTCATCAATTCCTGGATTATCTTTTGCGGCCAAAAGTGGCGGCTGCGGCAGCAGATTACTCCCGCGTCGCAACCCCGAACGGCGCGGCCAAGGGCTTCCTTCCGGAGGCTACCCGGGACAGCTCGACGTTGTACCCGCCGCCCTCAATTCTTGAACGTGGCGAGTGGCCGCAAACACTACCTCCCGATGCGCAGCGTTTGCGGGACCGTATCTGGACTGAGATCAAGGCGTCTTAGACCCTCTGAACCGAGAAGCGGGGCGTGAGTTTACAAGCTCTGCCCGATGAACACGAAATACGAGGAATTCCATAAAGCTGTGGGTATTGTCCCGCGCGGGCGCGCTGTGGCTACGATGTTGTACTCGTCCACCGACCTGTTTAGCGCGGACCAGACACCGCCAGGACTTTCATCTCGGTGTTGCTTCGCTGCGCCTTGCTTCACGGAAGCGATCGGTTCCACCACCGCCAGCCATGCAAGGAACTCGTGCAGATCGCGGCTGCGAGGGCGTCCTGGGATGATATAGCTCACTTCTGCCGTTTCGCTCGAGAAATGCCACGCCAGAGACGCAGCGAGGTCAACGGCCCTTTCATACACTTCTTCAGGGAGCAATCCCGCATCTGGATTGTCGAACGCAATGCAGAGTTTGCGCTCGTCTTCGCGGGCAAACTCGCGGACCTTCAGCGATCCTGACTTCGCTGTCGCTTTCCAATCGACATGGCGGGCGGAATCCTCGGGCATGTATTCGCGAATGCGGTAAAGATCAGAGCCACGGCCGCGGACGAAGCTCTCCCATTCGCCGCGCACCAGGGGCAAAATCTGAAACACCTCATCGGTCGATTCAATACGGGGATATACCAGCACCTCTCGTTTCAGTGAAACGTGACGCGTCTTGGTGAAGAACGCGAATGGAAAACGCGTAGCGAGGCCGAAGCTTTCTTCCTGATAACGTCCGCGGCGATCGAATTTCAATTCCAAATCGGCTACGGCTTCAGTTTGTGCCCGCAGAAATGGAAAGTAAGCCATGCCCTGAAATATCCCAGGCGGTGGTGGGAGCAGGGTTACGCGCTTCAAGCGACGGTCCGGCAGTTTCAACCACTGTTCTTCGGGCGTCCGGTTGAAGGGAAATGCGAACGTCGTGGTCTCCCATTGCCACTGCTTTGCGGGTTTATCTCGCTTTTTGCGCGTCGATACCACCTGGATTGAAAACGATGGAAATGTTCCTCGGTCGTTGCGCAGCACAATCCGTCCCATCACTGGACGTCCGGCGAAAACATGCTCGGGCAGGTGAATATCAAGTTCGAGGTAGCGCAACACCCACGCGGAGATATATCCAGAGACAATAATGGCCGCCAGCATCGCAGCCACCACGATATAGAGAAGATTGTTTCCGGTGTTGAGGGCCGCGATGCCGATGACGAGCGTGACCAGCACATACACGATGCCGGCGCGAGTGACATCGTAGTCAAACGACTCGCGGAGGCGCTCCACTGCGGCGCGTCGCGCCAGGTAGGGCACCGTCACTAATCCCACGAGCGCGGCCAGCACCAGGGACACCGAAGCCAAGATGACTGTGGCCCACAGGTTCCCGGCATCCCGCGAAATCGTAGACAACAAGGCCGCCGCGAAGGCAAATCCTAGTCCGACTAGGGCGAGCAGGAACTTGATCCACACCTCGACAGACGAAGACTGCAGCCATTCGGCCACCCGGCCGGGCAGAGACAGTCCTGATTTCAGCGGATTGGCGATGGAAGCCACTGAATTTGAGGCTAGCACTCGAAAACAGAACGGACAATCGGCATTCGAATGCAAGGAAAGCGTTCGTAACGTAAGGCCATGAGCGATGAGCCATGAGCTATCAGTAAGACCCATCGCTCATAGCTCATTGCTCATAGCATTTCACGAAATGCCAGTGCTAAGTACTTGCTTCCTGTGCTACGCTTTTGCCCTCCCGTGTTGAGGCTCAATTAGAGTCGCTTTCCATAACTGAATCCTACGGAGGCTCCCATGCCTATGAGTAAGCGTTTAGCAGCAGAATTCTTCGGGACATTTTGGCTGGTATTTGGAGGATGCGGCGCCGCAGTGATTGCAGCCGCATTCCCGGCGGTCGGTATCGGATTCGCGGGAGTAGCACTCGCATTCGGTCTAACGGTGCTGACGATGGCATTCGCGATTGGGCACATCTCAGGCTGTCACCTGAATCCGGCGATCAGTTTGGGACTGGTCGTCGGTAAGCGCTTCCCTGCTTCTGATCTGCTCGGATACATCATCGCACAGGTGCTGGGTGCAATTGCCGGCGCGGGAGTGCTCTACTACATTGCCATCGGATCGGCTGGATTCGATGTGCATAATGGCTTCGCTTGCAATGGTTACGGCGCGAACTCTCCTGGTGGATATTCCATGCTTTCGGGCCTTGTGGCTGAGATTGTCTTGACTGCGTTCTTCCTGATTGTGATCATGGGCGCGACCGACGACCGCGCTCCGAAAGCTTTCGCACCCATTGCGATCGGATTGTGCCTGACGCTGATTCACCTGGTGTGCATTCCAATTACGAATACGTCGGTCAATCCAGCCCGCAGCACCGGCCCGGCGATCTTCGCGGGTGGATGGGCGCTTCAGGAATTGTGGTTGTTCTGGGTTGCGCCACTGATCGGCGGCGCATTAGGCGGCGGAATCTACCACGCGCTGTTCGGCAGCACAGGCAAAGTGCAGGCTGCGCTCGCGAAGGAAGCACGCGTAGCGGCACCGGTTTCGTAAAATAAATCGTCCACGGATTTTCGCGGATCACCACGCACATCGGTTATTCCTGAATAGCCGAGGGAATTCGTGTCCGAACAAATCAGACCACTGGGAAACAACTTCGTGTCCACCTTATCGGGAACTGCTAATCTCAAAATCCTTTTCCTGACGGCTCTCGCATTAGCGGGAGCCATGATTTTTCTCATCTCCCCTCACGCTGATAGTCCGGCGAAGCCGGGTAACGTCAATGCAACTCGCGTCGGCACCGACGATGGCTCCAACTGGCTGCTGAACGGCCGCACATTCGACGAGAGCCATTTCAGCCCGCTAAAACAGATTGACGAACAGAATGTTTCGGGCCTTGGGCTCGCCTGGTATCTCGACATTGATAGCGCCGCGGGCTTCGTTTCCGAACCCATCGTCGTAGATGGAATTGCATATGTCAGCGCTCCTCTATCGAAGGTCTACGCCGTCGATGCGGCAACCGGGAAGCTCATCTGGAAGTTCGATCCACATATTCGGTTAGATCAATCCGCCAACGGCTCCTATTCGGCCCGGACGAATGCGGGCGTTGCCGTCTGGGAAGGCAAAGTATTTGTGGGAACGGGAGATTGCCGGCTCATTGCAATCGACGCGGCCACCGCCAAACAAATTTGGGAAGCAAAAGTTTGTGAGCCGACGCAGACCGGCATCACCAACGCGCCGCACATCGCCAAAGGCATGGTGCTGATGGGTTACAACGGGTCCGACGACGGCGTGCGTGGATCGATTGCGGCCTACGATGCAAATACCGGAAGAGAATTGTGGCGTTTTTGGACGGTCCCGGGTGATCCCGCCAAGCCTTTCGAATCGGCAGCCCTGAAAGAAATCGCGGCCAAGACGTGGCCGCGCGGGGGCAATGCCTGGAAAATGGGTGGCGCCGATGTCTGGACCGCGATCACCTACGATCCTGTGACGGATTACGTGATCTTCGGCACTGCTGGAGCTGGCGCCGACTTCGGCGAAGTCGCCGCAATTCAAGCTCCCGGTGCCAAGCTTTTTTCCGGATGCATCGTCGCGGTGAAAGCTTCGACCGGCGAGTATGTCTGGCATTTCCAGACCAGTTCTCCGGGAATGCAGACAGAGAACAATCACATCGTGATTGCGGATCTTGCGATCAACGGTGAAAAAAAGCACGTGGCAATGAGCGTTCCGAAGAATGGTTTCTATTATGTGCTCGATGCCTGGAGCGGCAAGCTGATTTCCGCAAAGCCTCTCGTGAAAGTAAATTGGGCCAGCTCGATTGATGTCGCCACGGGCAAGGCGGTCGAAGTTCCTGCCTCGCAGGGCGGAGGCAAGCAGTGGACCGTGCACAACTGGTGGCCGATGAGCTACAACCCGGGCACTGGGCTCGTCTACGTTCCGACCACCGATCGCAAACCCAACACACGCTCCGAAGTCGAGACGGGCGAATGGATGCAACAGACCGAGGGACGGCTCATCGCGTGGGATCCGGTGAACCAGTCGGAGCGCTGGTCGGTGGAAGAAGAAATCGCGACCAACGGCGGCGTGCTTTCTACGGCTGGCAATCTTGTGTTTCAAGGTCAAGGCACGGGCGAATTTGCGGCGTACGCGGCCGACTCAGGAAAGAAGGTGTGGTCCATCGATACGGGCTCAGCGATCGAATCGATTCCGGTGACTTACAGCGTCAACGGCCAGCAATACGTGATGCTGCCCGTGGGATGGGGCTCTGGATCGCGGCTGTTTGCTCCCGCCTGGACAATGGCGACTCCGCGCTCAAAGCGCGGCCCGTCCCGGTTGCTCGCATTTAAGCTGGACGGGAAGGTTCCCTTCCCGACGCCTCCTGACATCGTTCCGCCGGTTCCAAAGCCGCCGGTGCAAGAAGCCAACGCAGAAACGATTCATGAAGGCGAGAAGCTCTACAAGACTTTCTACTGCGCTGGCTGTCACTCTCCCGACCTCGACGGCAGCGGTGCCTGGGTGCTGGATGGTGCGGTGCCCGATTTACGCTACGCCCCGCCCGAGGTTCACGAGCAGTGGTACGCAATCGTCCTCGCCGGGACTCATTGGGACAAGGGCATGCCCGGATTCCTGAACCCTCCGAAATTTGCGTTCCCGCATTTGCGGATGACACCGCAGCAGGCCGATGCAATCCACGCTTACGTGATCGAGGGAGCGTGGAAGGCTTACAACAAAGAACACGTGCAGGAAAGTAGTAACGCAGCCGGCAAGAAATAAAGCCACCGATTTCACGGGACATCACGGATAGGTCGAATCATCGATCTGTGAGAATCCGCGCGAATCCGTGGCCAAATCTAGTACTTCACTAATTCCTTCATCGCCAGGTACAGGTCGTTGGGCTGCGGGAGAATGGCGTCTTCCAAAATCGGTTGATAGGCGACGAAGGTATCTTTGGCCGCCACGCGGCGCACGGGAGCATCGAGCTGATCGAAAAGTTGGTCGGCGATGCGGGCGGCGATTTCGGCGCCGTATCCCCAGCTCAGCGTGTCTTCGTATGCGACCAGTGCACGACTGGTCTTTGATACCGATGCCGCGATCGTTTCCCAATCAAACGGATTGAGGCTGCGCAGGTCAATGATCTCAACACTCACGCCTTGCTCGCGCTCCAGCTTTTGTGCGGCTTGCAGCGCGCGCGGCACAACCGCTCCGTATGTAATGACCGTCAGATCTGTTCCGGGATGCACGATCCTCGCCTTCCCGAACGGGATCATGTAATCCGGGCCGGGATACGCCGCGCGTCCGTACGATTCGCGATACAGCCGCTTGTGTTCAAGGAACAGCACTGGATCATCGCAGCGAATTGCCGTGCGCAGCAGGCCCGCGGCATCCAGGGAGTTCGATGGAAAAACGACGCGAAGCCCCGGGATGTGTGTGAAGATGCTCTCGCCGCATTGCGAGTGGTAAATCGCGCCGCCGGTCAGATATCCGCCAATGGCCACGCGTATCACTACCGGAGACGAATAGCCGTTGTTCGAGCGCCAGCGGATGGTGCTGAGCTCATCGCGAATCTGCATCATCGCGGGCCATATGTAATCGAAAAATTGAATTTCGACCACGGGCTTCAGTCCACGCGTCGCCATGCCCGTCGCGCGGCCAACGATCGCAGCTTCCGCCAGCGGCGAGTTGAATACACGATCGTTACCGAACTCGCACTGCAGGCCGAAAGTCAGTTTGAAGACGCCGCCCTTCCCTTTTACCAGCTTTTGCTTCAGATATTCTTCGCGGCTGCAATCCGCGACGTCTTCGCCAAAGATCACGATGCGCTCGTCGCGCTTCATCTCATCCCGGAGCGTCGCTGTGATGAGGTCGGCCATCGTTTTTGCCGCGGGCTTTTTGCCCTCGACGACCACTTCAGCCGCTGCCTGTGTCTCGAAATCCGACGACGTTGGATCGATGTTCGGCGAGTATAAAAATGTCGTTACAGACTCCGGGGCCGCAGGCAGTGCTTCGAGTGCGCGGTCCACGGCGGTCTGCAGTTCCGCTTCGACCTCTTTTTCCAGCTGATTGATGCCCTTATCGTCAAGGATGCCTTCTCGCAGCAGATACATTTGCGTGCGGGTGACAGGATCTCGCTGGGCATCGCGCTCACGCTCGGAATCGGGACGATACAGCCGCTCATCATCCGATAGCGAATGCGAGTATGGCCGAATTACGTGCGCATGGACGAATGCCGGGCCGAGTCCATCGCGACAATACCTGACGGCGCGGCGGAAGGCTCCATAACTGGCCACCGGATCGGTGCCATCGACTTCCTCGAAGTGGAAATTGGGGAATCCCGATACCAGGCGCGAAATGCTTCCGCCCGCCGTCTGCACTTCGAC
>DATJWZ010000394.1:0-2068 GCA_035500795.1 Candidatus Eiseniibacteriota bacterium | reverse complement strand
TGCTTCATAAATCGGATCTCCTAAGAATGAATTGGCTTGGGTTTTCGCCCGTGCACTGAATCTGGAGTTTTTCAGGGAATGTGTTTCTGGCGCGAGCGGAAACTCAGATAAGAAGAACAGTGTTTCGCAACAAAACAGACTCGAAGGTGACTTCATGCCGAGTCTTAGCCGAAGCTGCGAAAGACCCTCGGTAAGTCATGCTGATAACGGTTCCGGAAAAATGTGTCGAGTCCGGCCGCGAATCCACCTTCGCGACCGGCAGGGCGGGTGAGCGATCGGGCGGGTGCTGCATACAGCAGGGATGTTGGTTCCCGCAAGGCATAGTTGCCGGAGGGATTGTCGCAAGCATCGCCGGAATCATTGACCGGTGCGCGCGCGGACAGCAATCATGCTGATACGCTGCCGTCTTCGTATCGGTTGAGCGCGAAGGCCGCAACGCTAAGGAAGACGCAGTCGGCGCCATGCTCCAGCAGATTGTGGAGGCAACGATCAGCGCTGCTGCGATTCTCTTCTGCATGGGCTCTGCGACTCTCTGCCAAGTCTGTCAAAGAAATCCATGCCGAGGCTGTGATTTAAATCACAAGAGGGAGTGCGCGAGCCCAGATCTACGATCCGAGAAGGTGCTTGAGTGATTCTTGCAGGCTGCTGAATTGGAAGGAATAGCCGCTACTCGTCAGGACGCGAGGCTCGACTCGCTGGCTTCCCAGCAGTGCGGTCTTCCCCATCTCACCGAATCCCAGCTTAACCGCGAACGCTGGTACAGGGAATATTGCCGGTCGCGACAAAACTGAGGCGAGTGTCTTTGTAAAGTCCGCATTCGTCAATGGATTTGGAGCGACCATATTGACGGGCCCGACGACGTTACTGTTCCGCAGCACGAAATGAATTGCACCAACCATATCCTGAACGTCAATCCAACTCATCCACTGACGACCACTTCCGATGCGTCCACCGACACCGAGTTTGAATGGGGTGAGCATCTTCGCCAGTGCGCCGCCTTTGGGGCTAAGCACCACTCCCGTCCGCATCAGGACGGTTCGAACACTCGCATCAATCGCAGGCCGGGCTGCTGCTTCCCATTCCACGCAAACTTCAGAAAGAAACCCGCTTCCTGGAGCGCTTTGCTCGTTCAGCAATTCATCGCCACGGTCGCCGTAATAGCCCATTGCCGAACCGCAAATGAAAACTTTCGGTTTTTGCTTCGAGCGTGAAAGCGCGCGCGCCAAACTCTCCGTGCCTTTCACCCGGCTGTCATGGATTTCCCGTTTTTTCGCGTCGGTCCAGCGCCCCACGATGCTCTCTCCGGCAAGATGAATTACTGCGTCAAAGCCCGAGACCGCTTCGGGTGAGAGTGCCTGCATCGGGTCCCATGGAATCTGTTGCTCGTCTGCGGCTGAATACTTCGCACCCTTCCGCGCAAGTCGCGTGATCGCCGCACCGGTCGACTTTAGCGATGGAAGCAGCGCCGTACCAATAGGTCCCGATGCGCCGCTGACCAAAATCCGAGCTCCGTTGAGGTTAAGCATCAGGATAACTGTAGCAGGGTCAATCAGCTACGGCGATCATTCTCGAATTATGGAGCGGATGAATTTCATGGCCGGAAAAACAGCTTCGCTATTTTTGAATGAAATGATGTGGGTACAAGCTGCGAATACAAAGACGCGTTGCACATTAGCTTTTCCCAAACACGTTCAACGGCTCGCACGCTCATCGTCTCGCGGTGTTGAGAAGAGGCTTCATCGTGGACGGGTATAATTTCTTTAAGCGTCCCGGAACCCTCCGCCGGAGCCCCCCTCTTTTCTGGCGGGTATAATCCCTCATGGCGAGCTTGCGCCAACAGATCGCTACCACTGCCCTTACGCTCACCAAGTTTCGCGACTTGATGAAGCAGATGCAGGAGAGCCGTCCGCAAGACGATCTGACCATCGTCAAGAAGGCCTACGACTATTCCCTTAAGAACCACGACGGCCAAACACGAGCTTCCGGCGAACCATACCTCGTTCATCCCCTTGAAGTAGCGCTTGTTCTCGCTGAAATGAAGATGGATCCGATCGCCGTCGCGGCCGGA
>DATJWZ010000393.1:0-1297 GCA_035500795.1 Candidatus Eiseniibacteriota bacterium | reverse complement strand
TGGAGATATAGGCAATATCGATGCCGATGGATATCTCTCGGTCACGGATCGCAAGAAAGATCTGATCAAGACGTCGGGAGGAAAGTTCATCGCCCCACAGCCAATCGAAAATGCCTTGAAGCTGAATCCTTATGTTGGGGTTCCGGCAATTCTCGGGGATCGACGGAAGTTTCCAGCTGTGATGATCTCGCCAAATTTCACGGTGCTGGAGGGTTGGGCGCGTGCGAATGGTGTCGCGTTCAAGTCGCGGGCTGATCTGGTCGCGAATACAAAGGTACAGAGCTTGTACGAGGGCGTGGTGGAAGAGATTAATCGGAATCTCGCCCGCTTTGAGAAATTAAAGCGCGTGATCGTGGTTGCGGAGGAGTTCTCAATTGAGAACGGTGTTATGACACCTACATTGAAGCTGCGGCGGCGGGTGATTGAGGAGAGATATAAGAAGCAGATTGATGAGCTATACGAACAGGCAGAAACACTTCAGACGCACTGACTCTACCCGGCATTGAAACCTTAGCCACCGCTGTCCGTCCCAGCGTGGCTTCCCTTCTTCCATCGCGATCGTCTGAGCTCCAGAAGCAGTCTCGCATCCGTTCAACAGCCTTCTGGCAGCGAGAAGTAAACATGAAAATACATCTGTTGTTGGCTTTGATGTTCGTCATCCGAGTCGTGCCATTAGCTTCCGCCCAAGGCAAGGGGCACCCAGCGTTCGACAAGCTCCTTTCGCTTACCGGCGATTGGGAAGGAACCGTTGCATGGACGGGCAAACCAGCGAGCAAGATCAGCGCCCACTATCATGCAACCGGGACTGACTCAGCCATTGTTGAAGATCTCTCGAATGGGATGACGAGCGTCTATCATCTTGACGGCGACGATCTACGAATGACGCATTTTTGCGCGGCCAGAAACCAGCCGAGACTGAAAGCAACAGCATTTGGCCCGGACAATAGCAGCATCACTTTTACGTTCGTGGACATTACAAATCTCAGTTCACCAAGCGGCGGACACGTGCAAGGTCTTGACCTCAGATTTCTGGCGCCTGACCACATTACGCTCCAGTTTCACTTCGTGAGCAATGGCAAACAGGCGGATGAACTGGTGGACTTGAAACGCAAGAGCGGGTAGAGGTCTCCATCGATCCGTAGTACGTACTCCCTCCTTTTCATTACAATATCCCCATGTCGGACTCATTGATTATTGCCGGACGTTCTTTCCGCTCCCGGCTGATTGTTGGCACGGGAAAATACAAATCATTTCAGGAAACAGCGCGCTCGCTTGACGCCAGCGGGGCAGAGATGGT
>DATJWZ010000392.1:0-2909 GCA_035500795.1 Candidatus Eiseniibacteriota bacterium | reverse complement strand
ACCAGGGGTGCACGAAAGGAATTCCTTTGTGAACCTTTGTGCCCTTGGTGGTTGGAGTTTTGGACTTGCCGCGGAGTGCACGGTGACAATAACGATTAGGTCGTGTGAGTGTCGCGCGCCGACCGCGCTTATTGCCGATTTCCACATCTTCCCGCTAGAATCATGGAGCCGCATGCCATGGAGATAGTCGGGGACGAGAGAGCCTAAAGATGCCAGCTGGGGATTCTGCCGAGCCACAACTCCCGGAGTACGACTTCGATCCTGAGAAATTGACGCTGCGCGTACGCGTCTCTTTGGCGGCCGATCGCAAATCCGTCGATCCCGTAGTCGATCAGGTGATGCAGGCCGTGCGTGATATGAAATGCGCGAACGGCAAGGAAGACGCCATTGAGTTAGCTTTGCAGGAAGCGCTGGCCAACGCCGTCGTTCACGGCGCGAAAGAAGATCCCACAAAAATCATTGAATGTCTCGTAGCCTGCGATGAACAGCGCGGCATCCTCATCATCGTACGCGATCCCGGCGAAGGCTTCGATCCAGGCGCGATTCCCACCTGCACCGTAGGCGAGAATCTCTACTCCAACCACGGCCGCGGCATTTTCCTGATCAACCAACTCATGGACGAAGTGAAGTTCCGGAAGAACGGAACTGAGATTCACATGGTGAAGCGGTAGCTGATCCAGTTCTGAGTTAATTACTTCTCGTGTTTGTCCAGCCCGAGCATATCCGCAAACTCGTCAAAAGTTTCGGCGCAACGCACCCACGTGTTAGGTCGTGGATTTTGCCATTTAAGGCGCATCACCGACGGATTGGTCCGATCCTGGCGGTAATCTAGCACTATGCAGGTATCGGACCCAAGGCCAAAATAGCCGATATCAATAGCCAAGTCAGGCGAGATTTCCCCAAGCGCTCCCCATTTCGACCAGAACGTTCCCTGCCTCTGGTCCGCGACTCGATCCGCAATTGTGCAGAACGGCGGACCGGCTAGATATATCCCGTCCTCCTCCGGCGCGAAGAGATGGATCCGGTCCACCGAAACGAGCGAATGAAGATTTTGTCGCTGTGCCTCGGCGTGAGTCCGCGGCCAGAGCCCCGACTCAATCAAGGACGTGAGTCGCTTTGGAAGAGGCAAAGAACCCACCACACTGAAATCGTCACTCATCGTTGTTTGAATTGAGCCTACTCTTTCGCCGCAATCCCCAACGCCTTCATCTTCCGATACAAATGACTACGCTCGAGTCCGAGCACTTCCGCTGCCCGCGTCACGTTCCCATGCGTCTCATCCAGCTTCTTCAGGATGTAATCCCGCTCGTACGCATCGCGCGCCTGATGCAAAGTAGAGAACTCGCTCTTCGGCGCCCGCCGCCCGCCATCGCGATACACCAGCGGCGGAAGATGCTTGGCATCAAATCGCGTAGTCGTCGGATTCATGATCACAATTCGTTCGATCACGTTTCGCAACTCGCGCACGTTTCCCGGCCAGGTATAACGCATCAGCACTTCAATGGCTTCATCAGTGATTTCGCGTGGGCGTCGCCCGTACGTCGCCGCAAGTTCTTTCAAAAAATGCCGCGTGAATAGTGGAATATCTTCCTTGCGCTCGCGGAGCGGCGGAACGAAAAAGGGAATCACATTAAGCCGGTAAAACAAGTCCTCCCGAAAGTTCCCCCGCGATATTTCCTCTTCCAGATCCTTATTCGTAGAAGCAATCACCCGCACATCAACCGTAATCGTCTCGTTGCTTCCCACCGGAGTGAATCGCTGCTCTTCCAAAGTCCGCAGTACTTTCGACTGCGTCTTCAAACTCATGTCGCCAACTTCGTCGAGGAATAGCGTGCCGCCGTTAGCCCGCTGAAACTTGCCTTCCTTGTCGGCCGCAGCTCCGGGAAACGATCCCTTCACATGCCCGAACAATTCGCTCTCAATCAGGTCTTCTGGGATTGCGGCACAGTTCATCTCAACGAATGTCTCGTCTTTTCGCAGGCTCTGCCCATGAATCGCGTGCGCCACCAGTTCTTTGCCCGTACCCGATTCGCCATAGATCAACACTCGCCCGTTCGTCGGTGCCATCAGTCCAATCTGCTGCCGCAGCGCCTTCATCGGGATGCTGTCGCCGACGATCACGCTCTTTGACTGAAGTTGCTTCCTGAGATCGACGTTCTCCCGTTGAAGCTTCTGCGACTCGATCGCGTTCTTCACTACGATCAGCGTCTTCTCAATGCTGAGCGGTTTCTCCAGGAAGTCATACGCGCCGAGCTTGGTTGCCCGGACCGCGGTTTCGATATTTCCGTGGCCAGAGATCATCACGACCTCCGGCGGATTGTCGAGTTCGCGGATGCTCGCAAGCACATCCAGACCGTCCATTCCGGGAAGCCAAATATCGAGGAGTACCACGTCGAACTTGCTCTTACGCAGCAGGTCGAGACAGGCTTCGCCGCTCTCCACCGACGCCGCGGTGTAACCTTCCTCGGTCAAGATTCCGGCCAACGAATCGCGAATGCCGGCTTCGTCGTCAACGATCAGAATGCTATGCATGCTTGGAGAGGAGCGCAGGTTGCGTCAACTCAAACACCAGCGGAAGCTCCACGATGAACCGAGCGCCCACCGGCTGATTCTCTTCGACGCGAATCGACCCATGGTGATCTTCCACAATGCGGCTCACGATCGCAAGTCCCAGTCCGGTGCCGCGCTTCTTCGTCGAGAAATAAGGCAGGAAGAGCTTTTCTTTCAGCTCCCGCGTAACGCCGTGCCCGCTGTCGGCAACGACGATTTCAACGGCATCGCGGCTGGCCACCAGCGCAGTAGAGACCTCAATCTCCCGCACGACTGCATTCTGGGTCGCTTCCGCGGCGTTGTCCACGAGATTGGCCAGCGCCCGCTTGATCGAATCGTCGTCGGCCATCACCTTCGGC
>DATJWZ010000391.1:0-10100 GCA_035500795.1 Candidatus Eiseniibacteriota bacterium | reverse complement strand
CTCTTCGTCACCAGGTTTACTTGGGCTCCTGAGGACCGGCCGGAAGCAGCGTCGTAGTTGCTGGTGGTTACTCTGAACTCCTGCAAAGAATCGAGCGTGGCGCGCATGGCGCCGGTGAAAGCAAATCCGTTCAGTTGATCGTTATCGTCAAGGCCATCAAGGGTGACATTCGTCTGGTCACTGCGAGCACCGTTCACGGAACCACCACGGCTGTCGTCTCCCTGATCGACCTTGTTGCCGATGTAGACAACGCCGGGTTGCAGACTAAGAATCGAAACGGGATCGCGGCCTTCGGAGGGCAGGTCTGTCAACTGGCGGGCATCGAAGTTGTTGCCAAGCGTCGCATCCTGCGTGTTCACCATGGGAGCTTCGCCACTGACGTCGACAATTTCAGATCCTCCTTGCACTTGTAACGTCAAATTGAGTGTTGCCGGACTGCTGACCTGTAGCACAACATTTTCGTGCTTGACGACCGCAAAGCCGGAGGCATTCACAGTTACCGTGTAGGTGGCTGGCGGCACCTCGAGGAATTGATATATGCCCTGATCATCGCTTTTAACGGTTCGTGAAAATCCTGTCGCGGCGTTGTTTATTGTGACGCTGGCGCCGGTGAGAACGGCGCCCCGTGCATCGGAAATTGTCCCGCGTAAAGAAGTTGTCGCCGACTGACCAAGGGCTAGAGTCGTGATGGTCACAACCGTCAAAAGCGCGAAAAGAAAATGCAGTGAGCGAGAACGCATAGGAAACTCCCTTCGCCGCAATGGGGCGTGAATCCTTTTTTACGTTTTACCCAGGTTTTTGATGAGCGAGACCCTGGGAACCCCTGATGGGCCGCTATTGTGCTCCCGAGACAGGGAAACATTCAAGTCGAATATGCGATGTGAAACGTTTGAATAGTCATTCACGGCTGTGGAAACAACCGGCTGCCAGCAATATGACCGCGGGATAGCACTCCAGAGTGTAGCGAGGCTCCGGATTTTCGAGTGTTCCCAAGAAAAGCGATCGCACGACTAGAAACAAAATGAATAAACCAATCCCAAAAAATTCGTGCGAGCGCACCACCCCGGCAATACATAACAAAACATATACAACGTTGATCAGGCCGAAGCCCAGGCTAAGAGCCAGAAAGCGGCGGTCATCGTTAAACTCCCACCAGCGCGGATCGGCAGCCGTCAGTTCGGTTCGCGGGCGCAGCCACATATCAGCGATGCGCAATGTGGGTAGCCACAGGTAATAGCGGAGTGGCGCGTTATGAATCCGTTCTGCCGCAAGAGCGGCGAATCGAGAATCGAGTTCCGGGCTGATGTCGTGATCGCGGTTGTAGTCGGCAAAAATCTCAGCCGTTTGTTGCTTTTGTTCGGGAGAATCGAAGGCGCGGCGCGGTAGCCTCCCGAGATCGATTTGTTCGCCGGGAACATTCCAATAGATCTCTTCGACAGAAACATATTCGACGATCCAGGTCTTCACCCAGCGATTGAAGCCGGGCATGGGCGGCTCGTCCGAATCGTTTGCGTAGCGTGGCGCCAGTGGTTGAAATCGATGTAGCGTATGCAGATTGCGGATCGTCCATGGAATGAGAGGAGCGAAAGCGCCAATCGCAAGCAAAACGCCCGCGAGAAAGAGCGCTCTCGATGGCAAAATGCCCTCTTCCTTCCGCCGCAAGCTTAAGAGCCATTTCCAGAGGAGGTAACCGCCGATGACAGCAAGGACCAGTCCGCCGTCAGGCCGAAGGAGGATAGCCCCGCCGATGGCGAGACCGCATCCGAGCCAGCGCGCCACACCGCGAGGTGCACTGCCGATTCCAAGTCCGGCTAGCGCTAAATCGAACGCCAACGCTGTAAAGAAAATCTCCAATGTCTCAGTAAGAGCTGCTGCAGCATAGTTCGCAAGAAAAGGACAAACAGTGGCCAATAAGAATGCGGCCTGCGCGGCGCGGTGTGAGAACAATCGGCGGGCCATATCTGCAATAAGAAAGCAGGTCGCAACGTCGAACACAACCTGGATGAGCAGGACAGCCCGGAAATTGTCAGTGCCAAAGATGGCGAATATTGCCGCGAGGAATGCCGGGTAACCCGGCAAGCGGGATAGCGTCGGCATGATGACGCCAGAATTCGTGATCCCATAGATGCCGTGCTGAAGCCAGTTTTTGGCGATATCGGCATAGAGGCGCGAGTCGTCGACTATGGCGGGATAGCGGAACACGAAAAAGAGGCGCAGGGCGAACGCGGCGAGACTCACTGATAAGAAATAACGCGGTCTAGTCCGAATCAGTTCGCGCACTATTTTTTTCGTCCGCTGCGAATGATACCGCGTCAGCAATCCCCGCGGTCGAGAAGTGCATCTTAAAGTAGTGAGCGCCGCCGCTTCCCCTGACTTCCGAGCAATTGACCCCGTGCCCTTCGCAGCTTACGATTGAACATCATCCTGAATGGCTGAGCCAGTTTTTTACGATCCGAGGCGAGCGCGCTGGAAGCGCTTGCGGCGCCTTTTCGACGTCACGGCCGTATTGGTCTCGGCGCTGATCATTTTCTTCGTTTACACGGCCCTTCGCGATGAACCTCTGCCCGAACTGTTGTTTTTTCCGCAAAAACGGGCTTTCAAAGCGCTCAAGGAAAGCGAAAAGCAGAAAGCGCGCGACCGTTCGAAGAAAGCGGCCGCACATTCGCACCGGAAATCGAAGCTTGCTGCCTCGCAGGTCACTCTTAACCAGCAGGAAGGCATCCGCGCGGCCTTTTATGTGCCATGGGATGCTGCCAGCTTTTCGTCTCTACGCTCCTTCGCTCGACAGATCGACCTTCTTTATCCAGACTGGCTGCACGTCCTCACCCCTGACGGCCATATCCAGGCCGTGGACGACCAAACCAACAAGTATTTCGACGTAATTGAGGGCGCTACCGTGCGCTCGGTAGATGACAGGGTAATGCCCTTTCTGAAGAATGAAGACCCAGGAATGGAAGTTTTTCCGATGGTCAATAATTCGGACGGGACCAATTGGGTAGACGTCTCCGATTTCCTGAACAATGCCAATTCGCGATTGCTGTTTCGGCAGCAGGTTGGGCAATTCCTGTCTACAGGGCGATTCCATGGTCTAATGCTGGATATCGAGGCATTCCCCGCAAAAGGACAGCCCGGTTATGTGGCGCTGCTCCGGGAACTCTCTGGCGATCTGCACGCACGCGGGATGAAGTTGTACGCCTCCGTGCCGCCCCACAACGACGAATACGACTACCCGGCGATTGCGCGCGCTGTAGACGGCGTCGTGCTGATGAACTACGACGAGCACTATCCCGGAGGGCCGTCAGGCCCGGTGGCGTCGCAGGACTGGTTCGACCAGAACCTTAAATTCGCAACCAGCGTCCTTCCCAAGGAGAAGATCATCTGCGCTATCGCCAACTATGGATATGACTGGGTGCAGAAACCGAAAAAGGGGAAGCTGCCGCCTGAGGAACACGACAGCTCGGTAAGCGTGCAGGATGCGTGGCTGGCGGCGCGCGATTCCGACGAAGACATTAATTTCGATGACGATGCGATGAATCCGCACTTCAGCTATCTGGACGAGCGGAATTTTCGCCATGACATCTGGTACGTAGATGCGGTTACTGCGTTGAATCACATGCGCCTGGCACAGGAATTGGGCATCCAGACCTTCGCGCTATGGAGATTGGGCAGTGAAGATCGCTCTCTTTGGCGAGTGTGGGACGTTCCTGGAGACCCGGGCGCTCCGGAAAAATTACGAGACGTACCTCCCGGCGCCGAAGTTGACATGGAAGGTCAGGGTGAGATCCTGCGCATTGAGGACAGGCCCGCTCATGGTACGCGCGATATCAGCGTCGATGCCAACAGCAAAATGATCGACGACGAGGTCTTTCAGACTTTGCCTGAACCGTACCGGGTGGGACGCTACGGTTATAGTCCGAACAAGGTCGCGATCACATTCGATGACGGCCCGGATCCTGAGTGGACTCCGAAGATTCTTGACGTGCTTAAGGATAAGCACGCAAATGCAACTTTCTTCCTCATTGGAATCCAGACTGACAAGTTCTCCGGTATCGCCAAGCGGATCTATCGGGAAGGCAACCTGATCGGGAATCACACCTTCACCCACCCCGATGTGAGCAACATTTCCACGGGATATATGAAGGTAGAACTCAACCTGACTGAGCGCTTGTTTGCCAGCCTCATGGGTATCCGGACGACGTTGATGCGTCCACCGTATGCCATCGATGAAGAGCCCGATACCGCTGACCAAGTCCGGCCGCTCGAGATTCCGCAGGATATCGGATATATCACGGTCGGAAACCGGATCGATCCGAATGACTGGAACCTTAATGATCCGACGTCGCCCGGAGGCAGGCGCACGGCAGAACAGATCACGCAGTACGTTTTGGACCATCTGCCGCCGTGCCGCAGCACCGATCAGCGTTGCGGAAATATCGTGCTGCTCCATGATGGAGGCGGGGACCGCTCCGAAACTGTGCGCGCTCTGCCAATGATTATCGACGGCATTCGCGCGAACGGGCGCGAGATCGTGCCGGTTTATGAATTGCTGGGGATGCAGAAGGCTGATGTAATGGCGCCGCTGCCTCGAAGCGAGCGCTGGGCCGCTTGGCTGGATCGTTTTGGATTCTTCGTATTCGATGCCGGGATCTTTGCGATCACCTGGATCTTCCTGGTTGGCGACTTGCTGATGACTGGGCGCCTCATTTTCATCGGTGCCGCTGCCGTTTACGATCGCGTGCACGAGAAGATCTTCGGCAAACCCGCTGACGTCGCATCCTACAAACCGAAAGTTGCGGTGCTTATTCCAGCGTATAACGAAGAAAAAGTCATTGAGCGAACAATTCGTGCAGCGCTCAACTCCACGTATCCGAACTTACGTGTGATCGTGATCGATGATGGCTCCAAGGACCGTACCCTCGAAGTCGCGCGCAATGCTTTTGCAGCAGAGTCCGCAGCCGGCAAGGTCCTCATCTTGGGGAAGAAAAACTCCGGCAAAGCTGAGGCATTGAATTATGGGATTCAGCACATCGGGGACGCAGAACTCTTCGTTGGAATCGACGCGGATACCATCATTGCTCCCGACGCGATTGCCCGGCTTGTTCCACACTTCATCAATTCGAAGATGGGCGCGATTGCCGGTAATGCGAAGGTCGGCAACCGTGTAAATCTTTGGACGCGCTGGCAGGCGCTGGAATACATCACCAGCCAGAACTTCGAGCGGCGTGCTCTGGATGTTCTGGGAGCGGTCAGTGTGGTGCCTGGCGCAATTGGGGCTTGGCGTGTCTCAGCTGTTCGCGAAGCTGGCGGGTATCACACGGACACAGTTGCAGAGGATGCCGACCTCACAATGGCCCTGCTACGCATGGGTTATCGCGTGGAATATGAAGACATGGCCCTGGCCTATACGGAAGCGCCAACGAACGCAAATGGCTTGATGCGCCAGCGCTTCCGCTGGTCATTTGGCATTCTGCAAGCGGTGTACAAACACCGCAGCGTGGTGGCGCGCAAGGGAGTCTTGGGGTGGATCGCACTACCGAACATTGTGATCTTCCAGATTCTCTTACCACTGGTATCACCGCTAATCGACATCATGTTCGCCGTCGGAACGATCTGGTACTTTATCCAGAAGCATTTCCATCCGGACTCGACCGACCCGGCCAGTTTCCACAAGCTGGTGCTGTTCTTCTTCGCGTTCCTCGTCATCGATTTCTTCGCTTCGGCAATTGCATTCGCGCTGGAGCGCAGACGTCCAGACGACAAAGAAGATCCATGGCTGCTCAGCCAGGTGTGGCTGCAGCGCTTCGCTTACCGCCAACTCTTCTCAATCGTGCTGTTCAAGACGCTGAAACGCGCGATCGAAGGCCGCAAGTTTGCGTGGGACAAACTGGAGCGAACGGCGGCCGTGAATTACATGCCGGCGACCGAAGATCGAGAGAAAGTCCACGTACCGTAGCTGCCGGCGGTTTGGAGTGCTATCGCCTTGATTACAACAGTTAAGGTGTGACGAGTACAATTCCGATGGGATAACGATATGCGGTACGGAACGTAACCTTTAGCGGGGAAGCGCAACCAGCCGAAGACGGCTCAGCTCAAGGGCTGATCTTGACTACGAACTGTCGTTGCTCTCGGGGCGCCTTCTTCTCCCATGGGCGTCGGCAAGCAAAGTGCAGGTTCATTTCCCCTGCCGTCACCGCGCGAAAGCGGAAGTGCTGTCTGGCAGGTGCGCCTGCAAGAGAAGTCGAGGGCTCGATGTTCTCGCCAAGAACTTCGACCAATCCCGACTTTTCCAAAGGATGGGCCAACTGCCAGATGAATCCGGTTGTCGGGCTCCCTTCGAGAACAATCTCAAATTCCTGGCCGGGTTTTGCCAAAACTGTTTCAGCCACTGCGTGCTTTTCCCCCGGGTTGCCCGCGTTACACCATGCACTCCCGATGCCGTGAACATATTGGTATTGTCCGGGCGGCGAGGTCCACCCGGCGGACCTCGCCCCCATTGCCACCTCGCTGTGACCGCCCGCAACGGCAAAAGCCATAGCTATGTGCCATACCAACGCGTCCCATAGACGCCCCAGAATGGGTACGCCGCGTCGATGTTGCACTGCCCGTAACCAATGCAGAAAAAACCACCTTCGCCAAATCCGGTGCCCCAGCTATTCTTGCATATCCAGGTGTTTTCGTAGTCGTCGAAGCCGATCACCTCCACGCAGTGAAGTCCCACGAAAGAGCCCCATACGTGGGAGTACACTCCGCTGGCATAGGAATAGAAATCCTGATAAACCTCGAAAACGGCGGCCATGGGCCCGATAGAGCAGAGATAGCTGCGTCGGTCCCCAACGTCGAAATACACCACGTTGTTGACAGCCTGAATAGCCTCTCCATCCCGCTCGGAGCAGGTGTTGCACGGCATGTTGTGGTCCTGATACGGGAAGCAACTCGCCAGCGACACGCCCTTACTTTTGATGTAGCTTACTGCCGAATCTGGCCACCAGCCGCCGCAACTGCCGCCGCCGCAGAAGAGGAGCTCGGCTTCCGAAAGGTCGAGGGGCAAGACGTGCTCCACCAGAACCATCGATTCCAGCATCGCCGTGCATCCGAACGCTACGCACGAGCCGCAGTCACCCTGGTCTTCTATGGGTGTGACATTGTCCCTACCCTTTCGGTTGCGCCAGTCCACCTGAAGAAGGAACTGAACTGTCGGCGAGACGATAATCCCGGGCTTTTTCAAGGTCTCGACAGCTTGCAGACCGAGACGAAGCCGGTCGGCCACAGCACTTACTGCCTCTTTGCTTACGTTCTCCTTTTCGAAGTGCTTGCCGGGAGCCGACTCGAAATGTGCGATGACCTTCGCAATTTCGGGTGCCGGGTGGGCGTGCAGCGCTTTGAGTCTTGCCTCGTCTGGGATAACACCCAGCCGATGTTTGAGCTGCTCATCGTTAAGCTGCGAAAAGACAGGGTGCGGCTTGGCTACCCACTTGGCTTTCTTTTCGCGTATAGCGTCCTGGATTGCCTTTGTATCAACGGGCATAGTGTCTCTCCTCTCGCAAGGTGCGTGCTGAATGAAGCATGAGCACGGAGTTGATTAACTCGATGTTGGTTGTGTTGAGAGTGGGCGCGGGGAACTAAGCTGCGACTTCCATTTTCGGCCCTAGGACAGCGAACACTATACACCCGAATCGCCTCAGCTTGTTAGCTTTTTTCATTTTCATCCGAGCGATTCCCGGAAGGCCTCGAACAAAGTACATAGATAAGTGTGCCGATCCAATGCGTGAAACGATAATTAAGATCTCGCAGTCGAGATAGTGGACTGTTGATAAATCCCAGCTACACTCATCACCGAGCCAACGAGTGCTAGTTGCTACCGAAGAGCAGCGGCGCGAACTCTGCCAGATTTCTTCTCCAGACCATCCAGGTATGCATGCCGGGCGTTTCGATATCCGTATGGTTGATTCCTTTTTGCTTCAACCATTCGCGTAGATTGCGATTCGCGGTGATCAGTCGATCCTCTGTGCCGCAGGCGATCCATAAGAGCGTCAATTGCTGATTGGCCTTGCTGTCGAGACCCGGGAAATCGTTGTCAAAGGGCTCGGGTAGGCCGCCTGCACTGAATGCACCGACCCACGCAAACTTGTCGATATTGTTCAGGCCGGTCATCAAAGACTCCGAGCCACCCATGGAAAGGCCAGCAATCGCCCGCGATTTGCGATCCTTGTCTATGTGGTATTCAGCCTCAACTTTCGGCATGACCTCGGTCAATAGGGCTTCGCGGAATTTCGTCAGGTTCTCCTGGCGTACTTGAGGACGATTGGCGATGCCGCCCCATCCCGCGCGAACAATCTCCATGGTGCCGTAGCCGAGAGGCATGACGACGATCATCGGCTTCGCTTTTCCTTGCGCGATCAGATTGTCGAGGATCACGTTAGCGCGGCCGACGGCGGTCCATCCGCTCGCATCATCGCTGTAGCCGTGGAGCAGATAAAGAACGGGATAGGCCTTCTTCGCCACGGCATCGTAGCCGGGAGGCGTGTAGACATAGAAATCGCGATCATCATTCGCGACGGTGGAGCGATAAAAATGATGATGTACCTCGCCATGCGGCACGTCGTTCAACTCCCATGGTAAAGAGGGCGGCCCCGCCACGTGGACCATGTTCTCGGTAGACAGCAGATTCGGCTTCAGCAACGAGTTGTAAGGGTCAATGCTTCGTTGACCATCGACGATGACCGAATAGCCGTAATAGTCGGGAGGCATTAGCGGCGTATTGACGGTCCACACTCCTTGATCATCCTTCTGCATCGGGAACACATCAGTCATTCCCTCGCGCCTCACCGAAACTTCCTTGGCGTTGGGGGCGCGAAAACGGAAGGTCACGCTGTCGTCAGAGTGAACCTCAGGCGTAATCAGAGCGGGAAGCGGTTGGGGCGGGGTTTGCGCGGGCTTTGCCTCCTGGGCAACGGCAAATCCCCCAGCGGCAAGGACAATGATCAGGGCGGATCGAAGCTTCACGGGAGTCACCTCAATTCTGAACTCCAGCATTGTAAAGGTACGAGAACGGTTCGGGAGAAGAGCGCAAAGCAGATTCCTCGCGCGGAAAGCGGCGCTTCGGATGACAACCAGAGTCAGCCTATTTCGGATTTAAGTCAGAGCACTACTTTTCGCTGGCGACTTCGATTCGAGCCTCAGCGCGATGGAGAGCGTCGAGAGCGCGATCCACATCCACTGAAGTATCACCGCTGGTCAAGCGCTGCTCGGCTCGCTCCTTGGCTTTGCGCGCGCGCTCTACGTCGATCTCGGAAGGACGCTCGGCGGTTTCGGCGAGAATCGTCACCTTGTTCGGCAGCACTTCAGCGAACCCCCACGCCACGGCAAGGTGGTGTTGCGTGGAATTCTCGCGATAGGTGATCTCTCCGACGGAAAGTTCGGTGATCAGCGGAGCGTGGCCGGGAAGAATACCCAGATACCCGTTCTTGCCGGGAATCTGGACTTCTTCGGCCGCCGTCTCTACGACTTTCTTTTCCGGCGTGACGATTTCTAGTTGGAAAGTATCAGCCAAGTTCTCTCTGATTCTAACTTTCTGCGCGTCTCTTAAGGACTTGAAGTTCGACCGCCAAAACCGCCGCCACCCCAAGCACTAGCCATGGCAAACGAAATATCGCGAACATCAGCAACCAGAACTCCCAAGTCCAGTTGTTGTCCTCCGGGGCTGCCGCTGCCGCAGCAAGCCCAGTTCTGCCGTACAGATATGCCCAGACAACAACAGTGACCAACCACAGAACCAACGTAAATAGCACAACTGTTCGTCGATTTCTGTTTGCAATGCTCACCGACACTACCTATTACGCTGCCGCCTTCATCTTCTCCGCGGCCTGAAGCACTTCCTCGATGGGTCCCTTCATGTAGAAGGCCTGCTCGGGGATGTCGTCGTACTTGCCTTCGACGATTGCCTTGAAGCCCTTTACCGTGTCGGCGATCTTGACGTAGCGTCCCTGGGCGCCGGTGAATTGCTCGGCGACATGGAATGGCTGCGACAGGAACCGCTGGATCTTGCGAGCACGGGCCACGGACAGCTTCTGGTCTTCGCTCAACTCGTCAATGCCGAGAAT
>DATJWZ010000390.1:0-31619 GCA_035500795.1 Candidatus Eiseniibacteriota bacterium | reverse complement strand
AGCCGGGCACTTTGAGCGGAGGGCTCGCGATGAGGACGAAGCAATAAACCGGCCATCATGGGCGCGCCGGCGAGAAAGAGCAGCGCGTCCGCGGGATGCATCGGGGGCATCTGGTGTTGGAGATAGAGGTCGTAATAGATCCAGACGCACTGGTCGGCGAACCAGAGGGCCCATCCGACGGCCTGGAGCATCCAGAACCAGCGCATGCGGCCTTTGCTGCGGAGACCGAGTATGGCGAAGGGAAACAGAGCGGCCAGCATGAGCAAACCGCTGGAGATGTCGCTGACACCGGTCAGAAACAGACCACGAGGCAGGAAAACGCACGCCGCTGCGAGCACGGCCACCAGAATGGCGGCTACGACTACCGAGATTTTCAGCGGATTCCAGCGCTTCAAGAGTTCGCTCCCCACGAGCGAATTTACTTAGCCCCTGTTGAATAGGCGGCCCGGTACGACTGACCCGCGATTTCGCGGCGCAGGTCTTCCCAAATCTTGTCGGGCATTTCGAGAAATACCTTCACGATTTCCGGATCGAATTGCTTCCCTGACCACCGGGCAATCTCTTCACGCGCCGCCTTGAACGACTGCGCCGGACGATAAGGACGGTCGGATGTGATGGCGTCGAGAGTGTCAGCAATGGAGAAGATTCGCGCCCCGAGCGGAATTTCATCACCCTTCAAGTTTCGTGGATAGCCGGTGCCATCGAAGCGTTCCTGGTGCGAGTAAACGATGTCGGAGGCTTCGGTCAGGAACGGAATCTTCTTAAGCATCTGATAGCCGCGGTATGCGTGCTCTTGCATGATCGCGACCTCCTCTGGCGTGAGCTTCGCCGGCTTGCGGAGGATCGCGTCGGGGATGGCCATCTTTCCGATGTCGTGCAAAAAGGCGCCACGGGCAATGACTGCGATTTGTTCGCGCGGCATGCCTAGGGCTTGGGCGATGGCGATGGTGAACAGCGTGACACGGCGCGAGTGGCCTTCGGTCTCGGCGTCTTTCAGGTCGAGCGCGTCTCCTAAGGCTTCGAGTGTGATGTCGTAGGATCGCTCGAGATTCTGCATGGCGGCCTGGAGTTGATCGGTGCGGGCTTTCACGAGTGATTCCAGATTTGTCTGATAGGTGCGGTTCTCGAGTTTGAGACGGCGGTTTTCCAGCGCCCGGCTTACGGTGTTCAGCAATTGCTCGCGCTCGAAGGGCTTGAGGAGATAGTCGTAGGCTCCATTGCGGATGGCGGCCAGGGCCACGGAGATGTCATGGACGGCGGTAACCATGACAACGGGCATGTCGGGATATCTCTCTTTGGTGCGCTCGAGAAGGCCGATGCCGTCCAAGTCGGCCATCATGAGGTCGGAAAGCATCAGTTCGAATTCTTCGCCGGAGTTGAGGACGGCCAGCGCCTCCATGCCGGAACCTGCTTGTTTGCAGAGATATCCGGCTGTGCCGAGCATGGAAGCCACAATTTCGCGGATAGGCTCTTCGTCGTCGACGACCAAAATGCGTTCAGCCATAGGAATACACGAAAGTCTATCGGCGATTGTAACGCTTAGGCCATATTCCGAAAGTAATCATTGAGGTCCGGAAACTGCATCGAGAAATCGAGGCCTCGTGATATTCATCAGCAAGGAAAACGTACGTCCGCGCGATGAACGCAGCCCTCTGGTCGATCTGGAATTCGGCGGTAACGCTTGGGATCAAGCCGTCAGCGGCAGAGCTGACTCTGCTGATCCTGCTGGGCGCATCTTTGCTTGCGCTGCGGGCATTTCGTGAGAATTATCTAAAGCTCTGGGTTGGAGGTTGGGCAACGCTGGTCGCCTCCCGGCTAGCCGAGCACGCTCTTTCAGCGAAGATTCCGGCGCCGTTTGATGTGGTGGTAGCGCACGCCACGTTCGTGCTGGCCGTCGGGTTGCTGGCAGGCGCAGTTCTGCTTTATGCGAAGATTCGCGACCTGTTCATTCCGCTGACGATCATCACTCCGCTTCTGGTCGGTTTTGCCGGCGCCCGAGTCCTGCTCTGGCCTGACTCCGTGCCGGTACGCATGGCATTGGAAGTCAGCTACCGCATCGTTTTGATCACGGCATCCATTGCTTTATTACGAGCGCGCCGAGGACGTTGGGAGCCTTCGGCGTGGCTGCTGGCTGTGTGTCTGCCTCTGCTGCATTTGACCTGGACGCCATTCACCGATCAGATTCCCGCGTCTGCTTCGCTGACTGCCGAAGTTGCGTTGGCGGTAAGCATGCTTCTCGTCGCGCTGGGCGAAGCACATTCGCAAGACCTGCGGCTGCGGGCGATGCAGGCGATTACGAACAGTATCGCTAGTGCACAGCAGCACGGCAGCATTGTGCAATGCGCCGTGGAAGAGTTAAGACGCGCGTCGCATGCCCGTTCTGCATGGTTCCGACTGGTTGAGAGTGGCCATCTTATAGCGACGCATGCGGCCGGAGCTTCTGGGGATTTCCTGCGCGATTCAGGATTCTCGGAGATCACCGACAAAGTCACGAAGCAGTGGGAGAAGCGCCTGCCGCAGGTTACGAAGTTTTCCGACACCGCCAGTGAGTCGTCCGAGTGCCTCGCGGCCGAGAAGATTGCGCAGGTCGTATCGATACCGGTCGTCGGGAGTAAGGCGCCGATCGGAGTGTTGCTGCTCGGGACAGGGATGAGCCGTCAGTGGACACCGGAGGAACTGGACTTTCTCCAGGCATGCGCGAAGCAGTTGGCTCTGGCAGTCGAAAACTTCCGATTGCTGGAACAGGTATTGCGTTCGCAGCGGCAGTGGATGAATACGTTCGATTCCATCCATGACGTGATTGTGGCGCACGATTCCGATTACCGCGTCATTAAAGTCAACCAGGTGCTGCTGGAGCAGTTGGGGAAAGCAGCGGCCGACGTCATGGGCAACACGTGTGAAGCGGCCCTGCCGCACACCTTTGGCGAATGGAGCGGGTGTCCATATTGTGCCCGAGGAGGCGACGAAGAGTTTACCGAGGGAGCCGATCCCTGCTTTGGCGGCTTCTCGGTGGTTTCAACTTCTTCCTACACCGATCAGGGAGCGCAGCAGAAAGGCACGATCCACGTTGTTCGCGATATCACGGCGAGGCGATCTGCGGAAGAAAAATACCGTTTGTTGTTCGAGCAGGTGCAGGAAGGCGTCTACGTGGCGGATCCAAATGGCCGGATCATCGATTGCAACGATGCTTTCGTGCACATGCTCGGCTACAGCAACCGGGACGAATTGCTGGTGTTGAATCTGGATTCCGAGATTTGTGTCGATCCCAAGCAGCGGGAAGCCTTCCGTCAAGAGATCGAGTCGCACAACTACGTACGCAACTTTGAAGTCACCCTACGACGCCGGGACGGCACGATTCTGCTGGCGATGGAGAGCAGTTTTGCGACCCGCGATGCGACCGGCAACATGGAGCGGTATCAGGGATTCGTTCTCGACATGACGGAGAAGCGCCGCGCCGAGGACGAGATGCAACGGCGCAATCGCGAACTGAATGCGCTGAACGCAATGGCGGTGGTTGCGGCGCAGTCCTTTGACCTGGACGAAATACTTAACCTGACCCTGCGACAGGTGGTGACGTTATTTGGGGCGGAAAGCGGGACAGTCTATCTCTCCGACACAGATTCGCCAACGTATCGGCGGCGAGCCGCATGGGGGCCACGAAGCCGTGACAAAGCGCGTCCCGCCGAGATGGTGTTCGCCGATGGCTTTGGCGATCTGGTGATGCGGTCGCGTGCCGAAGTGGTCACCGCGGAATACCTGCCGCACCTGCCGGCGAATGTCGCCGAATTCATGAAATCGGACCCCGATCGTTCCTGGCTCTGGGTATTGTTCTGGGCCAAAGACAGCCCGGTCGGACTCATGGGACTGTGCAGCAACGCGGGTTATCAATATTCGTCGAACGACGAGAATCTTCTGGTCGCGATCAGCCGGCAATTGGCCACGACGATCGAGAAAGTCCGGTTGTACGAAGAGACTTGCCGTGCGTATGAAGATTTGCGCAAGACGCAGGAGCAACTGCTGCAGAGCGAAAAGATGTCGGCGGTGGGACAGCTCATTGCCGGGGTCGCGCACGAACTGAACAACCCGCTGACGGCGATCCTCGGGTACGCGCAGTTGCTCGAGACGGAAGGCTTGAATTCACGTGCGCAGGACTTCGTCAGCAAGCTATTCAAGCAGGCGCAGCGGACGCATCGCGTCGTACAGAACCTGCTCTCGTTCGCACGGCAGCGCAAACCCCAGCGGGATGAAGTCGATATCCGCAAGGTAATCGAAGAAACGATCACGCTGCGCGACTACGACCTCAAGAGCAACAACATCAAACTGGAATCGAGCTTCCCTTCCGAACCGGCCATGGTGGTTGCTGATCCGCACCAGCTTGAGCAGGTGTTCCTGAACATCATCAACAATGCGGTCGATGCGATTCTGGAGACCGGGCGAAATGGCTCGCTCAAGATTCGCGTCAGCACCCAGAATGGCCATGTGTGCACGCAGTTTATCGATGATGGGGCGGGGATCAAGGATCCGAAGCGCATCTTCGATCCGTTCTACACGACGAAGAACGTCGGCAAAGGGACAGGACTTGGGCTTAGCATCTGCTACGGCATCGTGAAGGAACACGGCGGGGACATTACGGCGAATAACAATCCTGAGGGTGGGGCGATTATCGAAGTGCGCCTTCCGGCCACTGCCGAAACCGCTTCTCTTCCGGAAGCTACGACGCCGGCGCCTCGTCAGCACGAGGGAGCGATCGCTGGCCGGGTTCTGCTGGTTGAGGAAGAAGACGGAGTGCTGGAATTTGAACGTGACGTCCTTGCGGGATGCGGCGCGACGGTTGTCACGGCCAAGAACGTAGAGGACGTGAAAACCCGGCTTTTGTCCGAGGCCTTTGAAGCCATCATCATGAACGGCAAGATGCCGGAATGGAGCGCCAAAGATTCCTACGGGTGGGTGAAGCAGAATTGCGCCGGTATGGACAGGCACATCCTGTACACCTTTTCGAATGGAGTCGAGCTTGGGGAGGGACGGAGCTTCCTGCAAGAAAATAACGTGCCCTATCTGGTGAAACCCTTCGAGGTGGCTGAACTCATCAGCCAGGCGCGCAAGCTGCTGCAGAAATCGCTAGCAGCGGGCGCGGGAACAGACTAGCTTCCAGAACGTGTTCCTCTCGCCTCTGAAAAGTCCTCTCACAACTCACCTTTCGCTCCTCCGGAGCTTGTATCTCTGGCACTTTCCTCCCACGGCTCACGCCGCGGGCTGCAATCTATCGCCGCTTCGCGGCTGTGAGCGGTTTGTGCATTTTACTTTTCGGCGCACAGTGCCGCTGCGACTGCGGCCCTGAATCATACAAGCCATCATTTTCCTGCGTAGGTTTTTGGGGAGCCGATCCCAGTGCACTCATCGAAACCGATTGTGCATTGCGAAGCTCCCTGAGTGATGTCGTTGAAACGTTCGGAATACAAAGTCTGGTTCGCGAGCTCCTTGTACAACGCCGTCAGCTCGATGACGCTGGTCTTGGCCTTGTGGCCTGCCGCATTCACAATGCCCGCAAAGGTCGGTGAGGCCCAACTGGTGCCGCCCACCGAAAACCAGTTACCCTCGAGATAGATCGGAGCACAGCAGAAATCAGAGGCAACGTCGGGATATCCACGATGGGTCCCCACGACATTGGCAACGCCATTCTGATAAGCCGGTCTGGGCTCGTAGGGACTGAGATCGCCGCCGCCACCTCCGGAGTAGTAAACCTCATTGACGAAGTTGCCGTTCGAATCGCGATTGAAGTATGTGCCGCCGACCGAGACAACGTTGGGAGATGCTCCGGGATAAATGCTGACGTCGAGCCCGCTGTCGCCGCTGGCGGCGAAAAAGACCACGCCCTTGGTAGTGAAATAGCGGTCCCAGGACAATTCCTGGCTAACTTCCGGATCGCCCCAACTCATACTGACGACACCGCCTCCGGCCTGGGCAACGAGTTGAGCAGCCAGTTGAACAGCGGCCCAAGTGGGGTCGGTGTTTTTGAGATCAGATACGACGAGATACATCTTGGCTTGAGGGGCCATGGCATGGGCCCACTCGATGTCGAGCGCCTCTTCGACGAGCCAACCTGAGTAGACCGGAGGGCGCTTTGTGCCGGGCCAAGTTACGGTCAGATCGGCGGGAGGTATTCCATAGTAGGAGGAAAAGGCCGCGAGATCCTGAGCAGCCGTCGGATAATACCCCGCATCCACGATGGCGATTGCGCCCCAACCGCCCGTAGGCACGGCGGTGCTCGTCGCCACCGGACAGCCAGCAGGCCCGCTTACCAGCTGATAGACGCAGGCGAGGGAACCTGGAGTTTCCACTCCTGAAGACGGCTGGGCTGCGGGTTGATCGGAGTCCACAAAGAAATAGTTCGTGTGATGACGGCCTGGTTGAGGAATGCTCGATTCCGGAATGATGATTCTGTGTCCGTTAAACACTGCTTCCTGGCTTTGGGCAACGCCATGAGAAGCGGTGAAGAAAAAGAGGAAAGCGATCGCAAGAATTGTGACCGCTGTCGCACGCAACAACCTAAGAGAGCTCTTCATCGTGTGGACTCCAACTGCGTATTTTGTAGGGCGTAATAATCACCTGTAAGGACGGGCAAAAGCAAGAGCGCATCGACTGAAATTGAACGCTAAAGCAGAGAGGCGTGTCTCCTGCACTTTCTTCTCACACGCTATTTCTCTTCCACTCCGAAAGCGAGCAACACATTTCCGGGCATGCCTCCCCACTGCGCGTAACCCGAGTACACGTAGACCATGCCTCCGACGATGGCGGGGCCGCCTGCGTCGATGGCTCCGCCGCGAGCTTTCTGGCCGTTGACCGTGTCGTAGTCGCGCGCTGTGTCGGAGTCCCAAACGACTTCGCCGGTCTTCGCTGAATAGGCGCGGAAGCGTCCGTCGACTGAGCCGGCGAAAACAACACCTGGAATTGCCGAGACCGCGCCCATTTGAGCGGGGCTGCATTGCTTGCGGTTTCCGCAGCTTGCAGGCAGTGCGCTCCACACTTTTTTCCCCGTCGCCAGATCCAAGGCGAATATGCCGCCGCCCCTCTCGGGATCGAGTTCGAATACTCGCATTCCAGGATGATCGGGGTCGGGAGTCTTCGCGCGGAAGGCCATATCGGAAAGGGCGACGTACATATTTTGCTGATCGACGGCAGATCCCCATTCCATTCCGCCCAGAACACTGCCTTTGCCGACTCGCGTTTGCCACAGAATCTTTCCTTGCGCGTCGGGATCGAGAGCGTGAGCAACGCCTGATTTTTGGCCGATGACCAGGACCTGTTTGCCATTTTGCAGAGAAGCGAGGATTGGTGGCTGTCCGAAATCGAAGTCTGGGCCTTTCGAGTCTGGGCAGTTCGTCGTTTCCGATCTGGCGCAGTCGACGGTGAAAGCATCACCTGCGGTCATTTGCTGCGACCAGAGAATTTGGCCGGTCGCGCGATCGAGAGCGAGGACGGCATCACTGGTCTTTGTGGGTGGGTCGGAATAGTTGTCGCCGGTAGCAACATAGATTGCGTTTCGTTTCGTGTCGATGGTTGGGGTGGACCAGACGGCTGCGCCGGAAGGTCCCCAGCGCTGTGCTCCAGCCTTCGTCTTCGAAGTCGCCTTGGGCGGCTCTCCAATCGTGTACGTCTGCCAATTGACCTTGCCGGTGGCAGCTTCGAGTGCGACGACGCTTCCGCGAAACTTGCAACACTCATACTTGGGGTCAGCGCCAGCGAGTTCCTCGAACGAAGAAACTCCAACATACACGGTGCCTTGGTAGTAGCTCGGTGTATCGGTAATGACGGCAGCGGGATGGGCGTCGACATGAACCTTCCAAAGGAGCTTGCCTGTGCCGGCCTCGATCGCGTATGCGTTGGCTCTTGCGTCGCCGAAAAAGACCGCGGGGTTGCCGGCATCGCTCACTACGACTCCAGAGCGGATCGGGGCCTCCGAGGTGAACTCCCAATACTGGCATCCGCTCTTTGGATCTAGCGCGTAGACTTTTCCGACACCTGATGTGACGAAGAGACGGCCAGCCGCGACTACGGGCTGTCCGCGCGCGTTGACAACGTCTCCGAGGCCGAAAGCCCAGCGGAGTTGCAGTTTCGGTACGTCGGCCAGACTGAGACCGGCGGCATCTGCGCTCTGGAATCGCGAATTTGTGAGGCCATTGCCGAAGCCATTCCAGCCGGGTCCTGACGTTGAGGGATTCGCGTTACTGCATTGATTGGACGTCGGAACCGCGGCAGCCTCTGTTTTTTTACCGCTGGAGAGAAAAGCCGCGACGGCCTGACGATCCTGAGCACTGAGGTCCTTGGCCTGTTCCCGCATCAGGCCGGAGTCCAACGCTCGCAGAATTGCTTCATTGCTCATGGAACGGAGCGTGGCGACTGAAGGAGTACGACCCTGCGGAGAATCGTGGCAGGCTGCACAGTGTTGCGAATAGACGGCGGAGCCGTCCTGGGCAAAGGCCGCACAGCACAACACCAACAGCACAAACAGAGGTGATCTCATTACGCCCCCACAAGCGCAATTGAAGCCGCGCAATTATAGCGTCAGGGCCGCGAAACGCACAGCAATTCACAGGTGGGCCGGAATTCTGTTGCGATAGACTAGGTATGTCCAATGTCCCAATTCGTCCACCTGCATCTGCATACCGACTACTCCCTGCTTGACGGCGCCTGTGACGTTGAAAAGCTCTGCGAACACGTAAGCAAGCTGGGCATGCCGGCGGTCGCGATGACCGATCACGGCAATATTTTCGGCACCGTCCACTTCGTGAATGCCGCCTACAAGCATGGCGTAAAGCCGATCGTGGGCTGCGAGCTTTACATCTGCAAGAAGGAAGACCACCGCGCTGCTCCCGAGGGCGATACCTACAATCACCTTGTGGTGCTTGCGCAAAATGAAGAGGGATACAGGAATCTCGCGAAGATCACCTCTGAGGCCTCACTGCATGGCTTCTATTACAAGCCGAGAATCAGCAAGAAGTTTTTGGCCGAACATTCACGTGGGCTGATCGGACTCTCCGGATGTTTGAAGGGCGAAGTCGCCGAGCGTTTAGTTGAAGGCAACTACGACGCGGCGCGCGTTGCCGCCGGCCAGTTCGCCGATATCTTCGGCAAAGAGAATTTTTATCTCGAGATTCAGGATCAGGGGCTGGAACTCGAGCACCGGATCCATGCTGGCCTGTTCAAGCTGGAACAAGATCTTGGCCTACCGCTGGTGGCGACCAACGACAGCCACTATCTTTGCGAAGACGATGCGCACGCACAGGATGTGATGGTGTGCATCCAGACGGGCAAGTCGATTCGCGATACTGCGCGCATGAAGTTCGATGGCACGCAGTTTTTCGTCAAAGACGCGCAAGCGATGCATCGCGTATTTAAAGACTCGCCGGACGTTCTGACGAGAACGCTCGACATCGCGGAGCGCTGCCATCTGAAGCTGGAAAAGATTCCGAATCCGTTTCCGCAGTTTGAGGTTCCCGACGGATACACGATCGACAGCTACTTCGCGCATGTTACGCGCGAAGGCTTTGCGCGGCGGCTGGAAACGCTTCGCCCACTCAGTGAGAAGGGGCGGCTAAAGCATTCGTTGAGCGATTACCAGCAACGGCTGGAGCGGGAACTCGGCATCATCCAGCAGATGAAGTTTCCTGGGTATTTCCTGATTGTTTGGGACTTTATCCGCTATGCGAAGGAGAACGGCATTCCTGTCGGACCGGGGCGAGGATCTGCAGCCGGATCGCTTGTTTCCTATGCGCTGGGCATCACCGATATCGATCCTTTGCAGCATGAATTGCTGTTCGAGCGGTTCTTGAATCCTGAGCGCGTGTCGATGCCTGATATTGACATCGACTTCTGCATGAATCGCCGCGGAGAGGTGATTGATTACGTTACGCGAAAATACGGGCGGGACAACGTGGCGCAGATCATCACGTTCGGCACGATGGCGGCGAAGGCGGCGATCAAAGATGTTGGGCGGGCGATGGACATTCCCTATGCCGATGTGGACCGCATCGCCAAGCTCGTCCCCACGCAGCTGAACATCACTCTGGAGAAGGCGATTGAAGAAGCACCCGCGTTGCGTGAGGCGATCGAGAAAGATGGGCAGATCCGCGAACTTTTCCAGACTGCGAGGAAACTGGAAGGGCTGGTACGCAACTCCGGGGTGCACGCTGCCGGAGTCGTGATTTCGCCGCGGCCGCTGACAGAACTCGTTCCGTTGCATCGCACGAAGAACGACGAAATCGTGACCGCCTACGACATGGTTGCCATCGAGAAGATGGGCCTGTTGAAGATGGACTTCCTCGGGCTGACCACGCTTACGATTCTGACCGACGCGTTGAAGCTGATCGCACAAACGCACGGTAATGCGGGGATGCCGGTTCTGAGCAGCGAGGAGAACTGGCCCAAGCCCATTCCAGTGAAGCTCGATGACATCCCGCTTGAGGACCAGAAGACTTACGAAAATGTCTTCCACAAGGGATTGACGTCTGGCGTATTCCAGTTTGAGTCGCACGGCATGCGGGATGTGCTGCGCAAGTATCAGCCGAACTCGATTGAAGATCTCACCGCTCTCAATGCGCTTTATCGTCCCGGCCCGATTCAGGGCGGCATGATCGACGACTTTGTCGACCGCAAGCATGGGCGGAAGAAGGTCGAGTACGACTTGCCGGAGTTACAGGAGATCCTGCAGGAAACGCTGGGCGTGATCGTGTATCAGGAACAGGTGATGCAGATCGCGAACCGGATCGCAGGCTACTCACTGGGCGACGCTGATCTTCTCCGACGCGCCATGGGCAAGAAGAAGCCGGAAGAGATGGCGCAGCAGCGCGAGCGATTTGTAAAAGGGGCAGCCGAGCGCAAGTTTCCGGCGAAGAAGATCGAAAAGATATTTGATCTGATGGCGCAGTTTGCGGGATATGGGTTCAACAAGTCCCACTCCGCGGCCTATGCCCTGCTGGCGTATCACACGGCGTATCTGAAGACGCATTTTCCGGTTGAATTCATGGCGGCGTTGTTGACGTCCGTTACCGGTTCGACGGACGACGTGGTGAAGTACATCAACGAATGCCGCGAGATGGGAATTGCAGTCGAGGCGCCGGACATCAACGTTTCCGATGCGAACTTCACACCACACGGCGAGAACATTCGATTCGGATTGGCCGCGGTGAAGAACGTTGGGGGAAATGCGATCGAGTCGATTGTCGCTGCGCGCAAGAAGCTTGGACGATTCAAATCGATTTTCGAGTTCTGCGAGAACGTCGATCTTCGCTTGCTTAACAAGCGCGTGCTGGAATCTCTGATCAAGAGCGGTGCCATGGATTCGCTTGGTCGGCGCGCTCAACTGATGGCCGTCCTTGATAAGGCCATGGAGCAAGCGCAGAAAGCGCAGCGGGACGCCGAATCCGGCCAGCATGGTTTATTTGGCGTCTTCCAACTGGAAGAAGCGGAAACCCAAAACGATCGACTGCCGAATATTCCGGACTGGGACGAGCACACGCGCCTGGCAGCGGAAAAAGAAATTCTTGGCTTCTTCATCACCGGCCATCCGCTGGAGAAATACAAAGACAAGCTGCAGGACCTGCGCGCCTTGAGCATTGAAGAGATCGCGTCGATGACCAAGTCCACCGCAAAAGACGAAACTATTGTGACCGCGGGGATCATCACCAATGTGCGCGTGTTGAAATCGAAGAAGGGCGACTTCTATGCGCAGGCTAATCTCGAAGATATGTCGGGATCGATTGAGATGATTGTCTTCCCTGAAGCGTACAAACGCCTGGGCGAGAAGGTGAAGTTGGAAGTGCCGGTACTCGTGAAAGCCGGGGTTCGAATCGAAGAGGGAGCCAACCCGAAGATCACGGCGGCTGAGATCATGACGCTCGAAGATGCCAAGGTTCCATTGCCCCGGGCGATCCGTGTGCGCATTCCGCTGGAGAATTCGGTCGAGTCGACGATCGACGGTTTGCACTCTCTGTTTCTCGAGCGGAAGGGCGAGGCCAAGGTATTGTTTGACGTGGAGCGAGAGGGAGATTTCATGGTGGTGATGGAAGCGGAAGGCTATAATGTCGTTCCAGACCGAAATTTCATTGCCCGCGTGGAACAACTATGCGGGCGCGGCAGCGTTCGCGTGATCAGCTGATTGCAAACATGCCTTTAACGGAAAAAGCGCAGCAGGAATTCGAGCAGATTGAGCGGCAGGTCGCGGAGATGGAGTCGAACAGTCCCGATGACGCGACTCGCCGCGAAATCGCGAAGTTGCAGGACCGCCTCGACCAGCTCCGGCTCGAAATGAACGCGCCTCCTACCGCGTGGCAGAAGACTGAACTGGCACGGCATCCCCAGCGTCCGCAGACGCTCGACTATATCGAACGCGTCTTTGCGGACTTTAGCGAAATTCACGGGGATCGCGGATTTGGAGACGACGCCGCGATCGTGTGTGGGATGGCGCGCTTTCACGGGGACGAAGTTCTGGTCGTCGGCACGCAAAAAGGGCGTGATATGAAGCAGCGTGTCCACCGGAATTTTGGCACGCCGCATCCTGAGGGTTATCGAAAGGCGATTCGGGTAATGCAGATCGCGGAAAAATTCCGGCGGCCGATCTTCACGCTAATCGATACGGATGGCGCGTATCCGGGCATACACGCGGAAGAGCGCGGTCAGGCGGAAGCGATTGCATACAATCTGCGCGAGATGGCGCGGCTGGAAGTGCCAATCATCGCTACGGTAATTGGAGTGGGAGGAAGCGGAGGCGCATTGGCGATCGCGGTGGCCGACCGCGTTCTGATGATGGAAAACGCGATCTACTCCGTGATCTCTCCGGAGGGTTGTGCTGCCATCATGTGGCGAGACGCGACCAAGAAAGAACTGGCGGCGGAGGCTATGCGCATCACTGCGACCGACTTGAGCGAGCTTGGGTGCATCGATGATATTGTGCCTGAGCCGGAGGGCGGCGCGCACCGCGATCACGAGGCTGCGGCAAACCTGCTCGACGCGACTTTGCAAAAGCATTATGCCGAGTTGAAGAACATCCCGCCCGCCGAATTGGTCGCCTCACGATATAATAAGTTCCGTACGATCGCCCAGTTCTATAAGTCCGAGGCGTGAGTTCTTGGGCGCATTCCCCTCAGCGCTCTCCGCGTCGTTCCTTGAGGCACTCGGTGCGTCCAAAATCTTTTGAACCGCTGAGTTCGCCAAGAAATCCGCAGAGCGCGCCGAGAAAAGCTCCTGCCGGACCATGAGAGCTACTACAGACGGGGGCGGTTGGCCACGACTGGCGGGCGAAGCCGCCGTATAATAGATAGGTTTCCTCCTCTCGCAATTCAATTCGGGCGAATGGGTTCAGCCGGTAACTGAAGGAAGGTGTAGGGATGGCCACAACGGATGTCGTGCCCCGCGGATCGACCGGAGGCACAGGCAAGCAACGCATCGTCAACGACATGAGCATCCAGGTCGCGACGGTCAACGGCTCTGGTTCACAAAGTTCCAACACAGTTCTGCTGCGCGCAATTTTCCAGATGGGCGTGCCGGTTTCCGGGAAGAACATGTTCCCGTCGAACATTGCCGGCCTTCCCACCTGGTATACGATCCGCGCCAATAAGAACGGTTACATCGGACGCAAGAAGGAGATTGACTTCCTGGTTGCGATGAATCCCGAGACGGCGACGGAAGACACAATGTCGCTCGCTCCGGGCGGGTCCGTTCTGTATGACGAGCCTCTGGCACTTCATAAGCTCCGCAATGATTTGATTTTCTACTCGGTCCCGTACGACAAGATCGTCGCGCAGGTCTGCCCTGAGGCCAAACTGCGCAAGCTGGTCAAGAACATGGTGTACGTGGGAGTAGTCGCGTGCCTGCTCACGATCGACATGGCCGAAGTGGAGAAGGCGATCCGAAAGCAGTTCGCGAAAAAGGTGAAGGCCGCGAACTTGAACCTGGCGGCGGCCCAGGCGGGATTTGAGTACGCGAAGGCGAATCTGGAGAAACGCGGCGCGTTCTATATCGAACGCATGGACAAGACCGCGGGCAAGATCATCATCGACGGCAACTCGGCCGCAGCGCTGGGCTGCATGTTTGCCGGGTGTACCGTCGTAACCTGGTATCCGATTACTCCGTCGTCATCGCTCGTGGAAACGATGATCGAGTACATGAAGGAATATCGAATCGGTCCTGATGGTAAGGCAACATTCGCAATCGTTCAGGCTGAAGATGAACTCGCTGCGATCGGCATGGTGATTGGCGCGGGCTGGGCCGGTGCACGCAGCATGACGGCGACCGCTGGCCCTGGGATCTCGCTGATGGCGGAGTTTGCCGGGCTGGCTTATTACGTTGAAGTTCCCGGAGTTATCTGGGACATTCAGCGCGTAGGCCCATCAACAGGGCTTCCTACGCGCACCTCGCAGGGCGATTTGCTGTCGACGGCGGTTCTCTCGCACGGCGACACGAAGCACATCATGCTGATTCCCTGCTCTGTTGAGGAATGCTTCACGATGGCGACTGAGGCGTTCAACCTTGCGGAGCAGTTCCAGACTCTTGTGTTCGTCATGTCGGACCTTGATCTCGGGATGAACAATTGGATGTCGGATCCGTTCCCGTATCCCACGACGCCGATCAAGCGCGGCAAGGTTCTGAGCAAGGAAGATCTCGATCGGCTGGGCGGATTCGCGCGGTACAAAGATATCGACGGCGATGGAATTGGTTACCGCACTTTGCCTGGCACTTCTCATCCGGCGGCGGCTTATTTCGCGCGCGGCAGCGGACATAACGAGAAGGCTCTTTACAGCGAGCGCGCCGACGATTTCGAGAACAATATGGAGCGCCTGAACCGCAAGTTTGAAACGGCGCGTTCCTTTGTCCCTCGGCCCGAAATCACGAAGGGGAACAACGCGAAGATCGGCATCATCGGGTACGGCACGTCGCATTGGGGGATCACCGAGAGCCGCGACCAGCTTCGCGAAGAGTACGCCATCGAGACTGACTACCTGCGACTGCGCGCTTACCCGTTCACGCGTGAAGTACACGAATTCATCGAGCATCATGAGCATGTTTACGTGGTCGAGCAGAATCGCGACGCACAGATGCTGAGTTTGCTCAAACTCGATGTAAAAGCCGAACTGATACCGCGGTTGCGGAGCATCGCGCACATCACAGGGCTGCCGCTCGACGCGCGGTCCATCACGGATGAACTGACCAGCATGGAGGGCAAGTAATGGGAACCACCACGGTTGAACCCGGCGCAGCTTCACCCGGACCTAAGACAAATCGTATTGGCCTGACCGTCATCGACTACAAGGGCGGAAAGACTACGCTTTGCGCGGGCTGCGGACATAACGCCATCTCCGAACGGATCATTGAGGCGATGTACGAAATGGGCGTCGAGCCTGAGTTCGTGATCAAGCCCAGCGGGATCGGCTGTTCGTCGAAGACCCCGGCGTATTTTTTGAGCCGCTCGCACAGCTTCAACGCAGTCCACGGGCGCATGCCTTCGGTGGCGACCGGCGCCCTGCTTGCCAATCGTAAGTTGGTCTGCATTGGCGTGAGCGGGGATGGCGACACTGCCTCAATTGGAATCGGGCAGTTCATGCATCTGATGCGCCGCAATCTCCCGATCATCTACATCATCGAGGACAATGGCGTTTATGGCCTGACCAAGGGCCAGTTCTCGGCTACTGCTGACCTTGGATCGAAGCTGAAGAGCGGCGTGTTGAATGACCTGCCTCCGATCGATACGTGCGCGCTGGCGGTTTCACTGGGTGCGACGCTCGTTGGGCGCTCGTTCTCCGGGGACAAGAAACAGCTCAGCGCCATGCTGAAGGCCGCCATTGCGCACAAAGGCACTGTTATGCTCGATGTGGTCTCGCCTTGCGTGACGTTCAACGATCACGAGGGTTCGACCAAATCCTACAAGTACGTGAAAGAGCACGAGGAGACTCTGCAGGACGTGAGCTTCGTTCCGCACTTCGAGGACATCGACGTCGACTATGATCCCGGATCGACGATCCAAGTGACGATGCACGATGGCTCCCGGCTGAACCTGCGGAAGCTGGAAGAAGATTACGATCCGACCAGCAAGATTCAGGCACTGACGAGGCTGACTGAGGCACATGAGAAAGGTGAGGTCTTGACCGGAGTGTTCTATGTGAATCCGAAGGCACCGAACTTCCTCGAGATGCTGAACGTGGTCGATCAGCCTCTGGCAACGCTGCCGGATTCGATGACGCGTCCGCCGAAGGAAGTGCTCGAGGCGTGCATGGAAGAGTTGCGCTAGTCTTACTCGAAAAGATTGAGGGCCTCCAGGTTGGAGGCCCTTTCTATTTGCGTTATGACAAGAGCTAAGCAGTCTTGAGCTGGCGCTCTCCGCTGTGCTCAGGATTCTCGCCGGGCTCGGGAAAGTCCGTGTCAGCATCCTTCAGCATCGGGTCCTGATCTCGATGTCCTAACTGTTCCTGCATTCCGATATTTCCAGGAATCTTGTGATCTTCGGTTTCCATTGCGCCCTTAGCGGTATCCTGGTCCAGTTTGGTATGAGTCATGATTCCACCTTTTGGCCTTTCAGCGAAGCGTGATGACAATAGTATGAAGAGTTCCGCTTCGAAGCCACTTTACCACTGCCCTGCCATGCGGAGAATAGCTATAAGTGACAGGAATGTGCCAAGAAACTATCGTCGCCGGGGATGAATAAGGTAGACTCGAATGCACGGGAATGAGCTTATGAAAACGTTTCTCCTTATTCTGATCGCCTGCGTGCTTTTCAGTACATTCTCTTTCGCAGCGACACAGCAAGCTTCCGTGAGATTGATCCGTCACCGTGTGAATCATCATGTGCAGCGCCACCATGCGCACAAAGCGGGGAGACACCACGGAGGCCGGCATTACCGTTCGATCTAGCGCGTGCGAAAGTCAACTGCTCGCTTCCCTTCTTCGTTCCTGTGAATCACTTTTGACGATCGAAGCGGGCCGTGTCTGCGAACTACGGTGCTTCAAGTAAATTAGCCTCGCGTTGAGACTCCCAATTTGCGCAAGCGATCGCGTGCTTGCAGCGCCTCGGGTGAGTGCGGATAGCGCTGAATGAGGTGACGAAGCTCAGTCACTCCATCGTCCTGCTTGCCCGCTTCGACCAAGGCAAAACCCTTCTTCAACTGGGCTGACGCAGCCTTGTTCCCGCTAGGGAAATTCTGCAGTACCTGATCGTAGCTCTGCACCGCTTGCGGGTAATTTCCGTTTTTGAACTGGATTTCGCCGAGGTAGTAGTAACTGTTTCCCGCAAGATCGGTATTGGGATAGAACTTGACGTAGTCGGAGAACTCCTGGGCTGCGATATCCGGTTTGCCACCGTTATAGTCGCGCAGCGCATTGTTGTAGAGGACATCGGGCGGGGGCGCGTTCTTTGCGGCTTCAGCCGCGGCCTGTTGCGTGGCTTGCTGTGCGGCGATACTTTGCTGAGCCGCCTGCATGTCTTCGAGCTGTTTCGCGACCTTTGCCAGGCGAACCTTCAGTTCGTCGAGCGTGTCGTTGAGTGCCTGGATCTGACCTGAGAGCTGATCCGACTTTGCTCCGGCATCGGTCTGCTGCTTTTGCAGCGTGGTTTCCAGTGCCGTGAGAGACGCGACAAGTTTGTTCATCGAGTCCGAGTTCGTCTGCACCAGGTTGTTCATCACGCCCATGCGCTCGTCAAAGCTGCGCTGCATCGCGGTCATCTGCTCCTGCAGTTGCTGGACCTGAGTCTGGAGCTGGACCATCTCTTTACTGACGCCCCAAGCGGGAGCGGCTCCAATCCAAAGCATCGAAAACAACGCCAAGCACGCCGAGATACGATGTGGTTTCATAGAAGTTGTCCTGAATCCGTCAATTTAGATGCCTAGATTCTCCCATAGGCGGCGGGCACTTCGCACAGAAACGGCGAGCGGGAACCGGAAGATTCAACGGGAGAAAGCAACCTTAGTCCTGAACGAGGCGCAGGTACACATCGGTGTAACGGTTTCAAAGTGGGGGACGCGGCTGGCGTCCCCCGATTATGTTTACTTCGAATAAACGAAGTGTCCACGGCGGTTCTGCTGCCAGCAAGCTTCATTGCTTTCTGTGCAGAAGGGCTTTTCCTTGCCGTAGCTGATGGTCTTGATGCGGCTGGCATTCACGCCCGCCGCAGTCAGGGCATTCTTGACTGCGCTGGCGCGCTGGTCGCCCAGAGCCAGGTTGTAGTCGGTCGATCCGCGCTCGTCGCAGTGTCCTTCAATCGTGAAGTTCATGTTCGGATGCTGATTGAGGAATTGCGCATCGGCCTGGATCGAGGACTGCTGATCGCCGCGAATCTCGGACTTGTCGTAATCGAAGTAGACGTCCTTGATATTTTGCGCGAACAGATCCTCATCCGTGACGGTCGGAGCCGGCGGCGGAGGAGGCGGCGGCGGCTGCGTGACGGTCAGCCGTGCAGTCGCTTCCTGCGATCCACCCGCACCTTTTGCGGTCAGATGATAGGTTGTGGAGTCCGTCGGCGAAACACTCTGGGAACCGTTGGGCTGCACTGCGCCGATACCATCGATCGACACATCGGTGGCGTTGCTGGTCTGCCAGGTTAGCGAGGCAGACTGTCCGGCCTGAATGCTGCTGGGATTCACAGAAATCGAGGCCGTCGGCGACGGTGGTGGCGGAGGCGGTGGTGGTGGCGGCGGGGCCGCTTTCTTCTTACATGCGCCCAGCGCGAGCAGGGCGCTCAAACTTACGATCAGGAACAACCACTTCAGTTGTTGCTTCACTTTTATTCCTCCTGCGACCCCAAAGTATGCCCCCCGGGGCCAGACGAAGTTATTTACTATTTCGTTACGTACTATTTCCAACTCCAATTCGGCTGCGAATTATGACCGGTAAACGTCAACTGCTGGACCTTCGAACCGTCCGCAAGCATGGACCATATCTCCAGGTTTCCGGTGCGATTCGACTGAAAAACGATATGCCTTCCATCCGGCGACCATGACGGGAAATCGTTGCGGCCTCCATCATGGGTCAACTGAACCCACTGCTTGCTGGCAATATCCATCAAGTAAATATCCGAGGCTCCTGGGTCGCCCGGCCCATATTTGCGCACCCAAGCAAAGGTGAGGAATTGGCCGTTCGGCGACCAGTTGGGCGAGACGGCGTATCCCTGATCGGTGACGCGCTGCTGGTTCGTGCCGTCGGCTTCCATCGTGTAAATCTGGGGAAGGCCTGTCCGCCCGCTTACAAATGAGATTTGCCCGTCCGTTTTGCGGTTAAATACCGGGGACACATCGGGGCCCTTGCCGGTGGTCAACCGACGGGGATTCGCTCCCGAATTGTCGGCCACATAGATGGCAGGTTCTCCTGCACGCGAAGACGAAAACGCCAGCTTCATCCCGTCGGCCGACCACGCCGGGGAGAGATTCGTGCCTCCCAAGTGCGGGAAGCTCACCATGCGGTTCAACTCGAGGGAGTACATCATGATCTCCCACCCGCTCTTTGTCAGGCCGCTGAAGGCGATGCGTGATCCATCCGGTGAAATTCTGGGCGACAAAGCGATGGATCCCAAATGAGTAAGCTGATGCTGATTTGAACCGTCGTAGTCCATCGCCCAAATTTCTTTATGGCCGGTGCGGTCGCTCACAAAGTAAATCTGAGTTTCTGCGATTCCCTCGATACCACCGCCCAAACGTACGATGATCTCGTCTGCGAATTTGTGCGCCATCAGCCGGGCGGCCGCGTCACTGGCGGTGTCGGCATATTGCTTTCCGAGAACCTGCGGCGACTGGGTATTTTTGACGTCGTACAGCCAGCCTTGCACGGTGAGCCGACCGTTCGCGACTCCCAAATTTCCGAATGCTAGCATGCCTGCATCCGGCGGCGGCGCATTCCACGCCATGAAGTTTACTTCCGGAGGCTGCCCTGGTACCTGGAGGGGATAAAAACTCTTGGAGACGAGTTCGACCACACCCGAAACATCCAGATCATTCCAGAGTGTGTCGTTGAAAGTCTTCAGGAGAGTCGAATTCTGCGGGTCAGCGGTGGAAGGCTTGAAATCCGCAACAGCCAGGCGGACTTTCGCCACACCCAATCCAGTACCGGTTTTGATCCAATCCTGCGCGAACGATGCGGCTGACAGTAGACAGCAGATGGAAAAGAGAGTGAATGCCCACACAAAGGGCTTGGATTTGCTCCACCGACTTGAAGATGTTCTATCGGCCTCGTCCATTCGCGAGAGCAATGATTTCGAGTATAAACGTATCGTATTCCGACACGCTGCGTTTTGCAATAAATTGCCCGTGGTTTCTGTACTTTTCATTACTCCCAACTTCCCCATCTTCTTTTATCTATTGCTTTTATCCGTTGCGCACCCTCGCGCCTATAGTCGCAGTAACAGAATATTTGGTTACTTCTTATAGTCAAACCAGAACTCGACTGACACTTTGTTTCCCGAATACTCCGAGGGCAAGTTACCGAAACTGTCAACGCGCTGCACGGCGCGGACTGCCGATTGATCGAGCGAAGGCACTCCGCTCGATTGCTCCACCCGCACATTACCCGGATGCCCGTCGCGAGCGATGTCGAACGTGACGTAGACCCGCTGGGCGTCGGTGATGCGGGGATCGACTTCGTATTTCAGCCAATTCTCCGAAATTCTTTGTTGCACACCGCGTACGTAATAGGCAAAGCGGCTGCCAAAATCGCCACCGCCGCCGGTAAATCCAAAGCCACCCTTTGCGCCTGCCGCGCTAAACGTACCGTACGGACCGCTTACGGGGCCACCCTCGCCAAACGCGACGCGATTGTCCTCGGGTTCCGGCTGCGGCTGAGCCTGCTTGGTGGAAGCTGTTTCCTGCTTTTTCTTCGGCTTGATCTTGGCATTCTTGCCCTGAATCTCGATTGCGTCGGGCTCCTTCTCCTGGACCTTCGGCTGCGATTGGGTCAGGCCCTTCGATTCGTTGGCGAGCACATTCTGCGCCGGCGCAGGATTTGCGGGGAGCGGAACGGTACTGACTAAGGTTGCACCGATGGCATCGCCACCTCCTCCTGCACCCCAGCCCTCGCCGGTATGCCGATTCACGAACGTCGCGAAGATGAGCAGCGCGAGCGTGATCCCGACGTGAAATCCTGCGGACCACGCGAACGCGCGTCCCCAACGCTCATGCTCGAAATAGATATCAGCGCTTGCCACTTTGCTCCAGAGGCTGAGTCACAATGCTGACATTCGCGAAACCGGCATGCTTGACGGCGTCCATGACGGTGGCAAATGCGCCGAACGGCACATTTTCATCCGCACGAACAAAGATGGACTGATTGCGCGGATCGCGGATTTTCTGCCGCAGCTTCGATCCAATTTCGTTGATGTTGATGGCCTCGTTTCCCAAAAATACGCGCTGATCTTTGTTGATGGTGATCACGAGTCGCTCTTCCGTAATCTCTTTGACGGTGCGTGTCTTGGGGACGGATACGTCGATGCCCGACTGGAGCACTGGCGCCGTCACCATGAAGATGATGAGCAGCACCAGAACGACGTCAACGAGCGGAGTGATATTGATGTCGGCGAGCGCGGTCTGGGTGCGTCCGTTGGAAGCGGTGAACGCCATCAGCGCCTCATGTCCGCGGTTACGGCGGCAGACTGGCCGCTCTCGACGGCGTTCAGGAGTTCGAGCGCGAAGTCGTCAGAACGGGCGGCGAACTCACGGATGGACGCGCCGATCAAGTTATAGGCGATGACGGCTGGGATGGCGGCCGCGAGACCTGCGGCTGTCGTGATGAGTGCTTCAGAAATGCCGGGGGCGACGGCGCGGAGAGTTGCGGCACCGGCAGTTCCTAATCCCTGAAATGCGTCGATGATTCCCCAAACGGTCCCGAAAAGACCGACGAAGGGAGTCACGGCCGCCGTAATCGCGAGCCATGGCATATTGCGTTCGAGGCGGGTGATCTCCTCGGAGGCGCCGATCTGCATTCCACGCTGGATGGACACCATGTTTCTCAGTCCACCGGTTGCCGCCACTTGCCGGCGATATTCCTCGTAGCCGCCTTCGAAGACACCGACCAGCGGGCTGGGCTTGAACTGGTCGACCACAGCAGCCATATCCTGCAAGCGTTGCGCTTTGCGAAACGCGCGCACAAAGCGACCGCTTTGCATGCGAGCCCGGCGAAGCAGGCTCCATTTGGTCAGGATGATGGCCCAGGAAATCAGGCTGAAGACCAATAGCGACAGCAATACCAGCTTGGCCACAGCGCCTGTGTTGGACAACATTTCGACGATTTCGCCGCCGATAAAGACTGCAAGAAAGGAGAAAGATTGCATCTGGGTTTTTGGGGAACGCCTTTTGGAATTATAGATGAAGCGGACCCCTGATTTTCCTAGACGAACCCAATCTGGCAATGAAAGTTTTGGGGCCGAATCACTTGGTTTTCAAACTTCTTAGCAGGCGCAAGTTGAAATCCACTGGCTGGTTCACGGACGAGAAGTAGCGCCCGGGCTTGTCGTTTCTCCAGGACACAAGCGCGTCAGATAAGAACACAAAGACTCTGTAGCCCGATTGCTGTTTCTTGCGAGGCACCATACACGTCCCCAGAGCCAGGGGCGGAAGGCTGCGAATAGGGCGAAAGTCGCCTCAGAGAATCTGCCTTCCGAATCTACGAAGCGGTCGGTATCCGGGAAATCAAAGTCGAACTCGTCGGAGATGGCTTTGATCGCGCCGAATCCGAGTCGGTGTGCCTCTGCTGCGCGGAGCACCGCGGCCGCTTCCATGTCGACAGCCCGGGCGGCGAAGGAATCGCGCAATTTGCGCTTTTGATCCGGGCTGGCGACCGATGCGAAGCTCACAAGTACGCCTTCACCGTCGTTCAGCGAAACGCTGCTGCCGTCGCCGGCGTTAATTACTCTTTGAGGGCGAATGACGGTCCCGACTTTCAACTGTGGATCGAGAGCGCCGGCAAAGCCGACGGAATATACGATCTCGGGAGTGAAAAGAGCGATCACAGCTTCGGCGGCGCGCCGGGCGGGCATGGCTCCAATTCCGCCGCAGACCAGAACGACGTCACCTTGTTCGTAGAAGCGGAAGCGGCGCCCGTCGTGCTCTCGCGTGACCACATGCCAGTCCTTCACCAGGGGGCGCACTTCGCGATTCAGAGCAGCGACAACGGCTAGCCTTTTCTTGCGGGCCTCAGGCATATTTGTTCGCCCGGAACCACTCGACAGCCCGCCGCAATGCGTTATCTACGGGAACAATCTTCCAGCCTAGGTCGCGCTCAGCTTTCCCTGAACTGGCGAACATCATCTTCTTTCCCATGCGGACGGTATCAATCGTGGCGCGTGGATCGCCGCCCAGCACTCGGCCAGTGATGATCTCGTCGACGACACCGGTTGCGAAGGCAAAGAAATAGGGCAGCTTGATCGATGGGGATGGCAGGCCGGTAATCTCGCCGAGCTTGTCGAGAATTTGCTTCAGAGTAAGATTCTCTCCGCCGAGGATGTAGCGCTCCCCGGACTTCCCTTTCTCCATCGCGGCAACGTGTCCGTGCGCGCATTCTTTCACGTCCACGAGGTTGAGCCCGGTCTCGACGTAGGCTGGAAATTTTCGCTTCAGGAAGTCGACGACGATCCGTCCTGTTGGAGTGGGCTTTATATCCTGCTCGCCAATTGGAGTCGTCGGATTCACTGTGACCACGTGCATCCCACTGCGGCCGGCTTCCATGGCCACTTGCTCCGCCATGAACTTCGAGCGCTTGTAGTGGCCGATCATGTTCGCGAGCGAAACTGGGGAGTCTTCATCGGCAGGGCTTCCGTTCGACGTAAAACCCATTGTGGCGACGCTCGACGTGTATACGACCCGTCCCACGCTATTTTTCCGAGCAGCCTCAAGCAATGCTCGCGTTCCTTCGACATTTGACCGATACATTTCGTTGGGATCACGCACCCAGAGCCGATAGTCTGCGGCTACGTGGAAGACCGTATCGCATCCGGCCATGGCTTTCTCTAGGGACGCGGCGTCGCGCAAGTCTCCGGTCACTGTGTCAGCATTTAGGCCCTGGAGGTTCTTCAGATTGCTGGTGGGACGCACGAGCAGGCGCAGGTTCGCGCCCTGATCGGAAAGGACACGTGCTACGTGAGAGCCGAGAAAACCGGTTGCGCCAGTGACGAAGGCTAGCATTCAGCACTCAGCATTCAGGAGTCCGCCCGTCTTGTCAACGGAGGGACGTTGACTATTACTGCAGTTTGGCGATCTGCACGTGATGTGGCCGGGGCCATTCCTTGAATGAGATCACCGTGACGGACGACAGATTCCTCCACCGTCGCTGCACGACTTGTCGGAATGACAAATTAAGTCAACAGCACTACGCCAATACGTCAGCCTATTTCGCGGCATACTGCTGGACGCCAAGAAAGTGCAGCGAGACGTACGGCTTGTCTCCGATCACCCAGCTGTCATGACCGGGAGGTCCGGGTGGAATGTAAAACAGATTGCCTTCGCGCAACTCGTGGATCGTGCCGTCGTCCATGGCCGCAGTGGCTGCGCCTGAGAGCACCAACCCGACGTGTTCTACGTTGCAGCGAGACGCGCCGACAGTTGGACCGACATGAAGCGACCACTTCCACCCAGGTTGATACGTGGCTCGCCCGATGCTCATCCCGCCAATGTGAACGACTTCGAACTTGCCTTTTTCGAAGGTGCGTATCTCGTCTGGGTGGTCGAAGCGTTTCAGGATTACGTCAACATTGGGCATAGAGGAAGGCTTTCCGAATCGCGCCACTTGCTCACCAGATGCTCGCTCTCGCTCGCGGGCGGACGAAGGCGTCCGCCGCTCCACGAGCTAATTGCCGTTCTTCTCCATCACTTTGGCGTATGTCGTCAGCGCCAGTAGCGGGAAGTATTGGCGGTACAGGTGATACATCAGGTAGAACACCCGCGGGAAGCCGGTTCCCGTGCAGAGTTGCTCGTCCCACGATCCGTCGGCGCGCTGCGTTCGCATCAGGTAGGCAATGCCGCGTGCTACGGAGTCACTGCGCGTGTCGCCGGCGGCCAGCAGACCTAAAATCGCCCACGCGGTCTGCGATGGAGTGCTATCGCCTTGTCCGCGGAGAGTTGGATCGTCATAGGAGCCGACGGTCTCGCCCCATCCGCCATCGCCATTCTGGAACATCCGGAGCCATTCGGCGCCCTGTTGAACGCAGGGATCGTGGAGGTCCATGCCAATCGCTTCCAGTCCCCGCAGGACGAGAGCCGTGCCGTAGATGTAGTTCACGCCCCAGCGTCCGAACCAGCTTCCGTCGGGCTCCTGCTCGTTGCGGATGAACTTGATCGCGTTTTTCACTGCCGGATGCTCTTTTGTGTATCCGTACATTGCGAGCATTTCGAGAATGCGGCCCGTGATATCGACCGTCGCAGGATCGAGCATGGCATTGTGATCAGCGAACGGCACGTACTGGAACACCATGCGGTCGTTGTCTTTGTCGAACGAAGCCCATCCGCCGTTTTTGCACTGCATTGACAGGATCCAGTCGATCGCGCGCTGCACCGATTCGCGCTGATAGCGCCCGTTCGGATGCTCGACACGGCTCAATGCCAGGCATACCATCGCGCTGTCATCAACATCGGGATAGAACTCGTTGTTGAACTCGAAGTACCAGCCGCCGGGTTGGCCCTTCTTGTTCTTCACTTTCCAGTCGCCGACGTTGCGCACCTGCTTTTGCAGGATCCAGTCGGCGCACTTCACCATCCGCGGGTCGTTTGCCGGAACTCCCGCCTCGCCGAGCGCAAAGAGCGCATACGCTGTATCCCAAACCGGAGACATGCAGGGCTGCATGCGGAAGGTGTCTTCCTCTTCGATCCCGAGTTTCTCGAACTCGTCCATCGCACGGATCACTTGGGGATCGTCGAGCGAATATCCCAGGCAGCGCAGGGCAATGATCGCGTTCATCATCGAGGGATAGATCGCGCCCAAGCCGTCGCTCATTTCGAAGCGCGCCAGCATCCATTTCTCGGCGCTCTTCAGGGCGACGGAGCGCAGGGGGCGAACATGAACACGCTCGAACCAATGCGTGATCCGGTCGATCACGAGGAAGAAATTTCGCCAGGAAACCAGCTTCTTAGCCCAGTGCAGGTGCATGCGCGACTTCTGCATGCCGCCTACGAATAACTCTTCGACGCCCATTTCCTGGGGAATTTTCTTGAACGGCTTCTTGGCGTAACAGATGGACAGCGGCACCAGAATGGCGCGCGACCACGACGAAATCTCGTAGATATTGAACCAGAACCAGTTGGGAAACAGCACGATCTCCGGCGGAATGGCCGGCACCGCGTCGTAATCGTATTGCCCGAAGAAGCAGAGGTAGATCTTGGTGAAGGTGTTGACCTCGGTGACGCCGCCCATTTCCAGGATCTTCTTGCGGGCGCGCTCCAAAGCCGGATGATCAGCCGTATAACCGGCGAGTTTCAGACCGAAGTAGGCTTTTACCGAGGCACTGATGTTCGACGGACCGCCGGCATAAATGCCCCATCCGCCATCTTCGTTTTGATGGCGGAGGATCCAGTTGGCGCACTTCTGAAAGCGCTCTTCATTCCCAGTCCCCAGCAGAGTGTGGAGCAGGATGTAATCGGATTCGAGCGTAGTATCCGCTTCGAGTTCGCCGCACCAATAACCCTCTTCGAGTTGCTGTGAGAAAAGATACTTGCGCGCCGCGGCAATTGCCGCAGTGACACGGCTGCCCAATTCTTGAATTTTTCCGAAGCGAAGTTGGGGATTAGAACCGAGACTCTCAGCAGCTAGATTGCTATCGGGGGAGTCGTTATCCATTCACTGCTCCTTCTACTCACGACAGAATTCCTAATTCACCACGGAGGCACTGAGACACGGAGTTACAAAACCTTCCTAACTATTCCGCCCCTCGTTAGTACCAACGTGTTGAAATTCAGAATGAGTCCAACCCGCTTTCCCGTCATTTTCAAATACGTAAGTAACTGCGCCTCATATACCGGAAGCACGTGCTCCAGGCACTTGATTTCGAGGATCAACACGTTTTGAACGAGCAGATCGAGACGATAGCCGCAATCGAGCTTGACGCCTTTGTACTCCACAGGAAGCGGAACCTGTCTTTGGAACGCGAGGTTGCGGAGCCGGAGTTCGTGACAAAGGCATTCTTCGTAAGCTGATTCAAGAAGACCCGGACCAAGGGCGCGATGCACCTCGATCGCGGCACCGATCACACTCTCAGTCAGATCTTCATGAAGGAGTTTGCTCCGTGTCTCTGTGTCTCCGTGGTGAAGCATGGTCTCTTCCAACTTGCTCACTGCGCGGGCGCCGAGGCGATCGCTTCCACGATCTCCGGGGGCAAGCCGAAGCGCACGTTTTCAGGCATCACTTCAAGCTCCTGTACGTTGCTGAAGCCCTTTTTTCCGAGAAACGCAATCGTCTCTTCCACCAGATGTTCCGGCGCCGAAGCGCCTGCTGTGAGAGCGATGGTCTTTACGCCCTTCAACCATTCCGATTCGATGTCATTGCAGCTATCGATGAGGTGCGCGTTGGTGCCGAGATTGCGCGCCACCTCTACCAGCCGATTCGAATTCGAACTGTTCTCCGAGCCGACGACCAGCAAAAGATCAGATTCCGAAGCGACCTGCTTCACGGCAACCTGACGGTTTTCGGTTGCGTAGCAAATATCCTGTGCGGCTGGGCCTTTGATCTTGGGAAACTTTTTCTTTAGTGCTGCGATGATGTCCTTGGTTTCGTCGAGGCTTAACGTGGTCTGCGTGAGATAGGCCACGCGATTGGGATCGGGGACTTCCAGCGAATCGACCTGCTCGGGGGACCCGACAACCTGCGTCACCATCGGTGCTTCGCCCAACGTGCCCACCACTTCGTCGTGATCCTTATGGCCAATCAAAATGAGCGAGTAGCCTTCCTTGGCGAACTTCACGGCTTCCACGTGGACCTTGGTCACCAGCGGACAGGTCGCATCAATCACGCGCAGACCACGCTTGGCGCTGTGCTCGCGCACTTCTGGCGAAACTCCGTGGGCGCTGTAGATAATGCGCTCGCCATTCGGGACTTCGTCCTCGCTATCGACGAAGATCGCGCCCTTGCTTCGCAGATCTTCCACCACGAAGCTGTTGTGGACGATCTCCTTGCGAACGTAGATCGGGGGACCAAAGGCTTCGAGGGCGATCCGTACCACGTCGATCGCGCGGACGACGCCGGCGCAGAAGCCCCGCGGCTTGAGAAGTAATAGAGTCTTTCCGTCAGTATTGGCCAAAATTGCAGTCACGATAGAAGCCGTCCCCTGCGAGCTTTCGCAAATCCGAAGCTCAAAGTATTCATCGCCCCTAAAAGTCTGTCATTCCGAGCAATGCGAGGGATCTGTTGATTGGATGCACTGGATGCAAACTCGCCACAAAAGCTGTTCCTTCAGCGTACACGATCCCCATTGTGGCGGTACCTCTAAACTATCGGAAAGTACCCTGGTGGTCAACGTAAGCTGAAGAAAGAGCGGGAATTAGCAGCGAACGGCGGAATTTAAGGCTCTATTGGCGATCTTCTTGAGCCACAAGCACTTTGCGCGCGACCTCCCGCACTCGCTTAGCCTCCAATTGGATAAATGTGCTCTCGAAGATATCCTCTGGCGCCCCCGCTGCTGAGACGTTTAGTAAAAGGCCCAAGCCCTTGTAGAAGTCGATCAGCGGGGATGTGCTCCGCTGATAGGCGTCGAGCCGAACTCTGATCGACTCTGGCCGGTCGTCCTCCCGCTGGAACAGCCTTCCGCCGCAATCACACTGTCCCGCCGTCCGCGGAGGTCGCTCTGTGACATGGTACACAGCTTTGCATTTCTCGCAGGTGCGGCGGCCGGCCAGTCGGGCCACAATCTGTTCAAGCGGAAGCTCGTAATTCACTACTGCTGTGAGGCTTAGGCACTCATGATCCATCAACTGCTTGAGGGCCTCTGCTTGGGCCAACGTGCGGGGGAAGCCGTCGAGGATAAATCCACCCCGGCAATGCAGGCAGGCGCTACGCTCGCGAACCATCTCCCAAACGGTGGTGTCGGGGACGAGTTCGCCGCGTCGCATGTAAGCGAGAGCCTCCTTCATGGCCGGGCTCTGATCGCAATCGGACTGACTCCCGGCCGCCCTGAATACGTCCCCTGTCGACAAATGGCAGGCCCGTAGTCGACGGTGCAGTAGGTCCGCCTGGGTACCCTTTCCAACGCCTGGGGCGCCGAGCAGGATCAATCTCCAGGGGAGCAGTGCCCCTTCAGGCGTGATGTCGCATTTGGCGGATGGGCCCTGAATCCAAGCAAGGCGGTTGCTCGAGGTGCTCATAAAGCGAATGTAGGGCCGAGATGGAGGGCAGGCTGTGATGGAAATCACATCCTATGGAGCCTCCAAACACAGTCTTAAGTAAAGATGGCCCTCTCGTGCCACCCCTCCCCCTCCCCGTGCCATTGTGGGCAAAACGATGGTGATGCACTATGTTGGCGTCTTCCCAGACTTCCAGGTCTCGAAGAAATGTTGGAATACAGCCCAAAACGGACCGTCAACCCCCAGGTCGGTAAGGGGACCCAGCAATCGCATCGACTTCTCCTCGCGCTCGTGTTGCTGGTGGTTGCGCTGGCTGCCGTTTTGGTGAAGGACCGTGATTTCTGGTTCGGAACGGATTCTTCCACGATCGATGCCGACGCTCCAGAGAGTTCAGCGCCCTCGCAAGTTGCGACGAAACCGGTTCCACCTGCTCCCGTTCAGACCCGCGCAACTGTAAGGAAGCAGGCAACTCCAGTAGGAAAGAGCGAAGCAGCAGCAAAGCCCGCCGAAATTCCAGCGGTCACGACGAAGCGGACGATCCTGGCGCCGCTGGACGTTGAGGTCGTGGCTGGCAGTACCCACAAAAACATTCGTCCCGGAAGCAGCGCGCAGCGGCTGGAAATTACCGATCTCAACAGACCGGCGATCCAGGCAGCGACGAAAGCGGCTGAACATGAATCCATCGCCGCTGATGCCCAGCCAATCTATCCGCCGCTGGGGCAGCACATGAATGTGCAAGGATCGGTCATCCTGCAGGTCCTGATTGGAACCGACGGCATCATTCAGAACCTGCAGATTCTGCATGGCCCGGCGATTCTAGCGCGAGCGGCCGAACAGGCCGTCCGCGAGTGGCACTTCAAGCCGATCGTACAGAATGGCCAGGCAGTGGAATCGAAGGCGACGATCACGGTGAACTTCACCATCAAGGTGGCGGATAACTCGGCAGAGACCACCGTGGCCGAGATGCATGCCGCCGAACGGCTGATCATCAGCCGGTAGGCAAGCACCCTAGCGAAACACATTCCCTCTTCGTCGGCTGCGCCGACTTGTCGCAATGACAAACTCGTTTCCATGTTGATGGTCTTCTGAAGTGGAAGTCCCAGGTTATGCGTTGGCTTTAATCATCTGCTCCGCGTGTTTGCGCGACGTGTCGGTGAGCTTCGCGCCGCTAAGCATTCTCGCAACTTCCTCCGTACGTTCTTCGCCGCTGACCAGCCTGATAGTCGTTCGCGTTCGTCCGGCGGATTCCTTCTTTTCGATCACGAAATGCTGATCGGCGAAGGTCGCAATCTGCGGAAGGTGAGTCACGCATAAGACCTGGTTCGCGCGCGATAACGATTTCAGCTTTTTTCCGACAGCCTCAGCCGCGCGCCCGCCGATCCCGGTGTCGATCTCATCAAAGACCAAGGTCTTCTGCGCGGCACCGCGTTTGCTATGAGCGCCCGCCTTTTCGCTGATTTTGCGAGACGTCGGACTTCCGCTTTCGACACTGGCTTTCAGCGCCAGCATCACGCGCGACAATTCCCCGCCCGAGGCGATGTGCTCAAGCTGCCGCATCGGCTCGCCAGGATTCGTCGAAATCATATAGACGACCTGGTCAACTCCCGTGGCGCTCCAATCTCGCTCCTCTTCCGATTGCGTCTTGTCGATCCGGAAGTTTGATTTCATCGCGAGATCGTTGATCTCCGTCTCGACTAACTTTTCCAGCCGGCGCGCGGCTTCGGCCCGCTTTTTTGAGAGCGTGCGCGCGATTCGCAGATATTCTTCTTCCGCCTTCGCCAGGTCGGATCGCAAGTGCCTCAGGATTTCGTCCTTGTTCTCGATTTCCGATAGCTTGCGTGTGACATCCGCGCCAAATGCAAGCACTTCATCCAGCGATGGTCCATATTTGCGTTTCAGGCGATCCAGCAGCGCGAGACGGTCTTCTACTTCGGCGAGATGCTCTGGCGAGGCCTGAATTCCGCCGGCGTAATCACGGAGCGTCGCGCCGACGTCTTCCACACTGATGCGAGCCGATTCGAGCGCGGCAAGGGCTTCTTCGAATTTTGGTTCGTAGCGTGCCAGTTCCTCGACTTGCTTCTGCGCCGCGCGCAAGCTGGACGCAGTGGATCCGTTGCCTTCATAAAGAAGGTCGAACGCGTTCATGGCAGCGTTATAAATTTTCTCGGCGTTGGCCAGAACACGCTTTTCGGCTTCGAGACGTTCGTCTTCGCCGCTCTGCAGTTTGGCGTCCTCAATTTCGCGCTTCTGGAAAACCCAAAGATCGACCAGGCGCAAGCGGTCCTGCTCACCTTGTGAGAGTTCGTCGATACGCGTCCGAAGATCCTTCCAACG
>DATJWZ010000389.1:0-10744 GCA_035500795.1 Candidatus Eiseniibacteriota bacterium | reverse complement strand
TCCCGTCACGGTCGCCGTGGCTATCTCCGGATAGGACGGCGTTAACAGTTCCCGGACCTCGTCGACCGACATCTGCGGGTTGGGATCGGGAATGCGTGAGCCCTGGTAGTAGAATTCGCGCGGTAGAACAGCTGCTTTCAGAGTGGCCATTAGAGACGATCTCCTTATTAGTTGAATTAATCCGACCGTGTGCCGTGGTCAAGTTGTGCAGATGGTCAAGACGCGCATGACCTGCACGCGAGAGAGAGGCAAACTTTCCTCGGCTCGATAAGCGCTTGACCTCTTGATGGCAGTTGACATCCGCCGACGACAGATCGCTGGATACTTGAGACTTCCCGGGACCTATCCTCCATCAGCATGGAAATCCCCGGCGACAATTCACATGCTCGCAACGCTCTCGTCATTATCGAGATGTTTGCCACCTCTGCTTCAATTCACGACCCAGACCATCGAGGTCGGGAAATACGACAGATTCAGTGACGCCCGCATCACGAAGTTGTTGTCTGATTCTGCTGATAAACGTAGCAGGAATGCTGATCGAAATGAGATGAGAAGCCTTTCTACCCAGGTGACTACTAAGCCAGAGCGGATCAGTGCCGAAGATCATGAATCGGCTCCGCTGAGCGGCAATTCGGCGCGTCACATGGGGGGAGTCGACCAGCATTGGAATTGCCGGAGTGTCCAGGAGCTTTTCCTTGAAATCGTCTTCATCTGCCGGCAGGTAGAGTCGGTCCCAGTCTCCCTCCTCCACACTGCTGTCTTTTTTCGCGTATTCCTTCCAGCGCTCTTTTGCACGCTTGAATTCGTCATTGCTGTTGATTTTCTTAATCAGCCAATAAGGGTTGAGCACATAGATGATCGCGCCACCCTTGGGTGGGACTTGCTTATCCCTGATGGCAAAGTGCAGAGCGATGAGCGCGCTGTCAGTCCAATCCAACAGACGCGTCGGTACCCCGTGATGCTGCATCAGGAAGTAAGAATCCCACTCCCAGTCGGTGCTGGTGAGCTTTGCGTCCGAAAGCTGTGAGGCACAACGCTGGAACTCTTCCTAAAGTTCGTTTTCTAGCTTAAGGAGACTCTGATTAAGCTCTCCTTTTCTAAGGCGAACGCAGCTACAGTGTCGGCAGATGAAGCAGAGGACACTGGCGATGATGAGTGGCTTTGAGCGTTATGGCAAGAAGACGCGGCGGGCGTTGTTTTTGGAAGAGATGGAGCAGGTGGTTCCCTGGGGCAAGCTGTGTTGCCTGATCGAGCCCTACTATCCGAAGTCGGGCAACGGACGACCTCCGGTAGGGGTGGAGCGGATGCTGCGCATTTACTTCCTGCAACAGTGGTTCAATCTATCGGATCCGGCGGTGGAAGAAGCGTTGTACGACTCGGGGGTGATGCGCTGCTTTGTGGGCATCGATTTGGGCAACGAGCCGGTGCCGGACGAGACCACGGTGTGCAAATTCCGCCACCTGCTGGAAGAACACCGGTTAGGCGGGCAAATGCTGGAAGCGGTAAACCTGCACTTGCAGAGCCGGGGAGTGCGGATCACGACCGGGACCATCGTGGATGCGACCATCATTCACGCACCCACTTCGACCAAGAACCGCGAGCAGAAGCGCGACCCCGAGATGCACCAGACGAAGAAGGGCAACCAGTGGTACTTCGGCATGAAGGCACACGTGGGGGTGGACAGCAAGACCAAGCTGATTCACACCGCGCTGGTGACGCCTGCCAACGTGGCGGATGCGACCCTACTGCCCGACTTGCTGCATGGGGAGGAGACGCGGGTGTGGGGCGATCAGGCGTATCGTGGGCAGGCGGATGTCATCCACCAATGTGCGCCGCGAGCGCAGGACTGCACCCATCGCCGCTATCGGCATAGAGATTACCTCGACGAAGTCGAGCGGGCGAAGAACCGAACCAAGTCGACGGTACGATCCAAGGTGGAGCACGTGTTCGGAGTGCTGAAGCTGCAGTTCGGGTTCGTGAAGGTGCGCTACCGCGGACTGGCGAAAAATGCCAACCGATTATTTGCCACCTGCGCCCTGGTGAACTTGTTCATGGTTCGCAAGAAGCTGCTGTACTCAGCGACATAGTGTCTTCCCAGAACGCCGACTACCCGAACCGGTGAGTCGGGGAGGCCCAGCATAGCACGCGGGAATGAAAGAACCGGTCTACCTCTTCTCGTAGAATCATTCCCCCGGCTTAAGAGCAGTGGTTGTTCAGAGGTTCCTTAAGCAGAGTGTTTACCGATTTGCGTAGTCCGCTCTCCCTTGGCCGATAAAGACCAGGCTGAAGCCTGGTCTTGCGATGTCTCGCGTCTTCGGCTCTGAACCACAATTCGTCCCGTCTGGGGACCTTCCATCGCTTCCGGATCCTAGCCACCGCGGCGAGATAGGAGCTCAACGAGTTGGCGGACTGTTGACTCATGGAGCAAAATTCGAAGGATGGACTCAATGCTATACACCCCTGCGTGGCATGACGCAAGAATCGCCTCGGGAAAGACCGCTGTCTATCCTAGAATTCTGACGTGCCCTATCCGCCGCGCAACCGCAAGGACCACTACGTTCCGCAAGGATACCTATGCGGGTTCATTGACCCAGCCCGTGCAAAAAACGATCGGCCGTTATGGTGCCTCAATAAATGGCGCAATCAATGGGAGCGCAAGGCGCCCAAGCAGATTTGCCATGCCATCGGAATGTACGACTTCTCTAACGACGCGATCGACGCAGAACACGCCGACGTTACGTTCAAGAAGATGGAGGACCAGTTTCCCGCGGTTCTTGCAGCACTGAAGGCAACGGATTTTGCTGCGTGGAAGGAGCATCTTGATTTTCTTCTTGTCTATATGCAGATGATACGAGTGCGCTCGCCACAATTCTTTGTCGAGCAGGGCCGGGAGTTGGCGGAGGCAACGGTAGCAACAATCACGAGTGTTGACCATGCGGAAAACAAGATCACGTACGACAACGTACGACGTCTGACCCAGGCTGAGGTTCACGATTTCACCTTGACCAAGATGCGAGAGGAATTCAAAAAGGGAGTCACATGGATGGCAGACTTCCATTGGCAGATTAGGACCACGTTCGATCTGAAAAGCCCAGTGACGACATTGGAGTCGCCACTCTTCGTGAGGGGAGTGAAGGCCAGTACTGAGCGGGCGATGACGATGGAGATTCTTACCGATGCCGGGAGCGAAGCGTGGTTTCCGCTCTGCTGGCAAGCGGCCTTGGTCGGTCGGACCCAGCCGTTCGATGCGGATCGGGCAACATTCGGGGAGGTCGAACTGGATGAGCTCAGACACATTATTGCGGAAATGGCTCCGCAGTATGTGATTTCGCCGCAGATCGTGGATGGCATCGTTTTAGACGGTCGACTCCCACCAGGGCAGGAGTCCCGGAGCTAATGAGTTAAGTTGGCTCGACGCCTATCTAACCTACAGGAGTTCGTCATGGCCAAGGCGGCGGACATCATCTAATTCGGGTCCCCGAGAATTAGTCCTGACAAAACGCGCTTTCATTAAGTAATCCGTTCAGGCGACAAATCACCAAGCGCTCTCCACCGCGCCGCAAACGACGCCGAGTTCCTGCTGGCAGAGCAGGCCTTAGCTGCAGCCGCTGGTTCCGCCACAGTTGGAGCATTTATAGCAACTGCCGTTGGGCACCATCAGCGCGCCACAAGATGAGCATAGTCGCGCGTCTCCCGTCGCAGAGGCACCCAACATGTTTCCGAAGACAGTGGAGGGAGCCAGTTTCGGCTCTATCGCAACCATGCCTGCAGGGTCCGAATATCGATTCCGTGGCGCAAGTGTTCCGTGGCAAAGTGTGGCGAAACTTGTGGAGGAAAAAATGTTGGCAATGAGGCCCATCGGCACAACGATTCTCGTGCTTGGTCTTGCACTGCCCGCAATTCAGTTTGGCCCTTTCGGCGACCTTCTTGACGATCATGTCATTTTCGCTGTCAGGGTTACCCTTTGAGTTGGGGAAAACAAGCTGAGATGACTGTGCGCCTTTGCGTTCTCGCAAAGCGCTAAGTTCCTCCAGCAGAGCGGTGGGAAGTGGTACGACTCGTTCCTCCCAATTCTTAGGCCGAAAACCCCATATCGGTTTTGCGGTAACCCGTACCAGACTGTTCCGAAAATCGATATCCCTCCAGGTGACATGACGGACTTCCCGGTCGCGAAAGCCTGAACCCAGCAGGAACTTGAGAAAAACTGCTTCGTTTTCTGTGGCAACGCCGAGCATGGCTTCGATCTCTTCCGGCTCATAGATCGAACGGAGCTTCTCGACGTATTCCGGCCAGTCACTCGATGCAAGCAGTTTGGTTTTGCCATAACGCTTGAAAAGCTGCAGAACGACCACCAGCTTGTCATAGACGGTGCGATTCCCCAGGCCCAGCTGGTAGCAGTCGGCCATAAACTGGAGAACGTCTTCTCGGCTCACTTCATCGACATGCGTTTTGCGGTAAGAACCGCGAAGCAGATTCAGCGTATAGCGGTAGGTGAGATAAGTGCGCGGACTTCGTTGCGCTTTTACCAACTCCAAGTATTGTTCAATGGCGAGGCGAAGTGTGGTCGGCCCATTCTCTGCTGGAGTTGCCCGAACCGGTCGAATGATGCCGGCTCTGATCGCATTCAACTCGATCGACTTCCGCCGGGCCTCATCAATCACTCGGCTGAAATCACCCACCGCCTGGCGCAGCCGTTTCCCATCCTGATACCACTCCAGGTAATAGTTGCCCTCGGCATGATGCTCGTCACGGCCGGCAACCCAGACGTGATCGCGACTGAGTTTGCCATGACGCTCGACTGCGGGAAGAAGCTTCCAGCACTCGCCGATCCGAACCTTCTTGAGGACGTTGACGCGCTCGGCGTACCGTTTGGTGCGACCCATGTCCCGAGAACTCCCCTGACGGCTAGGAACAGTAACTTGGGTCTAAGAATCGGTCAAACGGCGCCAAGGAACGACACCAAGGTGGACACCACAGGAGATAACTTGATGAAAATTAAGGAAAGCGGTTGGAAGGCAGCATTCTAACCAACTGAACTACGTCCCCAAGTGCAAAGTTGCGCCGATCTGACAACAGCAAATCCCAGCGCAACAACAAGATCAAGTTTATCAGAAATCCCTGCGGCGTGATCTGTCCGAGATTGAATATTGCAGGTCAGTTTGAGGGCAATTCTCGACCGCTTGCAAGCACGCGTGCATAGAACAAATTGGTCCCAAGGAAAGCGAGGGGACGGTTCCTTCGGCCAGGACATCGATGATTCATGCGCAGTCATCGATTTCATGCACCATCATTCGCAACAGACCAAGGATTATTTTGTTGCGCTGATTCGCTTTTTATTCGCTATAATTCGCGCATGGCAATTACCCGCCGCCAGAAAGAAGTGCTCGACTTCATCTCGAGCTTCGTGCAGCGTAATGGCTATTCGCCATCGTTTGAAGAGATCGCTCACGGCCTCAACCTTAGATCGCTAGCGACGGTTCATAAGCACATCACAAATCTCCATCAAAAGGGTTTGCTGCAGCGTGCTCAAAATCGGAGCCGCTCGATCGATGTCTTGCCGCCGCGCGCGAAGGCGCGGCCCGGAGAGCGGCTTCCACTCGTGGGACGCATCGCCGCCGGTCTTCCGCTCGAAGCAGTGGAGACTCAGGAAACCATATCGCTGAGCGACATTGTCGGAAACCGTGAAGCCTTCGCGCTCAAGGTGCGAGGCGACTCTATGCGCGACGAGCACATTGTTGACGGCGATTATGTATTCGTAGAGCGAGTTTCAACAGCACGCGAAGGCGATATCGTTGTAGCGTTGGTCCGCGGAGCTGAGACAACACTGAAGCGGTACTACCTCGAAGGCTCTACTGTTCGCCTCCAGCCTTCGAATGCCGAGATGGATCCGATCTTTGTGCCGGCGGCGCACGTGCAGATTCAGGGACGGGTCCTAGGCGTGATGCGCAAGTATTAGCGCGCTCCGAACGAACGCCCTCCCAAAAAAGTTGCGGGAGCCATGCGCAGCTCCCGCCCGGTTTGAAGTATTGCAAACTCTAGGAATTCGGCGTCGAGTTCTTACCCGTCTTGACTTCGATCTCGTTCACAACTTCCTGCACGTTGGGAACAGCCTTGGCGAGTTTCTCGGCTTCGCGCTTCTGTGCAACGGTCTTCACAGAGCCCGACAATACCAGCGTGCCGTTCTTGGCCTTGTAGTCGATGCTCTGATCGTCGAGGTTCTTGTGGCCTTTGATCTGTGCCTTGTAGTTGTCCTCAATCGCATCATCGAGACTTGAGGCTACCGATTTCGCTTGTCCTTCCGCTCCCTGAGGAGTCACGCCAACCTCATCGGCAATGGTGTAATCAGGAGCTGCCTGCTTGGCTGTCGCCGCAGCCTGTGCCTTAAGATCCTCCGAGTTCACGTTGCCGGTGAGCGTAATTACACCCTTCGTTCTATCTTGAGATACGCTCACGCTGTCCAAATTGTTGGTCTTCAAAGCACTTGTAACTGCGTCTTTCTCGTCCGGATGGTCCGGCTTGTTTTGGCAACCTGCGATAGCGAGGACGCCTGCTAGAACTGCTGCTGATCCAATCAAGAATGCCTTTTGAGGTTGTGTGGATTTCATTGCTTAACCGCTCCTGTGAGCCCAGCTAGCTGCTTGCTCCACTAACATGAGATGCGGAAGAACAGCCACTCATTGATGCGCACGGAAGCGAAATAATTTCTGACGCTCAGGCAACTTTTCTTTCATTCGGCATCAAGCAATTCGGATGGCAAAGTTGAGATGAAGTAGCATAAGGCTGACTTCACGAAGTCCATAATTCAAGCTGTCGAGGTTCCATTCATTCAGTGCACACAAATAGAAGGCTCTTTCCACTGATCGTTCTTTGCCTGGCAATGCTGGCCGGATGCTTGTCGCTCAATGCACAAAAGACCATCGTGAATCTCAATCGAGGATGGGAGTTCCGTCAGAGCGACACGGGCGGGAGTACTGCTGCGCCTGAATGGCGGCCGGCAACGGTCCCGGGCGACGTGCATCTCGACCTGCTCGCAAACAAGCTCATCCCGGAGCCGTTCTACCGCGACAACGAAGCGAAGTTGCAATGGATTCAGGATGCGGATTGGGAGTATCGCACGCGCATCGACGGCACATCGGCACTCCTGGCGCGCGGGCACATCGACCTTGTCTTCGAGGGGCTGGACGCGTACGCCGAGGTCTATCTGAACGGGCAGAAGATTCTGCTGGCCGACAACATGTTTCGCGAATGGCGGGTCGACGTTAAGCCATATCTGAAAGCGGGCGCGAATGATCTGCGGGTCGTCTTCCCTTCTCCAATCAAGGCCGCACAGAAAATCGCGCTGACTGACGTATGGCACGGCCAGACGCCGGCTCCGGACAAGACGTACATTCGGAAGGCAGCCTATGAATATGGATGGGACTGGGGACCGACGTTTGTAACCAGCGGCATCTGGCGCCCCGCGCGGCTGGAGGCGTGGGATGAGGCGAGAATCGCCGACTTTTATCCGCATGTGCGCGACGTAACGAAGGGCCTCGTGCGTATAGACGTGGAGTTAGATATTGTCGCAGCAGCAACGGGACGGGGCACCGTATCCGTCGACTATCAGGAAGCCGGCCAATCGGGGCAGGCGAAGCAGGCTATCAGTCTGGTTGCTGGACAAAACCACATTGTGATCCCGGTTGAGGTGGAGAATCCGCACCTTTGGTATCCGACCGGTTACGGAGCACAGCCGATCTACCACTGGAGTGCGAAGCTTACCGTCAATGGAAAGTCCGTTGATGACGCTGTGCGCAAGACTGGCCTGCGATCGATTGTCCTGCGGCGCGATCTTGACCAATGGGGGCGCTCATTTGAGCTGCTGGTCAACGGCATTCCGGTTTTCGGTAAGGGCGCAGATGTGATTCCCTTCGATAGCTTCCCTTCCCGCGTTACGACGGCACAATATCGGCGCATTCTCGAGTCGGCGCGCGACGCAAACATGAATATGATCCGCCACTGGGGCGGCGGTTATTACGAGACTGACGAGTTCTATGACATCTGCGACGAGCTGGGCATCATGGTGTGGCAGGACTTTATGTTCGGCAATGACTGGCAGCCAGGGCCTTATTGGTTCCGCGAGAACGTAGAGAAGGAAGCCACATACCAAGTCACCCGGCTGCGCAATCATCCAAGCATCGTAGTGTGGTGCGGAAATAACGAGACGGAAGAATCACTCGCGTGGGATAACAACGCAAGGATCGTCCGCGGGCTGTCTACCGAAGCGCGCGTGAAGATATGGCAGGATTATCTATTGTTATTCAGCAGTACGCTGCCGCGCGTGGTCGAGCGGCTCGTGCCGGAGACTCCGTACTGGCCCAGCTCGCCCAGCGCCGATTATGAAGACCTTGCTCCGGGCATGGCTTCGGGCGACATGCACGACTGGACAGTCTGGCACGGGCGCGTGCCCTTCTCCACATACGAGCAGCACAACCCGCGTTTCATGACTGAGTATGGCTTCCAGTCGTTTCCAGAGATGAAGACGATTGAGGCCTTCACCACTCCCGAAGATCGCACCAGCATTTTCACGCCCGTGATGCTGGCACATCAAAAGAACAACGAAGGCAACTCGCTCATCCACGACTATCTGCTCAAGGATTACTCAGAGCCGAAGGACTTCGCGTCATTTCTCTATGTGAGCCAGGTGCTGCAGGCCGAGGGTATCAAGATCGGAGCCGAACATCTGCGCCGCAGCCGGCCGCGGACCATGGGCTCCATCTACTGGCAGCTCAACGACTGCTGGCCGGTGGCGTCATGGTCGAGCATCGATTACTACGGACGGTGGAAGGCGCTCCAATATTATGCGCGGCGCTTCTACGCTCCGGTGCTCGTCTCGCCTCACGTGGAGAATGGGGCGCTGGCTGTTTATGTGGTCTCCGACAAAACGGCTCCAACCGATGGCGAACTCCATGTACGCATACTCAAGTTCGACGGAACCGTGGTGCGCGAGCAGAAGCAGGCCGTGCACGTTCCCGAGTTATCTAGCGCAATCTACTACCAACTGCCGTTGACGGAGTTTGCGAACAGCGCGGATTCGTCGCAGGTCTTCGTGGTGGCCGAACTAACAGCGAACGGCGCTCCAGTTTCGCGGAACGTCATCTACCTGGTCCCGACAAAGCTGATACAGTTGCCGGCCACGCACGTTCAGACGGAATTAACCGCTGTTGCAGGTGGGTATCGCGTGCGACTCAGCTCTCCGGTACTGGCACGAAGCGTTAATCTGTCGTTCGGAGACCTTGATGCCGCCGTCTCCGACAACTACTTCGATGTACTGCCGAATGAGCCGGTTGAAATCACGGTAAAAACGCAGGCGCAACTCGACACTTTACGCCAGAAGCTGGCGGTGGTGTCGCTTGTCGATGCCCTCGCGCCTGCAGGTACGGCTCCGACTGCGCCCCAGTAAGTCGTCGTCGCCGGTTGCGCACAGCGATCAAGCTCAGCGCCGCCGGCGGCGCCAGCCCAGGAAGATCCCCACGAGCGTGCCGATCGCAATCGCTCCGGCAAGTTTCTTGCGGCTGGTGATGGGAATGAAGCGCGTCTCCTTATCGCTCACCTCGATCACACCGACAGGGATGGCGCGAACTCCCGCGCCGCCACCACCGCCTTCGCCCTGGGCGCTGGAGTTCCCTACTCCACCAGTGCCCGCCCCTGCGCCGTAGCCGTACATGAGCTTGGCGACCGGAATGACGGTCTTTCCCTGCGCAGTGATCGGTTCGCCGTAGATGGCTTTAACGCCGGCACCGCTAAGAATGCTTTCCTTGAGCGATTGCAACAAAGCGACGCTACCCATGCGAAGACTCCTTCGGAGAGGATTCTCCTGTCGTCTTGCATTCTATGCCTGTGGCTTTGCTGGCGGAAAAAACGGCCCGGCGACTTGGGGAGTCGCCGAGCCGGCTGTTGACAAAACCTGGATTGCGACCGCAGTTTAGCGACCGAGACCTGAAGCGAGCGTCTTAACCATGGTGCCCTTGGCGTCGTCATCTTTCACGGCCCAGACGAAGGCTCCTCCGAGCCCACCGGGCACGCGGAAGTCGATATAGAGAGCCTTCAGAAAAGCCGTGTCCGGATCGTCGTAGGTATAGAACGTCCCGCTGGTTGGGTTGTAGAGCGAAACCGCGAGCCTGCTCGGGTCGAAGTAGCTCTTATAGCCGTTCGCCGTGAGCGTAGAAAGCGTGGCATATGTCGCCGTCCCTGGGGTAAGCAGCGTGTCACATCCGGGTGTGTTGCCAGACAGATCGGCGCAGAGACCAGTTCCATTCGCAAGCAGCACCGCCGAGGGTCCGGTGGATGTCTGATAGAGGCCGTGGTTCTTGTTGGGGACGCCGGTCCAGCCTGCTCCGTACAGTGGCACGCCCATCACATATTTCTGCGGAGGCACGCCGGCCTTGAGGTACGCCGCAACGGTATCTTCGATGTCGAGATGCTGGCCAAAGTCGGGGTCCTGAGGCGAATCAAACAGCGGTGATGCATCGTTTGTCGCAGTGTCCCAGCTTCCCGCGTAGTTGTAGCCGTCGATGGTGATGAAATCCACCTGCTTTGCGGCGTTCTTCAAATCGATATTGGTGTAGTTCTGCGCGCCCGCCGGACCATCGAAGCTAAGGACATACTGCTTGCCGGTTTGCGCACTCAGAGCATTGAGCTGACTGCGGAACTCCGCGAGCAGCAGCGTGAAGTTTTGCTTGTCAGCCGCGGCCGGAAACTCCCAATC
>DATJWZ010000388.1:0-2828 GCA_035500795.1 Candidatus Eiseniibacteriota bacterium | reverse complement strand
TTGCCTGATTGCTTGCCCCTCTCCGCAACTTTGCACGATGAGAGCGATGAGACCATTGTTATTGGCGGAAGGAGTCGTTGCGAGTAGAGGTGATCTGTTTCGCGGCCGATTCAGGGCTTTCGGGGTTGCGCTTCGGTAACGTAAGTGCTTTATCGGACGCGCGCAAGGCGGAGGAGTGATTGAACGAGTATTGGTGCGCGCGTTCGATAAAGCCGTCAGAAGGAAGCCGCTCGCGTTTGCGGCGGACGCGGTGGGGCTATGGGCATTGCATGTGGGCGAAGGAGGGACTCGGGCGGCGGGGGAGTGGTGCGGGAGTCGAACGATACGGTCTTGGGGAGGTGTTGCGGGGTGGTTGCATTGATCATGAGGCGTGCAAAGCTAGGACTGTTTCGGTGACGAGACACACGTCGGACCAGCGCGGCGGGGCACGCGAACTTTTCGAAATGGGATAGAGACTTCATGCTGTAGCTAGCGACAGCTTGGGTGGGGAGCGAAGTTGGATCTGAACGGCAGTTAATCTCTCGATGATCGCCATGGTGCCGCCACACTGGGGGCAGATGCGATGGGGACTCATGTCCTGAGTCGTGGATGTTTCGGTTTGTGCTGGTAGTGAGTCCAGTGCTGCTAGGCACAGCGGCAGAAGTTGAGCTCTGCGGCGACTGGCGAGGAAGCCGAAGTGGCGGATGCGCACGAAACCCTTAGGCAGCAGATGAAGCAGGAAGCGACGCAGGAACTCATCGAGCGATAGCGCCATCAGCTTCTGCTCATTGTTGCGAGCGGAGTCGCGCCAACGAAAGGTGACTTGGCCGTTCTCGAAGGAAACCAGTCGATGGTTAGAGATGGCCACGCGGTGTATGTAACGGCCGAGGTAGTGCAGCACATACTCAGGACCACCGAACGGTGGTTTGCAATAGACGATCCAATCTTTGCGAAACAGCGGCCGTAGCCAGGAAGTGAAGATCTTAGGTTGAGCGAGGAAAGCTAGATTGCCGGAAAGGTGCAACTGCTTTCGCTGAAAGGCCGACTTGAGCCCAGCAACGAACTTACCGCGAAACACGCGCCGGAGCACTTGGATGGGGAGAAAGAATCGAGGGCGGGACCGAATCCAACGTGTGCGATCGAGGGAGAGCCCACCCGCCGGGATGACACAGTGGACGTGGGGATGAAGTTGGAGTTTCTGGTTCCAAGTGTGCAACACGCTGAAGAAGCCGATCTCGGCACCGAGATGCCTGGGGTTACGAGCCACTTCGAGTAGAGTTTCTGCGCTGGCGCGAAGCAGCAAACCATAGATGACTTTCTTGTTCTGCAAAGCCAGCGAAGCCAGTTGCGGAGGCAGAGTGAAAACCACATGGACGTAGGGCGTGGACAGAAGTTCGCGACGACGTGCCTGGATCCAGCGTTCACGAGCGCCGGTCTGACACTTCGGGCAATGGCGATTCCGACAACTGTTATACGAGATGGCAGCGCGGTGTCCGCAGCGCATGCACGCATCGATGTGACCGCCGAGTGCGGCTGTGCGACAGCGTACGATGGCGAGCAGCACCTTTATATGTGTCCAACGGAGCCATTGACGATTGCGCTCGATGAACGAAGTGCCTGCGGTACGGACCAAGTCGGCCACCTCTAGCGGCGGCCGAGTCATCTATCTCTCCGGTTGTGACCTGCCTTTCAGCACCAGCGAGTCCAGAGGACTGGCCGTGGCGTGCAAGTGGCGCTCGGAAAGATGGAGATAGCGAGCCGTTTCTTTTAGATCGTGATGCCCCAACAAAATCTGAATGGTGTGCAGGTCGGCACCGGCTTCCAGCATGTGCGTTGCGAAGCAGTGACGGAGCACGTGGGGGGACACTTTCTTCTTGATTCCGGCACTGCGAGCGGCGTACTGGCAGGCGTGACGCGGCGTTTTGGTGTCGATAGGCTGATCGCCGCTGTGCCAGGGGTTGCCAGGAAATAACCAAACAGACTTCTTGCGCAAGCGTTGCCAGTGAGCGCGCAGTTCCTCGAGCAGGACAGGGCTGAGCATGACGTCGCGGTCTTCACGACCTTTGCCGTCCTGGATGTGAATCACCATCCGACGGCTGTCAATGTCGCTGACCTTCAGACGAGTCAACTCCGCGTTCCGAACTCCGCGTAGAGAGTCATGAGTATGGTGCGGTAAAACGGAGTGGGAGCGGCGTCGATGAGTTGTGCTACTTCTTCCTGGCTGAGAATCGTGGGCAAGCGGTGCGTCTTCTTGGGATAAGGAGTGTCGGCAATGCTCCACGCTCTCTTGAGCGTCTGAATGTAGAAAAACCGCAGGGCACACAGATGGTTCGTCACCGAACCGGGTGACAACTTCCGTTTGGTGAAGAGATAGACTTGGTACTGGCGAATGTGTTGCGGACCCAAACGATCCGGAGAGCAGTTGAAATGTCGAGCGAACCTTTCGACGTGGCGGATGTAATAGTGTGTGGTACCCTCGGAGTAATGACGACGCTGGAGTTCCTCCAGCATGATTTTTCTTAGATGGGTCACAGGGACACCTCCTTGTGACCCACAAATTATCTGATCCGAAAAACCAGGAGTGCCGATAGCACCCACGCGGCAGCGTCCGCCGCGCGAGCGGCTTCGTTCTAACGGGCTATCCAGAAGTCATTGGAACGAACTCCAGTTTCTTGTTTGCCGACCACTCGTCCCGAACCGTCTCAGGTTTTTCAATACTGCCTATTTCATCGCGGCTTCGATTTCCTCCGCCGAATAGGGAACTCCCGGGGTAAGCAACTCGGCGCCATCCCTGGTAATGAGGTACATGTCTTCCAGGAAAAATCCCTGGCCATCAACTGAGGCGATCG
>DATJWZ010000387.1:0-3406 GCA_035500795.1 Candidatus Eiseniibacteriota bacterium | reverse complement strand
ATCATCCACGTGGCGCCATTGCCCATAAGCATCCAGGTCCTGCGCGCCCGTGTAGTAACGATTCGTGTGGCGATACGAGTTGGCATCCTCGATGAGGTGATCGCGGTCGCTGACCCAGCGGTCAAAATCATCGCGGTCGGGTGCCTGCGCGATCCGGTATTGCGCCTCATCCGCATTGCCGCGGATCGTCGCCATCTCTCCCGCCCGAACTTCCGTACTTCCCTGCGGCGTGGCAATCTGCGCTTCGCCTTTGCGCACAATCACTAGCGTGTCGCCGTCGGGATGCACTTCAATCCGGAATACTCCATCGTGATGCGACGGATGAACAGAAACGTTCGGTGTGTCGATCTCAGGTTCCGCCTGGCTGTCTTTCGATACCGAATAACTCGCGATACCTTCGCCCAGCTGGATCTGAATGTTCTTCTGCGTCAGGTTGACGATGTTCGCTTTCGAGTTCGAGCCCAGCCTGAGCGTGTTGGCAAAGTCGAGCTGCATTTCCGCGCGAGCGCCTTGGCCGGTCGAAACCTTGTCGCCCGTCATCATCGGCTGATTCAGCGCTGCCGCGGACCAGTCACCCGAGTCCCCGCGCTGCGTCGAGACATCACCATGAATCAGACTTACGCGAGCCACACCCTGGTCGGTTCGTGCCGGAGCTTCTCCGGAGGGCCCACCTGGCTGCGCCTCTGTGGGCTGCGCATTGTCATCATTGGGTGCCTGCGCGTCATCCGCACTCGCTGGCGGCATTCCCTGATCTTCCTGCTGCGGCTGTGGCTGACCAGTCTCCAGTGGAGCATCCGGCTGCTCCGAGGGCCCTGGACCATCATTCCTCGTCTGCGCCCATGCTCCCAAAGACAACGCGCTCGATAATGCCAAAATCAGAATCGCGAATTTTCCGATTACTTGGCGTTTCATACCCACCTCGTGGCCCACCACTTAATCTCCATTTGAAACCACATTTTGAAAGAGAATTCTGCTTTACACAGTGGCACGTGCCCTGCCAAACACACCAAGATCTCTCAACAAAACCCCTTTGTTTTCAGCAGGAAAGAGACCGCACAAATCGTAATCCGCCACCACGAGGCGGGAATTGGCTGTCAGTCACCGAAACTGGTGGTTTTCGGCCACCCGCGCGCAGCACCTTGCAACTCGGCGTATGATTTCTTCACTTGGAGGTGGCAGTGAATGTACCGGCCTCTGATGCTTCTCTTGCTATCTTCTGCTTTTGTTTCCATACCCTCAACATCCATCAGCCAAGAAGCTTGCGATGCTCCATACATTGCGTCAGACGTCGGCCTGTCCACAGGGAGCAACTTGCCGGAGGATGTCGCGGCTGCAACCAGGGCGGCTCTGATTGGCCGGTGTTTTGATAGTCCGACGGACGCCGAGCTCGTCGCTAGTATTCAACGAGTTCTGCACGATATGGGCTATCTTCGCGCAACCGTTTCCGCTCCATCGATGACATTGGTCAACATGAGCCGATATCCGCAACGCGCTTCGTTGTCCTTTACGGTTCACGAAGGCCCCCGGGCTCAAGTACAAGAAATCGAAGTCGCCGGGAATAACCTCATCGATGCGGATCGGATCAGAAGCGTGATACAGGTTCCATTGGGAGAGTCCCTCGATATGAGCAGGGTCCGCGAGAGCTCTCGGTCAATTCAGAGGCTCTACCGAGCAAACGGATTTTCCAAAATGACGTTCAAGCAGATGATCGAATTTTCGACAGAACGCAAGGTGCGCGTCATTTTCCAGATCAACGAGGGTCCGAGGTCCTAAGCGGATGATCCAGTTCTCGCCATCATCTCCCCGTACATCCGATGAAAAGCATGTACACCCTTCTCTTGCTTTACGCTGAACCGTCCCCGCGCGTAGCTTCGCGAGCGTAGGTTTTTCTGCACTGCCTCACAAATCCCCACATCTTCAATCTGAATTTGATCGCTGAATTCCACTGAAGCCTTCGCCGCAGGCGTGCCGTGATCCTTCTCTGGCAAATACCATTCAAAAATGGCCAGCGACCGTTCCGGCTCAAGCGGCAGCACAATATTCAGCGACACATTATCCGGATAACAATTCAGCATCCAGTTCGGAAAAATCCAGAAGTAATCCGTCGTCAAGTCCTCACGCGCTTCCTGATACCGCCGTGGCGTCTCGTCTCCCGGCTGCGCCCCGCGTATCGGCGAGAACTGCCGCACATGGCGCGCATACGGTTCGACCACATATGCGTTGTAATCCAACTCGCGATTCAATCCCGGATGCACGCTCGGCAGATGATATCCCTCCAGATAATTATCTACATACGTCTTCCAGTTGCACTTCATGTCATACGTACGCCGCTCAAACAATTTCATTCCAGCGAACGGAAATTTCTCGGCCTGCGGCAACAACTCTCCCAACCCTTCCCGCAGCGGACGCGCCTCTTTATCAAGATTGATGAAGACGAGATTGAACCATTCCTCCACCTGTACCGGCGCAAGCGCAAAATCCTCCGCACGAAATCCCTCGACTCCCTCCATTTCCGTTGCACTGATCAGGGATCCATCCAAGCCATACGTCCATCCGTGATACCCGCAGCGAAACAGTTTTCGTGATCCGCAGCCCTCCGCCGGAGGCCCCGCCCGATGCCGGCAAACATTGTAGAAACCGCGCAATTTGCCATCTCCCCCGCGCACCACAAGCAGAGGTTCACCGACTATTTCGGTGGTGAAATAATCGCCCGCATTCGCCACTTGGTGCGCATGCCCAACAACCTGCCAGGCCCGCGCAAATATCTTCTCCTGCTCGGCTGCGAATACTTTCCGGTCGATGTAAAGCGATGAAGACAGAGTCGAAGCCTTTGCAATGTCACGATCGATGGTAGACATCTCCGAGAGATTCATAGCCTTGAAGAACGGACACACGGGAAGAGCACGAGCATTCTACGTCACTCGAATCGGCGCAAGCGATTGGGCCCGGAAGTCTCGGTTGGTTCACGCTTTGCAGCACTATCGGAATCTTCTCTTTTAGTTCCCATAGCTGTTCCCTAGCCCCTGCGCCCTGCCCCCTGCGGATGACATGATTTGTCAGCTCTCACGACGCTTTTTGCCAGCACTGCCCTGAACTGCTCATTCCTCGTCATGCCCCAAAGTTTGCGCCCCATCTGAAAACAAAGCCCTTGTTCCAAAAGTACTCGAAACCATGGTAACTAGCGCCTTTGGCGAGGCAGATGCAAACATCAGGTACGGCTGCGATGTTCGCAGAGATGCCAAAACAGACAAAAACGAGGGGAAATTTAGAGATGCGGAAACAAAAGGGTTTCTCACTTATCGAGCTGCTGATCGTGGTGGCGATCATCCTGATCATCGCAGCAATCGCGATTCCGAACCTTCTGCGCGCCCGTATGGCCGCCAACGAGTCTTCGGCTGTCGCTTCT
>DATJWZ010000386.1:0-1089 GCA_035500795.1 Candidatus Eiseniibacteriota bacterium | reverse complement strand
GGCGGCGATACCGTGCTCGACATGGGACAGAACATGGTGGGCTGGGTACGGATGCAGGTGAATGCGCCTGCGGGCACAACCATCACATTGCGGCATGCCGAGGTGCTCGACAATCGGGGAAATTTCTACACCGCGAACCTGCGAGCGGCGAAGGCTACCGACCAATACACGGCCAAGGGCGGAGGCCTTGAAGTTTTTGAGCCCCATTTCACTTTTCACGGCTTTCGCTACGTGGCGGTCAACGGATGGCCCGGCGAGTTGTCACTCGATGCATTTACCGGCGTCGTAGTGCATTCCGCGATCGACCCATCAGGAACGTTCGAGACATCGAATCCGATGCTGAACCAACTGCAGCACAACATTATTTGGGGACAAAAAGGAAATTTCCTCGATGTGCCGACTGATTGTCCACAGCGTGATGAACGGCTGGGCTGGACGGGTGATGCGCAGGTCTTCGCGCGAACGGCTTGCTTCAATCACGATTCCGCGGCGTTTTATACGAAGTGGCTGAAAGACGTTGCACTGGATCAGCAGGATGACGGCGCCGTGCCATTCGTCATTCCCAATGTGCTCAGTCACACCACGCGCAAGGGCGAATCGGCGTCGGCTGGATGGGCCGATGTTGCGACGGTTATGCCATGGACGGTTTACCTGTCATACGGCGACCGGCGAATTCTGGAGCAGCAGTACCCGAGCATGAAGGCCTGGGTGGAGTACATGCGGAAGCAGGCAGGCGACCGCTATATCTGGAGCAACGGATTCAGCTTCGGCGATTGGCTGGCATTTGCGACGACGCGATCGGATTATCCGGGAGCAACGACCGACAAGGATCTCATTCAAACGGCGTATTTTGCTCGATCGACCGACTTGCTGCGGCGAACGGCCGAGGTGCTCGGGAATACAACTGATGCGACTGAATACGGTGAGTTGCTCGATCGTATTCATGCGGCATTTCAGAAAGAGTTTGTGACTCCGAATGGACGGCTGGCTTCGAATACACAGACTGCTTATGCGCTGGCTCTGGCGTTTGATCTGTTGCCGGAGTCGGAACGCAAGCAGGCCGCGGAGAGACTTGCGGCAGATGTGCGG
>DATJWZ010000385.1:0-21867 GCA_035500795.1 Candidatus Eiseniibacteriota bacterium | reverse complement strand
GAGCAGGTCAAGAAATTGCGTACCAAGAAAGTGAAGGTGGGGAAGAAAGTCGAAACCACCGTACAGCCGGGTCCGCAAGCCCAGGTGGCACTGGTAGCGATCGATCCGCATACCGGGGCGGTGCTGGCACTCGTGGGTGGACGGGATTACGGATGGAGCCAACTCGATCATGCAGTGGCGAAGCGGCCGACAGGCTCGATCTTCAAGCCGTTTGTGTACGCGGCGGCCATGAACACGGCGCTCGATGGATCGCCGAATGTCATCACTCCCGCGTCCACCGTGACCGATGAGCCTTCGACCTTCGCCTATGGCGACACGATCTATGAACCGCGCAATTACAAAGAGGAATATCACGGAGACGTGACGCTGCGGTACGCGCTGGCGATGTCCCTTAATAACGCTACGGTTAAGGTTGCGGAAGAAGTTGGATACGACAAGGTTGCAGATCTGGCGAAGTCGGCCGGCATTGCGTCAGTGAAGGCGACTCCGGCGATGGCACTCGGATCCTATGATGCATCGCCGCTGGATATGGCGGGCGCCTATACGGTATTTGCGAACAATGGCGTACGGATTTCCCCGATTCTGATGCGGTCGGTGCGGAACTCGAAGGGTGACGTCATCGCGAACTACAACACCGACCAGCGAGCAGTGCTCGATCCGCGAATCTCCTACGTAATGACCAACATGATGGAGGGTGTGATCAACAATGGGCTCGGATATACGGCGGTGCGTCTGCGCGGGTTTACACCTCCCGCGGCTGGGAAGACAGGTAGTTCGCACGATGGATGGTTCGCCGGGTACACGTCGAACCTGCTGTGCATTGTTTGGGTCGGTTATGACGATTACAGCGATTTGAGGCTGAGCGGCGCCATGACGGCCGCGCCGATCTGGACCGAATTCATGAAGAAGGCCTCGACCCTGCCGCAGTATTCGGACATGCGGGAGTTTTCGCAGCCGTCGGGTGTGGTTGATGTGCAACTCGACAAGGCGACGAACCGTCTGGCGACTCCGAACTGCACCGATGATTACGTGTCCGCTTTTGTGGCCGGGACCGAACCGCACGATACCTGCGAGTCGCAGCAGGGCTTTAAGGGCTTCCTATCCAAGATTTTCGGGAGCAGTGACAAGCCCGTAATGCCGCAGACTCCGGCGCAGGCGGCGAACACGCAAGACCAGAATAATCAGCAGGATCCCAAGAAAAAGAAGGGGTTATTCGGAAAGATCGCCGGAATATTCAAGGATGACAAAAGCTCGGCTCCGGTGTCTAAGCCAGCAGACAGCGGGCAGTCCGCGCCGCACTGATCCGACTTCCGGCCGCTTTCCGGCTTCCGGAAAGTCCGATGATTTTGACGGCCCGGCTTCCTGAACTGTGACACAATAGTGGCATTGCTGGGGGGTGGCCCATGGCTCTCTGCCCGAAGTATTCGTTACTTTCCGTCTCTCTTCTGACGATTGTTGTCCTCGCATTTCCCCTGACATCGACGGCGCAGGTCTCACATTCGGAACAAGTGCAAATTGCGCCACCGCTGATGCGGACGATTGACCCTCCGAGGCCAGATGCAACGGTGTCAGAACTGGAACAGCGCGGGGACGAATTGCGCATGCAGAAGCTGTATTTGGATGCGATTGATTACTATCGCGCGGGGCTAGTGAAGGATCCGAATGCGGCGCGGTTGCTGAATAAGATCGGCATATCCGAATTGATGATGCAGCGTTATCGCGAGGCCAAAAACACGTTCGAGCAGGCGATTAAAGCTGATCGCAAGTTTGCAGATGCTTATAACAACCTGGGCGTCGTGTATTACGAAGAGCGGAAATACTCGCCTGCGGTAAAACAGTACCGGCGTGCTATCGCGGTTGACGGGACCTCGGCATCGTTCTACAGCAATCTGGGCGCGGCGCTATTCTCAAAACGGCAGTTTGATCCGGCTGTGCAGGCGTATCAGAAGGCGATGGAGATCGATCCCGATGTGTTTGAGCGGACATCGCGTGGCGGTGTGCAGGCGCAATTACCGAGTCCGGAAGACCGGGCCCGTTATGACTACACCGTCGCAAGACTTTATGCCAAGATGGGCCTGTCGGATCGCTCTCTGGAGTACTTGCGGAAGGCGATGGAAGAGGGCTACAAGGACCTGAAAAACGTCTACAAAGACACTGAGTTCGCTGAATTGCGCAAGGACAAGCGATTCACAGAGTTGATGGCTGCCAAGAGTCCGGGATTGCCGGATTAGGAACAACCACCTAGCACCTATTACCGTGGCCTCCCACATCGGCCCATGGGTGCGTTTGCAACCTGCAGTCATAAATTTTCAACGATCCACGCAATGGTTGCTCCGCAACGCAGAATCATTCTTGCAAGTCACTTGCCCAGAATGCATTCAATCGTATTAGTGCTAATTTCGGCGCATTTTACAAAGCTTTACAAAATTAGACGGAACTTCCTCTGAAAGAGGTGTTTAATTTTTTCAACATACTCCTGAAAACAACAGGGTGAGTAAGGAGAAACGGTAGAACCCACCGGATGCTGACCCGAGCACGCCCCAAGCAAGCTTCCGGTGGGTTTCTTATTTGGCTTTTAGCTTCTAGCCTCTAGCTCTCGGCCTTTGACCCAGATGAGTCCCCTACTGCAAAGTGGGATGTTCGGTCAGGTAGGCTTCCAGTACCTTCTTCCACTTTCCTTGGGCTTTGAGAAGGAATTCGACTGTATCCCGGAGGGCGCCTTCGCCGCCGGGGTGTGGGGTCGTGTAGTGGGCCTCCCTTTTCACCTCGGCGCGGGCGTTCTGGGTGGCGACCGCCAGTCCAGCGTGGCGCATTGCCGGCAAATCGACGATGTCGTCACCGACAAATGCGGCTTCGTCGAGCCCGAGTCCGGCTTCCTTGATGATCTGCCTGAAGGCAGATCCCTTGTCGTGGATACCTTGGAAGACAAATTCCAGTTTCAGGTCGCGGGCCCGGAGAGCGACGGTTTCCGAGAAGCGTTTGGTGATCAGGCCGGTACGAAGGCCACCAAGCCTCGCGAGCGAAATGGCGACTCCATCGTGAGCATGGAAGCCCTTGAACTCGATCGAACCCTGTGCGCTAAGTTGTGCGTCCTCTTGCGTTTCGTCGTGCTGCGGCAGGAAATACATTTTGCCGTCTGTGAGGACTCCGTCAACATCGAAGAGCAGGAGCTTGATTTTACGGGCACGTGCCTGAGCGGAAATTTTGGGCATCGGTGGGATTCTAACAAGTGCATGGGCATCCCGCCGAACTGGTTGTGATTCTCAATACTGTGGGGCCGCGGCCGTAGGAATAGGTCGTGGCGCGATACTAGCTAAAATCAGGCCTTTTAAGCGGGGAAAAATTGACAGTAAGAAGATCAGTTCTTAACATAAAGGTTATTCCCACTCAGTTCTGGTGTGGGTCAACGGCTGCGTAGCCCGCCGTTGCCAGCGAAAACTTATGATCAAAGTGACACAGCTTACCAAAAGGTATGCGCGGACGACTGCCGTCGATCAGATCTCGTTCGAAGTAGGGAAGGGGCAGATCGTTGGCTTTCTTGGTCCAAATGGCGCCGGTAAGACCACCACCATGCGCATGCTGACCTGCTTCCTGCCACCGACGTCGGGTACGGCTACGGTGGCCGGTTTCGATGTCCTTGAGCAGCCGCTCGAAGTGAAAAAGCGGATTGGATACTTGCCGGAGACGCCACCGATCTACCCTGAGATGGCGACCGCAGAATATCTGCGCTTTGTCGGGAAATTGAAGGGACTATCTGGCGCTGATCTCGAGAAGCGCGTCGACTACGTCTGCGAGCGCTGTGCTGTTGACGACGTAAAGAACAAGCTTCTCGGAAAGTTATCAAAGGGCTACCGGCAGCGCGTGGGACTCGCGCAGGCGATCATTCACAATCCCGATGTGCTGATTCTCGATGAGCCCACTGCAGGGCTCGATCCCAAGCAGATTAACGAAACTCGGGATTTGATTAAGGATCTCGCGGGCGAGCACACGATCATTTTGAGTACGCACATACTGCCGGAAGTCGAACAGACTTGCGAGCAGGTCATCATCATCAACAAGGGAAAACTGGTGGCAACCGACTCGGTGCGCAATCTGCAAGCGCGGGCACGAGGAGCGGAGTCGGTTTTGGTGGAAGTCGCCGGGCGGAATGGGAGCCTGGAGCCGTCGATTGTGCAGCATCGCTTGGAGCAGGTATCTGGCGTAACTCGCGTTCTGTGCAAGCAGCAAGTCGACTCGCGCGCGGTATTTGAAGTCGAGAGCAAGAAAGGCGGGTTCGTACGCGGAGATGTGGCTCGCACGGTCGTTGAAGGGGGCTGGGATTTAAATGAACTGCGTCCGGCCGCGATGAGCCTGGAAGAAGTCTTCCTCCAACTCACAGGCAGTGAGGCGGCGGCTCCGACGGAAGAAACGCCAGTCGAGGTGCAAGCCTGATGAGAAACGTTTGGGTCATTTGCCAGAAAGAGTTGCGAAGTTATTTCGTGTCGCCGGTGGCGTACATCCTTCTGATCATGTTTGGGCTGATCTTCGGATTTTTTTTCTGGAACGCGCTGGGCACGTTCGTCTTCGAGAGCATCCAGTCACAGATGAGCGGACGGTCTTTTCCGATGAATCTGAACGAGTGGATTATTCGGCCGCTGCTGTCGAATGTCGGCGTGATCGGCCTGTTTTTCATTCCATTGATAACGATGCGCTTGTTTGCCGAGGAGAAGCGCACCGGGACAATAGAATTACTGGCGACCTCGCCGATACGCGATATCGAAATCATCCTCGGAAAGTGGTTTGCTGCCGTTGTGCTTTACGCATGCCTCCTGCTATTTACGGCGGTGAATTTTGCATTCCTGTTTAGGTATGGACATCCGGACTGGAAGCCGCTGCTGATCGGCTATCTGGGGCTATTGCTGCAGGCGGGTGCCCTGCTTGCTATCGGTACCTTCATTTCTACGCTCACCAAGAATCAGATTGTTGCCGGAGCTGTGACATTTGGTGTCTGCCTGCTTTTGTGGGTGCTGGAATGGGTGAGCGGATATGAAACAGCGACGTGGGCGAAGGTACTGGCTTACATGTCGGTGATTACGCACTTCGAGTCGTTTGCCAAAGGCGTCCTCGATACCAAGGACGCGGTTTTCTATCTCACAATAATTTTTCTGGGACTGTTTTTCACGACGCGCTCGATGGAGTCCCTGCGCTGGAGGTCGTAAATGGCAAGCCAATGGATTAAGGCGAGACAGACCAAGTACGCCGCGTACGCGGTGACGTACATTCTGGTTGTTATCGCTATCGTTGTTGTGGCGAATGTTTTGGCGGATCGTTACAACAAGTCGTACGACGCGACCGCCAACAAGCGCTATAGCTTGTCAGATCAGACTGCCAAGATTGTTAAGGGCCTGAAGCAACCCGCGACGATCACATATTTCAACCAGAGCACGCGCTTTCGAGACGGAAGGGACCTGCTCGATCAGTACGCCAATCTCTCTCCTAAAGTGCAGGTGAAGTACGTCGATCCAGATAAGGATCCGGAAGTGGCGCGGGAGGCTGGGATCCGCAGCTTGGGCACAGCGGTGGTCCAGGTCGGCGCGAAGCACGAAGAGGCCAAGAGCATGACCGAAGAGGGCATAACGGGTGCCTTCATTCGCGATCTGAAGAGCACGACGCGAACGGTCTGCTTCACGAGCGGGAGCGGCGAACATCAGCTCGATAACAGCGATCGCGAGGGCATGTCGAAGTTCAAGGAGATCCTTTCGAAGGACAACTACGAAAGCAAGTCGGTCGATTTACTGACGAAGGCGGAAGTACCGAGCGATTGCACGACTCTGGTGATTGCTGGTCCCACGAAAAATTACGAACAGCCGGAAGTGGATGCGATCAAGAAGTACGTGGAAGAAGGCGGCCGTGCGTTCTTTATGCTCGATCCGCCACTGAAGCTTGGACATGATGAAATCGCCGATAACGACGCGCTGATGAACCTGTTGCAAAGCTGGGGCGTGACACCGGACAAAGACTTGATCCTCGATCTGAACCCGTTGGGACAAATCGCCGGGGTTGGTCCCGAGGTGGCGATGGTGACGAGCTACGCTTCTCAGCCTATCGTGGACCAGATGCGGGGCACTGCGACTGGGTTCCCGTTGGCGAGGTCGCTTGACATCAAGAACACCGATAAGACCAGCGTTCAGAAGTTGTTTGATAGCTCGAGCACCAGTCTCGCTACCAGCAACTTGAGTTCGCCTGCGGTGAATATGAAGGATCCGAAGAACAAGAAAGGACCGCTGACAATAGCCGCCGCCGGCACCTATAACACCGGCAAAGAGAATTCGCAGGGACGATTCGTGGTGGTGGGTTCATCTACATGGGCCTCGAATCGCTTTCTCGATTTCAACGGCAATGACGATCTGGCCTCCAATGCTATTAACTGGTTGTCGTCGGATGAAGACTTGATTTCAATTCGTCCGAAAGCGCCCGAAGATCGGCGGATCACGATGACAGCTGGGCAGTTGTCATGGGTGCGCGCTGTGAGCCAGTTCGGATTGCCTTTTGCGGTTGTCATTCTCGGCATCTCTGTCTGGTGGAAACGGAGATAGTTTCACTCGTAAGTGGTGAAGCGACATTCGACTACTCATGAAAATACGTGGTCTGCTCATTGCAACAATCGTTTTCGTCGCGCTGGCGGGAGCTCTTTATTGGTCCGATCACCACAAACCGAGCGCGGAAGCGGCCAAGCCGGATGCGGATACGGCGCCGTCGATTCTGAAGCTGGATGAGAACTCCATCACGAAAATCGAACTCAAGAAGAAGGACGCAGCTCCGATTACGCTGGCGAAGAGCGGATCAGACTGGAAAATTACCGAACTGAAACCCGTCGGCGCCGATCAAAGTACGGTTTCGGGAATGCTCTCAACTCTTTCTTCGTTGAATGCCGATCGGCTAGTCGAAGACAAGGCCAGTGATCTGCAACGGTACGGATTGGCTTCTCCGGGGTTCGAAGTCGATGTGACCGAAAAGGACAACAAGACGCAGCGCCTTTTGCTCGGGGATGAGACACCAACCGGTAGTGCGGTCTACACCGCATTGGCTGGTGATCCCCGCGTTTTTACGATTGCGAGTTATCACAAGACGAGCCTGGATAAGAGTCTCAATGATCTCCGAGACAAGCGGTTGCTGACCGTGAGTCCTGACAAGGTCAGCCGACTTGAGATCAGCGGCAAGAATGGTGATATCGAGTTTGGGAGGAGCAAGGACGACTGGCAGATTCTGAAGCCCAAGCCGATGCGCGCTGACACCTACGCAGTGAGTGGACTGGTGAGCAAGCTGACCGATGCGCGCATGGATCTCAGCGGCCCCGATGCGTCAACAAAAGAGGCAGACTTGGCATTCGCCAAGGGAACGCCGATTGCTACTGCAAAGCTGACCGATGAATCATCGACCCAGCAGCTAGAGCTTCGAAAGGACAAAGACAACTACTACGCGAAATCGAGCGTGGTGGACGGCGCATACAAGATCAATTCTGATTTGGGCGATGCTGTAAACAAGAAAGTTGACGACTTCCGCAATAAGAAGCTCTTCGATTTCGGATACGCCGATCCGTACAAGGTCGAGATTCACAGCGGAGCTGAAAACTACTGGTTGATTCGAGGCGGTCAGGATTGGTGGAGCAACGGTAAGAAAATGGATGAGGACAGCGTACGAACAGTCGTCTCCGATCTGCGCGACCTTTCCGCCGATAAATTCGTTGACTCCGGATTTACGACTCCCACCATTGAGACGACCGTTACTTCGCAAGACGGTAAGCGGGTCGAAAAGGTCCAGATTTCCAAGTCCGGATCGAATTACGTTGCGAAGCGCGAAGGTGATCCGTCGCTTTATCAACTGACCTCATCTTCCGTGGACGACCTGCAGAAAGCGCTCGGCGGCATTAAGCCGGCGGCGAATCCGAGCAAACCCGCAAAATAGCACGCAGACGGACGGCCAACCGAGATATCCTCGTCCTTCGTGCCCTCCGTGGTTCAGGATTTAAGACGTTAAGGCGAATGCTTGGCGAAAGCTATGTTTCGGAATAGAATATTCCGATGCAGTCCCTTCCTTCCTCTCTTCTGTGGGCGCACCCTCTCGTTGCAGAGTGGTTTGTTTCGCGATTCGGAACGCCGACTGAGCCGCAGGAGCAAGGATGGCCACATATTCTCGCTGGGCGAACGACCCTGATTTCTGCGCCCACAGGATCCGGTAAAACTCTGGCCGCTTTCCTGGCTTGTATCGATCGCCTCGCGCGTAAGGCTCTCGCCGGTGACCTTAGCGCTCGAACCGAGGTCCTTTACGTTTCCCCTCTGAAGGCGCTCGGAAACGATATTCAGAAAAACCTGGAGGTTCCGCTGGGGGAGATTCTCGCCATGGCGGGCGAGCGCGGCTTGTTGATGCCGGAGATTCGTACCGCCGTGCGCACTGGCGACACGCTGATGCCTGAGCGGCGGGCGATGCTGAAGCGGCCTCCGCACATTCTGGTAACGACGCCGGAGTCGCTGTACATCCTGCTGACTTCTGACAAGAGCAGGCAAATTCTGCGGCATGTCGAGACCGTGATTGTCGATGAAATTCACGCTGTGGCGGATGACAAGCGCGGAGCACATCTGGCGCTGTCCTTGGAGCGGTTGGATGTACTCACTTATCGGAAGCCGGTGCGGATTGGATTATCGGCGACGCAAAAGCCGATTGAGGAAGTGGCACATTTCCTTACGGGAAGCGGACGCGGTAATCCTGTTATTGTGGATGTCGGGCATAAGCGCAAGCTCGAGTTGGCGATTGAAGTTCCGCCGATGCCGCTGGGGCCCGTTGCTTCCAACGAGATGTGGGACACGATCTACGACCGGCTCGTTGGATTGGTGGGCCAACATCGGTCGACGCTGGTGTTCGTCAATACGCGTCGCATGGCGGAGCGGCTTGCGCATCAGTTGGGCGAGCGAATCGGAGTGGAGTACGTTGCCGCGCATCACGGCAGCCTTTCGCGCAAACTGCGGCTGGCAGCGGAGCGAAAGCTCAAAGAGGGGCAAGTGCGCGTTCTAGTAGCGACCGCGTCTCTTGAATTGGGCATCGATGTGGGCTTCGTGGATCTGGTGGTGCAGATCAATTCTCCGCGGGCCATCGCCGTTGCGCTGCAGCGTGTAGGACGTTCGGGGCACTGGCGCGGGGCGGTGCCGAAGGGCAGATTCTTCGCCACCACCCGCGACGATCTGATGGAGTGCGCGGCTCTGGTGCGCGCGATCAAGCTGGGTGACCTGGATCGGCTGATCATTCCTGAGGCGCCGCTGGATGTGCTGGCGCAGCAGATTGTGGCGGCGTGCGCGGCAGAGGGACCAGCGCCAACCCACGCGAATCAACATCGACAGGATGGCGAGGCTAATGCTAACGGTACAGATTCGCGGGCGGGGGCGCCCGCGCCACATACTTCTGACGGGTGGGACGAGGACGAACTCTTCGCTCTTGTGAAGCGGGCTTATCCCTATCGGAATCTTCAGCGCGAAACGTTCAACTCGATTCTCGAGATGTTGTCGGAGGGGATTGCGGCACGGCGGGGGCGGTACGGAGCTTACATCCATCGCGATCGCGTGAATGGGAAGTTGCGCGCACGGCGCGGGGCGCGACTGGCTGCGATCACCAGTGGTGGCGCTATCCCTGACAACTCGCTCTACACGGTTGTCGCCGAACCAGATGGTGCGCTTGTCGGAACTGTGGATGAAGACTTCGCCGTCGAGAGCAATCGCGGCGACATCATGCTGCTTGGAAATTCGTCATGGATCATCCATCGCATTGAGACGAACAACGGCAGGATGCTGGTGCACGATGCGCACGGAGCGCCGCCGAGTGTTCCGTTCTGGCGGGGAGAGGCCCCGGCGCGGACTGAGGAACTCTCGACGCATGTAGGAGAGTTGCGCCAGAAGATCAGCGATCTGCTGCCACGAACTTCGCCGGTGGGATTTTCAGCGACTCAGCCGGAAGTTGCTGCCGCGGTTGCGTGGTTGAAGGATGAGTGCGGACTCGATGATTCGGGCGCCGAGCAGGCGATCGAGTACATCCTGCAAGGACGCGTTGTGTTGGGTGCAGTGCCGACGCAAGCGACTGTGATCGCCGAGAGGTTTTTCGATGAAGGCGGCGGGATGCAGTTGGTGATCCATGCCCCTTTTGGCGGACGGATCAACAAGGCGTGGGGCCTGTCACTGCGCAAGAGATTCTGCCGCGGATTCAATTTCGAGTTACAGGCAGCGGCCACCGATAACGGACTCAACATTGCCCTGGCCGAGCAACACAGTTTTCCTCTGGGCGACGTTTTTCATTTCCTGAATGCCGATACAGTGCAGCCGATTCTGGAGCAGGCCGCGCTGGATTCTCCGATATTTGGCACGCGCTGGCGATGGGATGCGAACCGCGCACTCGCGCTTTTGCGTTTTCAGAATGGAAAGAAAGTTCCAGCGCAGATTCAGCGGATGCGGTCGGATGATCTGCTGGCGTCAGTGTTCCCAGATGCTGCGGCTTGTTTCGAAAACATCGAGGGAGATCGTCAGATTCCGGACCATCCGCTGGTCGGCGAGGTGATGAAAGATGTGCTCGGCGAGGCAATGGACCTGGAAGGTCTGAAGCGAGTGTTGCGGGGCATGGCTTCGGGAGAGATTCGCGTGCTTGCCGTCGACACTCCGGTGCCGTCGCAGTTCTCGCATGAAATTCTGAATGCGAATCCATATGCGTATCTGGATGACGCTCCGCTTGAAGAGCGGCGGGCGCGGGCTGTCGAGATGCGGCGCGTTTTGCCAGAATCTGTGCTGCAGGAAGTAGGTGGGCTCGATCCGGGGGCGATTGCGCAAGTGCGTAGTGAGGCTTGGCCGGATGTACGGGATGCTGATGAACTGCACGACGTGCTGCATTCACTGGTGGCGTTGCCGGAGGAAGCTGTCATCGGTCAGCAATCGTCACTCAGTTCGGCACACGCCGCTCCGGGATTTTCAAAAGTCTGCGAACGGTGGAGAACATATTTTCAATTCTTGATCCAGCAAGGACGGGCCACGGTGGCGGTCGGAGCGGAGGGCGAGACGTCCTCCGGACAGCCGGCGGGACGCCGGCGTTACTGGATCGCCGCCGAGAGGGCGCGATCTTTCCAAACTTTATTTCCCGCCGCGCAGTTTGAAACTGCCGTGGCCGATGTAAACACGACTGAGACCTCTCCTGATGACGCTTTGCTAATCCTTGTACAAGGATGGATGTCAGCCGTGGGGCCCACGTCGGCTTCTCAACTCGGACATCTGTTGGGACTTCCGGCTTTCGAAATTGAAAAAGGCCTGCTGCGGATGGAAGCAGCGGGAACCGTGCTGAGAGGACAATTTACCGGAGCCGTCAGCACGCGCGCGGGGGCGCAGGCGCTACACGAACCGGAGATGGAGTGGTGTGAGCGGCGGCTTTTGGCTCGCATCCATCGGTTGACGGTCGGGATGCTGCGGAAGCAGATCGAGCCTGTTACGGCGGCTCAATTCCTGCGATGGCTGCTGCGGTGGCAGCATGTGGCTCCAGGATCGCAGGCAAATGGCGAGCGTGGCACGCTCGAAGTATTGCAACAACTGCAAGGATTTGAAATATCCGCAAACGCATGGGAACGCCAGGTATTGGCCCGGCGAATTTCCGATTACGATCCAAAGTGGCTGGATCAACTCTGTCTCACTGGCGCGGTTGGCTGGGGAAGATTGTCGGCGCATCCGGCGACGCTGGAATCGGCCGGGTCGGCGAACGGGACTGCTCCTCGGCAGCGGAGAGTGATTCCAACGAGCGTGGCTCCGATTACATTCTTTGTGCGAGAGGAAGCGGATTGGATGGGGGTACGTCCCAACCCCCACTCAGTCGCAACGGATGCGACTAGGAGGCACCCGGAAGTTCTGGGTTCATCCCAGGGAAGCGGATTGAGTCATGGCGCTCAACTCGTCTTCGAATTTCTGAAGCAACGGGGGGCTTCGTTTTTCGCCGACATTGTGCGAGGAACCGGCAAGTTGAAAGCTGAGATCGAGACCGCTTTGTGGGAGCTGGTTGCGGCGGGGTTGGTTACAGCCGATGGTTTCGACAACTTGCGATCGCTGATTGATCCGAAACGGCGGGCTGGGCAGGGAAGTGGACGGGCTTTGCGTCCGAGGCACAGTGCGGGACGGTGGGCTCTTCTCCATGCCGATGCTGCGGGCGATAGGCCCCGAGCAGTGGAGGCTGCGTGCTGGATGTTGCTGCGGCGATACGGAATCGTGATCCGAGACGTGTTGGTACGAGAATCGAACTTGCCTCCCTGGCGGGAGCTATTGATGGCGTTCCGAAGACTTGAGGACCGTGGCGAGATTCGTGGCGGCCGTTTCGTCGACGGTTTCTTGGGAGAGCAATTCGCTTTGCCAGTCGCAGTGGAATCTGTGCGAGCGATGAGAGGTCTGCCATTGAGCGGAGATACGATCACTTTTTCGGCGGCGGATCCGTTGAACTTGGTCGGTATTCTCGTGCCCGGGGAGCGCGTGCCCGCTATCTCGGGAAGAACGGTCAGCTATCGCGACGGAGTGGCGGTTCTGCCGGAATCTCAGGCTCAGACCATTCAGGAAGTGGCTGCGGGTTAGGCGGCAGCTCCAAGCCCACTACGATGTACTCCAAGAAAGAAAAAAGGCCAGAAGTCCGATGAGGGGGTCCCCCGGACTTCTGACCCGCGATCTCGGCGAGAACTGCACGAAAGCGCTTCCCCCATCGCTTTGCCGAGCATCCGCATTTCCCTGAAATGCAATCGGCGTACCAAAATGAAATGAAGACCAACGAGTCCCCCTTTATCCTCTGGCAACCTTAAGAAATGAAAGCATTTATTGTTTGCTGTTGCGCAGCAGGGTAAACCTTAATAAGTCGGTTGATCATCGCAAAATGCTATCCATTCAGATAGTCTGACTAACTGTTCGGATATCGGAAAAATCGCCGCCAAGGACATGCAAATCTGTCCCGGCTGTGATAAGAAATTGTGCACTGCATCCGGAGACCTGATTGCGGCCAAGACTGCTGGTGATTGCGGGACCCTCAAAAGACTCCACGATTTCCTTGCCCGACGGAGAAGCTACGATTGGCCGGGACCCAACGAATGTCGTAGCGCTTATCGATCCGTCTGTTTCACGAAAACACTGCTTGCTGCGGCGTGAGGATGACCGCTTTCAGATCAAGGATCTGGAAAGCAGAAATGGAACGCTCGTAAATGGCGAACTTGTCAAGGAACAATGGCTGCGCCATGGCGACGAGATCGTGACCGGAGATTCGGTGTTTCTGTTTCTGCTGGAGGAAGATGAGCGTATTGCTTCGATCAGCCGGGTCGAGTTCGAAGATGGTCAACCGACCACGGATACCAAGGTCCTCCATCCTAAGGAGGTTTTGTACCTGCAGCCGGACCGGCTGTTGCGGGAATTACCAGCCACTTCGCAGGTGGCCCGGAATCTAAGCGCGCTGCTGAAAATCAGCCGCGTGGTGCATGCCATTCGTGATCTCGAAGAACTGCAGGCGCAACTGCTGGACCTTATCTTTGAGGTCGTACCTGCCAGTCGCGGAGCCATTCTGCTTACTGAAGGCGCCGGGCAGGAATTCAACTGCATGTATGCCCGGACGCGGCATGCCGGTCAGCCGCAACTGGTGAAAGTGAGCCGCACGATTGCGCGACAGGTCATGAGAGAGAACGTCGCCATTCTCGGAGTGGACGTTCCGGCGAGTGGAGCTTTGCGGGATGTGGAGAGTCTCGTGGCTTCCGAAGTGCGCTCCCTTTTATGCGTTCCCCTGAGTGTGTTCCAGAGAATGATTGGGTGCATTTATCTCGACAGCACCAATACCATAAACCGGTTTCACGAGGATCATTTGCAACTGATGGCGGCAGTTGCGGGCGTTTCGGCGATTGCACTCGATAATGCGCGAAGGCAGCAATGGCTGGAGCAAGAAAACCAGCGCCTAACGATGGAGGTTCGGCAAGACCAAAGCCTAGTTGGGGAAGGCACGCGCATGAAGGAGATATTTCAGTTCCTGGCACGCGTGGCTCCAACGGATTCCACGGTGCTGATTGAAGGCGAAAGCGGTACAGGAAAAGAGTTAGCTGCTCGAGCTTTACATCGCAATGGTCATCGAGCAAATCGTCCGTTTGTGGCGATCAATTGCGCCGCTATCCCTGAGACGTTACTCGAAACTGAGTTGTTCGGCCACGAACGCGGTGCGTTCACAGGGGCAGCTGCCCAGAAGAAGGGCCGGCTTGAGATGGCGGATGGTGGCGTCGTTTTCCTGGACGAAATCGGTGAATTGGCGCCGCAACTCCAGGTGAAGCTCCTGCGGGTTCTGCAGGAGCGCGAATTCGAGCGGGTTGGCGGAACGCATTCAATCAAACTCGATATACGTCTTATCGCGGCGACAAACCGCGATCTAGAGGAAGCAGCGCGCAAAGGAGAATTCCGCCAGGACCTTTATTACAGGCTCGCGGTAGTGAATTTGACGATGCCTCCGTTGCGCGAACGGCGAGACGACATTCCGATGTTGACACGGCATTTTGTGCAGAAACATGCGAAGCGCTGCAAGGTGAAAGCCAAGCCGGTCTCACGAGAAGCGATGGCTGCGCTTGTGAACTACGATTGGCCTGGCAATGTTCGCGAACTGGAGAACGCCATTGAGCGCGCGCTGGTGTTGGGTTCCTCCGATTCGATTTTGCTCGAGGACCTGCCTGAGTCGGTCGTAGAACAGAACTCTCCTGCCGAAACACACGAAGGAAAGTATCACGCGCAGGTGAAACAACTGAAGAAGCAGTTGATCCTTGATGCCGTCGAGCAGAGCGGCGGAAACTACGTGGATGCCGCCGGCATTCTTGGTTTGCACTCCAATTACCTGCATCGGCTGATCAAAAATCTGGGAATCAAAGAGGAATTGAACCAGGCAGTCCGTGGACGGGGGAAGATGTCGGGCGGCGCAGCATAGACCCGTATTTCACCTCTGGATGGAATCTCCCTTCACTGCGGCAGAGTGAGTTGCAATAGGCGAGCGGGGTCCAGATAAGTTCCTTCCCACCGAACCGCAACGTGGAGATGCGGGCCCGTGGCTCGGCCCGTGCCTCCGCTGAGACCAATCTCCTGACCTCGCTTCACAGTCTCTCCTTCCTTTACCTTGAATTCTGAGAGATGGAAATAAAGTGTAAGCAGTCCTTGGCCATGGTCGATGACCACGCAGTTGCCTTCAAAATATAAGAAGCGAGCTAGCAATACGGTGCCGTTGTTCATAGCATGAACCGGAGTTCCGGTGTGCACACGGTAATCAAGTCCGAAGTGAGGACGCTGCGCGACTCCGTTGAAGATTCGTTGGGAGCCGAAGACGTCGGATGTGGCTGCGTCGACGGGGGCTGAAAAATCGCCGCGCCATTCGCGGTCGGGAGTCACGCGACCGAGGTATTCCTGCTTGACCTTGACTCCTTCGGCGATTTCGGCTTGTTGTTCGGGACTCGGTTCAGTGAACTTCTTCTCGACTGCAAGTTGCACTTTGATCTGTGGATAAACCGCCCGACCAACTACAAACGTATTCTTGAAATGGATCGGCTCTTTGGCACCCGTTGTCTGGCCAGTCATTTCGAGGGAGTACTTGCCGGGCTTTGTCTCGATGCTGACTCCTGCCAGGGCAAAGCAGGTTTTTCTTGTGCCATTGCAGTTGAAGACGAGACTGTGGCCCAGCCAGGTGCCGGTTAAGGATTCGACTTTGACAGGTGCGTGCAATTCAAAGAGTACCGGAGCGCCGTTAAGCAGTTTCGGAGGACGCGCCGCAACTGACCAAGGAGCCGCCCAAGCCACCGAGCCCAGCAACACAGATAGGAGACAACCCGTTGCGGATTGACTGAGGAGAACCAGGGACTTCACTTCCACAGCCTAGCATCCCTGGCGTTTCCGCAGTCTATAATCCGGCGATGCGAATCCGAGTATTTACGGGACGCTTACGGAAGCGAGACCGATTCTGAAACAGCAGATACCAGTACAAGACTCCAAACGGGCTGAGACAAGTGAAACTGCGCCAAGGTTGGTGCGCGGTCTAAACGTCTGGCATGCAACATCGATTGTGGCTGGAACCATCATTGGCAGCGGAATATTCCTTGTTCCGGCCGAAATGATGCAGGCTGTGGGTTCTGCTGGCCTCGTTTATCTGGCATGGGTTGTCGGCGGTTTTCTTTCATTCTTCGGTGCTCTGACCTACGCCGAATTGGGGGCGGTGCGTCCATTCGCCGGAGGAGAGTATGTGTACGTGCGGGACGCCTACGGCCCGCTACCGGGATTTTTGTATGGATGGACCTGGTTTTTGATCGCCAAGCCGGCCTCGATCGCAAGCGTGACCGCAGCGTTAGTGCGGGTGTTAAGCACATTCTCAGTCTTCGGCTTTTTGCCGCATGCTCTTCTTTCGTGGCAGGTCACTTCAACACGAGTTCTGACGGTCAATTACGGGCACCTGATAGCCGTTGCTGCCACTGTCCTGATTACGACCCTCAATTACATCGGTGTGCGGAAGGCGGGTAATTTTCAGTTCGCCTTCACTGTGCTCAAGGTTGGCATGATCCTTACGGTCGCATTCGTTGCGTTTACGTCGACATCGGGATCGTGGAGCAATTTCGGAACGACCTTTGCCGGGGCAAAGGGGGGAATCGCCGGATTCATGGCAGCGTTAGTTGCCGCTTTGTGGGCATATGACGGTTGGAATGATCTGAACATGGTCAGCGAAGAGATCGAGCGCCCCGAGCGGACGATACCGATTGCGCTCATTGCTGGAGTGGGGCTCGTGGCTGTTCTCTACATCGGAATGAATGCGGGCATCCAGCGCGCATTGCCAGCGAGCGTCATCGCCCAGTCCGCGGTGCCCGCAGCTGCTGCCAGTGAAGCAGCGTTGGGGCGTTTAGGAATTTCGTTAGTATCAGTGGGAATGATCTTTTCGATGTTGGCTACGCTGAATGGAACCATCATGAGCGGGGGGCGTGTTCCGTTCGCAGTTGCGCGCGATGGATATTTATTCAAGGCGCTCGCGGAAGTTCACCCCGTGTTTCATACTCCGTCGCTGGCACTCATCATTCAAGCTTTGGTGGCGATCCTGCTGATCGTGCTAGGCGGTGCATTCCGCGAACTTTTTTCACTGGCAATTTTTGCGGAGTGGCTGTTCTACATGGTTGCCGCAAGCACGATTTTCGTCTTTCGAAGGCGTGAGCCCGACGCGACCCGGCCTTATAAGACTGCTGGATATCCTGTCGTTCCGGCGCTATTCATTGGGACGGCAGCCGTTCTTCTTTACTACACCTTCATGAGCAACCTGCAAGATTCGATTGCGGGATTGGTTGTAATTCTCCTCGGGATTCCCGTTTATCTTTGGTTTGCGCGCCAGAAAGCGAAAGCGGTGAATTAGGGTCGCGAGCAAATCGTCGCATTCGTATCCAAGAACTGTTCTGTTGATGAGACTGATGCGTTTTCTTTCTATGCCAGATCAGAAAGCCTTGATATTCAGCACGCCCCGACTTCCTTATCTTTTTAAATAGGGAATTCGAGGACATGGCCCAGAATTTTCTGGATGATTCTCGATTTCCTCCACTATAATGCGCCCACTCTGGGCCGGAGGGTCATCGGTCTGACCCATAACAAGCACAGAAATCTTGGAGGCGTGGGCGGTCGCGGTCACAGCAACTCGCGCTGATCTCTTCGCGCGGGGGATGTGTGCAACGCCTTCATCCCGTGGGGGCCATGCGTCATGAAGCGATTCCAGCCGCAATTCAGCAGCATACTACGCGCACAACAGCCATCTGTACGTTTGGCTGCACTCGCCGCCTGTTTTTTCATCGTATTGGTATTGCTCTCGTCGATGGCTGTGGCGCAATCATCGACCCAATTGAATGGAAGCGTGTCGGACCCATCTGGGGCAATTATTGCCGGCGCCAAGATCACCCTCACGGACGCGGCAACCGGGCTCCAGCGCAAGACAAGCAGCAACAGTGCGGGTCTCTATCAATTTCTCGAGGTACCGCCTGGCGACTATCAACTGGACGCGAATGCGAGCGGCTTCGCTCCTATCGTCTCCAAAGTGACCCTCGTCGTGAAAACTCCTGCTACGGTAAATATCAAATTTCAGGTTGCAGGCGTGGAAACGTCAGTAACGGTTGAGGGGCAGACGCCGCTCATCAATCGGACGGACGCGTCGCTCGGCAATACGATCGAGGAAAACCAGATCGGGGAGTTGCCGATTGCCGACCGGAACGTGGTGCAGTTGTTGAGCCTGCAACCCGGTGTCGCTTACCTGTCGGGAGCCGCGGACGACAACAAAGCGACCGACACGCGCAGTGGGGCAGTTAACGGCATGCGCAGCGATCAATCGAATGTGACCCTCGACGGAATTGGGGTGAATGATCAGAACTTTGGATATGCATTCTCGAGTGTTCTGAATGTGCCACCGGATTCTGTTCAGGAGTTTCGCGTCACGACCGCCAATTCGAACGCGGATTCCGGCTATTCGAGCGGAGCGCAGGTTTCGCTTGTGACCAAGAGCGGAACCAACAGTTTTCATGGGTCGGCATACGAGTACAACCGCAACACGGTTTTCAGTGCCAATGATCCCTTTCTAAAATATGCGCAGCTAGGCAGTGGAGAACCGAATACGGCGCCCAAGCTTTTGAGAAATGTGTTTGGAGCGACCTTCGGTGGGCCGATTAAGAAGAACCGTCTTTTCTTCTTTACAAACTATGAAGGGCGTCGCGATGCGCAAGGTTTTAGCGTGTTACGCACGGTTCCCAGCCCAACTTTGAGGGCGGGTGATCTCGTTTATCTTTGCGCGGTAGCCGCTCAATGCCCCGGCGGCACCGTCAACGGCGTTTCTGGCGTCAGGCCTGGCTATTATGCCCTGGGTCCGGCTCAGATCAAGGCGATGGATTCGCCGCTACACATCGGCGTGAGTCCCGCAGTTCAGAGCATTCTGAACCAGTATCCGGCGGCAAACGAGAATTCGGGAGATGGATCGAACACACTTGGATACCGGTTTGCTTCGAATGCAGACTCGAGCTTCAACACTTACATTGCGCGGATGGACTATCACATCACTTCAAGCGGATCCGAGACGCTGTTTGCGCGGGGAGAGGCGCAGAATTTCAAGGAGCCCGGAACCCAACAATTTCCAGGGCAATCCGCGGCAACAACGACGTTGGATGATAGCAAAGGCATCACCATTGGTCTCACATCTCTGCTGAATCCCAGACTGATTAACGATTTCCGATGGGGATTTATCCGGCAGGCTGGGAAGACCGGAGGTAATAATCTTGATCCCGGTATCTATCTGGATGGAATCGACAATCTGGTTCCATTCGCACCCGACCAGCGTGCCATTACATTCTCTGTGCCGGTGAATCAGTTCACTGAGAACTTGAGTTGGACTCACAAGAATCACACGTTTCAGTTTGGAACTGACCTGTTCTTGATCCGTAACAACCATCTCAGTTATCAGAATTCATTTTCTGACGCGCGTACGAACGCGGTTTATCTGAACACGGGAGGAATCGCTGGCACGTCAAGTCCACTTGATCCTGGAAACAACGGATATCCGGCAGTGGATGGCAACTTTGGTCCGAACTATGACAGCGCTGCAACGATTGTGATGGGCATTTTTCCGGAAGGCGACGGGATCTACAACTTCGCTCGCAACGGCAGCGCCTTGCCACAAGGCACTCCTATCAATCGGCGCTACGCTATTAATGATTACGAGTTTTTCGGGCAGGATACGTGGCGCGTGACCCCGCGCATAACACTTACGTACGGCCTGCGATGGGTACTCGAAGCACCGCCTTACGAGACCAGTGGATACCAGGTGGCCCCGTGCATCGAAGCCGCAGGTGGCGGATGCACAAATCAGAATGCCGCGGATTGGTTCAATAACACCGTGGGCCTGGCAAATTCGGGCCAACCTGCCAACAACGCGGGAGAAATTTCGTTCCGTCTCGGTGGACCTGTGAATCACGGTCCGGGTCTGTGGAATTGGGACAAAAAAGATTTTTCTCCTCGAATTGCGTTGGCATGGGCGCCGGATACGGGAGATGGATGGGTTTCTAAGGTCCTCGGCAAGAAAGATCAGTTTTCTTTTCGTGCCGGGTACAGCATCATGTACGACCACTTCGGTGTCCCGGTCGTGAATACTTTTGATCAAAATGGTTCGTTCGGTCTTTCCACGAAATTGGGGAACCCGGCCGGTGTGGTTTCGCCCGCCAACGCGCCGCGGTTCACCTGCCTCACGCCAGGTTCTTCTGGTCAGTCCTGCTTGCCCGAGCCATGCCCATCGTTGAATCAACCGGGTTGTCTGTTTGGGCCTGCACCGAATGGTGGATTCCCTTACACTCCGGGAAACACTGCGTTCGCTATTAATTGGGGGCTTGATCAAAGCGTAAAGACACCTTACACGCATGTGTTCAACCTGTCCCTCGCCCGACAACTTTCGTCTCGTACTTCGTTGCAAATAGCCTACGTTGGGAGTGTAGGTAGGCGTCTCTCGCTGCAGGACGATTTGGCGATGCCGATAAACTTGACGGACCCAACGAGCAATACGAAATACTTTCAAGCCGCGACCATGCTCTCGCAAGCAGCTGCTGTCGGTACCAGTGTGAATCAAATCAAACCAATTCCGTTCTTCGAAAACGTCTTCCCGGGATACTCCGGAGCAGCAGCCGCAATCCAAGGGAATGGTTTGAACTGCGCACCGGGACACTATCCGTCAGCTCCGACTGCTACGCAGAACATATACGAACTCTGGAACTGTTTCCCGCATAACGAAACGTTCTCTCTATTCGAAATGGACCTGCCGGATTCGATCACTCAATTAAGTCCCGCACTTCCGAATAGCAAGTTCGGCCCGAATACGTTCTACCACGATCAATTCAGCTCCTTATATGCATGGCGGAACTTGGGCACTTCGGATTACAACGCTCTTCAAGTCACCTATAACGTTCGCTTCTCAAACATTCAGGGACAGTTGAACTACACATTCTCGAAATCGCTGGATGAAGCCTCTGCTGCCGGCAGAGTGGGTGCCTACGAGGGGACGGGTGGTACAGGCAGCGACCTGAATGGCGGTGGAATCGTAATCAATTCGTACGCTCCGCTATCGCTGCGCGGACTATCGGACTTCAACGCATTCCATCAGATCAATGCGAATCTGGTGTACCTGCTTCCGTTCGGGAAAGGGCAGCGCTTTCTCGGTGACGCGGGCACGCTGCTGAATGAACTGGTCGGCGGGTGGCATGTGTCAGGAATTTTCCGCTGGACCAGTGGGTTCCCCATCACTGTCGACAACGGATTCACATGGGCAACGAACTGGAACATTGAAGGCGATGCGATGCCAAACGGGCCAGCTCCGAAAGCCGGTAGTACGAAAAATGCCATCGTCAATGGCCAGGGAATTGGGCCGGACATTTTTCAGGATCCTGCGGCGGCTGAAGCCGCTTTCCGTCCGGAATGGCCGGGAGAGTCCGGTGTTCGTAATAGCGTGATTGGGGATGGCATGTTCAATATCGACACCGGTGTCAGCAAAGATTTCTCTCTCGGTGAGGAGCGGCGCCTCGAGTTCAGTTGGCAGGCGTTCAATGCGACAAACTCCGTGCGCTACGACGTACGCGGAGCACAGCCATCGCTGTCGTACGATCCGACACAATTCGGAAAATACTTACACACACTGACCGTTCCACGCTTCATGCAGTTCGCACTGAGATTTGTGTTCTGATTGGGATTCGCAGGCCTGCAAACAGTTCGCGCGCAAGAGGGCTTGAAATCAAGAGCCCTCAACCGGGCTTCAGATGCGGGTTTTCAGCCCTTCTGGTACATAAAAATT
>DATJWZ010000384.1:0-8508 GCA_035500795.1 Candidatus Eiseniibacteriota bacterium | reverse complement strand
TCCCGATCGGCCATGAGAAATTTATCGATCGGCGGCATATTTGTGGACGCCTTCGCCGCATCCTGCGCCATCGCCACAGACGCCCAACCGAACACAACAAGCAGCGCGAGATTCTTGATTGCGCTTGTATAAACCTTCATTTCCAACATTGCCTTTTCTCCTGAGAGTTGTTAGCCGCTCCGCAGCAGACACGAGGCCGCGCCCGCCGCCAGCCCGCGCCTGGATCATTCACTATGCTGGCCCGCAGGCGTTCCGTCGGACCAATCTGCAACCCCGACTAAGAACACAAGAATCGGTGGCAGCCCGCTCATTTTGGGTTGTTCCTTCGGAGAGAAGAACCAATAGGGGCTGGACATAACCGGCGAGCCCGCCTCTCCAGAACCCCAATCTTTACCGTCCTTGACGCGAGTGTAGAACATGAGGTGAGGCATGTTGTGGGCCCCTTGGTCAGTCAGATAAGACGACTTCGACATCATGTAATCCATCGCGCCGCTTTCGAGCTCCGGCAGTTGTTTCTTCTCAAACGCCGCTTTAAGCGCCGACACGATCTCCGCCTTCGAACGACCGGCCATCACCATCCTGGCGCGCAGATAAAAGATGGGCAACATCGAACGTGCAGCCTGGGGGTTCAGACAATCGGCAGCCCTCACCTTCGGGTTCCAGAATTCATCCCAGTCGAATGCCGCTCCCCACGCCCGTCCTACCATGCAGACGAAACCGTTTTGCCCCTGGACCGCTGTCTCATATCCCTGCCGTCCGAGAATCAGGATCGTAGCGTCGCGGGATATCGACTCCGGCGCCGCACTCCGCGCCAAAGCAATCTCCGCGTCCCGATCCGGCATAAGGTAGTGATCGACAGTCGCCATCTTCGGATCCGGTGTCGTGGCGTCCTGCGCCGTCGCCACAAACGCCCAACCGAGCACGATACATACTGTGATTATTACGAAACGCATTTGCTGCTCCTTATTTTTTTCGGGTAAGCGCCGGCGTGTAACCGCGATTCGTATCAGGGCACGCATTTATGCTTGCTGTCCCTTTCGCAGAATCAACGTGCCTTCAGGCTAACTTTGGATTTCAGAACTTACGCGGTAGCTTTCGACGCTTTGTTTTGTTCGACTTAGCTGTCATGACAGATTCGTATAGCCCGTTCCGTCATGACATTGTGTTCCTGCGGGAACATTGCCACAGGCTCGCCGGTTCGAAGAGGCCGGCAGGGCCATCGTGCTGCTGTTGTGATGCTCAGTCCTTTTCAGGGGCCGGCATGAAGAAAATCTCTCGCACCTCGACTCCAAAGCGGCATGCTTTGCCGCCCTTGCGCGCCCACGCCACGGCCTCGTCCAGGTTTGCGCATTCCAGTATCCACAATCCGCCCACGTGCTCCTTAGCCTCCAGGTATGGCCCATCGGTGAGCAGCAGTTCGCCATTGGCCTGCGGCCGCAGTGTGTGGGACGGGCCCAGGCCGCCGGCGAACTTCCTCACACCAGCAGCGATCATCTCGCGGTTGAGCGCGTGGATCGCCTCGATAGTCTCTTCAGATTCAACGGACGGATCGTAGTTGTCGGGGAGGTAACCAGAAACCAGATAGTGCGGCATGTCGTCTCCTAATATGTTCTTTAGCCAGGCTAATTGCCCCGCCTTCACTATAACGACGAACGGCCAGACCGGATTTCTACAATTGTCCAGAAAAAGTTTAGATCTTATTTTTGAGAGGCGAGCCAACCTTAAGCATCCGCACCAGATCCCCGGGCAAACCCCGCGGGACACGTCACGCAGTTCATCGACGCCGGCTTCGGCGACAAGATTTTCCTCTCGCAAGACTGGGAACTAGACCGCGAACAAATGAACCCCGACGCCTTCCATTCAACACCCGTCACACGATCCCCTGTCTGATGCACCAAGGCTTGACGTAACAGCAAATCCAAGCCATAAGAGTGGAAAATCCCAAACACTTCTTCGACCGCGGCTAAGCGGTCCGTACAGGCTGGAGGCCTGCCTCTTGATTGTCAAAGCTACCACTTGGCTTCGCCGTTGTTCCTGCACTCTGCGAAGAACCGGTACCCCCGGCGGAGCCGAGACAAACCACCGCTCTTCGCTAGCGTCGTAACCCGCACTTGTAAAAACTGCTGCCTTATCTTCGCGGTAGAGAAGATCAAAGCTGGGCCGCCCGCGAGTGCCTTTGGTCACTGCGCCGCTCCTTGAGCCTATTTAGATTGTTGGGCCGCCAACGCGGAGAAGCTCGGGTCACGCACCATCATCACTACGTGCGCCGGAAAGAAAGGTGTATCGTCGGTGCTGTCTTTCCGGCTAGCATGTTTGCCGGAAACTGTTCGGCGAAGGTACCAATGGCAGGTCCACCAAAAGCGTTCGTCAGCTACTCGCGCGCGGATAAAGACTTCGTATTGCGGCTTTGCCAGGACTTGCGCGCCGCCGGGGCGTCGATTTGGCTGGACCAACTCGACATTCATCCCGGTGAGGAGTGGGACGAGGCAATTGAGCGCGGGCTCTCCGAGTGCGGTCGGATGCTGGTCGTGCTCTCCCCCAACTCAGTCACTTCAGAGAACGTCCTCGACGAGATTGGGTCTGCTCTCTCGAAGAAAAAAACAATCATCCCAGTCCTTTATCGGGATTGTGACATACCGTACCGCTTGAATCGAATTCAATATGTCGATTTCCGGAACGACTACAACGAACGGGTCAAGTCTCTTTTGTTGGCAATTGGGGACCCAAACCTTCAGACGATCCCGGCGCCTTTGCCCCAAGACAGATCCCGCCGTTTGTACCTGATCGCTGGAGCCGCGGCCGTCGCTATCGCCGTCCTCCTCGCCTGGAGTACGATCCAGCATCGTCCGGTTGTGAGTCTGGGGCCGTCTGTCAAAACGCCAAAGCCGCAACCGGCCACGGCGGAACCGCCTGTCCAATCGACCACCAGCACCGCGGCGGACAATTCCCAGCCGGCGCCAGAACACTCGTTCCGCGACTCGTTTCGCATTACGCTACTCCGTTACATTTCCGAAGCTCCGTCGGGATTCCAAACGCTGGGTGCAAAAGAGTGGGTCGATTGGGCCCCGTCTGTAAGTCTCCCGGGCGCGATAACTTGCCGCGGTTCAGGCTACCCCCAGGAGCCAGTTATTGAATGCGTCCTCTATCGCACCGACTCGGAGGCAGAGGCCGCGAACAAATTCGAGGATCTGATTGAGTTGACGCAGGCTACTTTGCCCGAGTGGCAAGGAAACCGCCTGAATATGTTCGTTGCATATTTCTCGAACAAGAAGGTGACCACGCACGTGGGCCTCGATGTCGCCCAACGCAGTGAACATTTCGACGTCGTACTTTCAGTGCGCCCGAAATAACGGAGCTGGAAACGCCAAGCACGGGCTCGACGCGTGGTATGGCAATGGGTCGTCCGCACCAGAGAACAAAGCGTTCTCCTAGTACGCCCGAATCAGCTCCGCACTCACGCCTCCAATTTTGTCGGTGTCCATATAGTGGTACTGCCCGGAGTTAGGCTTTCCGACATCGCCCCATGCCCCAGCCTGCCACACCGTGAAGCCGAGTTTTTCATACGCGGCAGTCGCTTTCGAGAGATCGTCCACCGGCATGCCAAAGTGTTGGATGCCTTCCCCGTGGAGCTTTAAGAAATCTGCATAAATATTCGCTGGAGTGGATGGTGGCTGAATCCACTCATAGCTGATGGCGCCCATCCGTTGGAAACCCACTTCAAACGCCAGCAAAAGCGGCTGGTCCCGATAGCGCGAATCGTCGCGCGGGGTAGCATGCTCCAGCGCAAATCCGGGCAAGCCAAGTTTCTGCCAGTATGTCGACACCGCGGCTGCATCGCGAACCACAAGAGCAAGGTGGGAGACAGTCTTCTGCTCCAAAGGCTTGGGCGCTCCGCCCGGCCAGTACACCAGTCCAAGAACGTATTTACCCTGTGGCTCCGTGTCGAAGTAGGTGTAAGTCACCGGCGCGCCGTCGATGTCAAACGTAACCTGCTGCAGCACGCTGACTCCAAGCCGGGCCAGACGCTGAATCTCCTTGTCCATCGCCTCTTTCGACGGAACCTCATGGACAACGGAAAAAATTCCATCCTTATGCTTCTTCAGAAAATCGTCGTAAGAGTTCGACTGACCTGCTTCTGGCTGAAGAAAATTGACGGTCAGGTTGCCCAATCGTCCGGTAGCCTGCAAGGTTTCAATGGTCGCGGATTTGCCATGATCGGTTCCCACGCCTTTGATCTTCGCGGGCTTGTGGACATCAGTCATTCCAAGCGCAGCCCATGACGGCAATATCCCGTCGATGTTCTCGGAAAGCCAGGTAACGCGGTTGAGGGATTGATAGGAATCCGGCAACTGGGCATAACAAGTTCCCAGCAGAAAACAAATCAGAGCAAGACCGCGAAGACACTTCATCTGTCTCTCCATTCTCATGAATTCCAATACCACTCAATAAAAAACTTATGATGATAGCGCAGGTCGATCATCGTTCCGTAGCCATCTATTCAAAGCCGCAGCAGTGGTGCAGTTTGTCCAGCAACGAAGTTTGTCATTCCGACCAGTCGCGCAGCGACGATGGAGGAATCTGCTGTTCTGTCGAGCATCACCGCTGTTTTCATCGACGCAGAAAGATGCATCCGTTCTCGGTGCGACCCAAGTCCGAAGCCAATCTTATAGTTCTTTCTCGACAATTTTTTAATCCACTTTGCTCGGAGAAAGCGTCCAATATTTTCGAGCCCGTAAAATCTTTCGTGGTGTGGAGAGCGATGCTACTCAGAGAGTCCGTCAAACAGTTTCGATCCGCACTAAACATGGCGGCGATCCTGTCTCTAATCCTCGGGGCTGCGGTCATCACCGCTCAGGTTCCGACTCAGCACACTGACCTCGACGCATACACCGGTGTCTACCAATATCGCAACGGAGCAACCGTCGCCATCATTCCGAAAAACGCCGACCTCGTAGCCATCATCGGACAGGGGCTTTATCCCGTGAAGCGCGTGCAAGGCGATGAGTTCCGCAACGGACCCGGCCAGAGCGTTCGCTTTCAACGAAATGGTCACGGCGTTGTCGACGGACTCTTTGAAGGCAGCGACTTCTTCCCGCTGCTGAGCCATGAAGTGCCTTCCGCACTTGCCGCTCTTCTGGTTCCGGCCACTCCCGGTGCGGACTACCGATCCGCCGAGCCTCCGGATCTTCGTGATGGCCTGGCAGTGGCCACGCCGAACGAAGTTGGCGTCGATCCCAAAATCCTGGATGCGCTCACGCAGTCAATTCTCGACGAACGATATCCCAATGTGCACAGCATACTTCTCTGGAAAGACGGGAAGCTTTTCTTCGAGCGCTACTTCTACGGATACAATGCCGCCACTCCACACGAACTGCGGTCGGCGACCAAGAGCTTCGATTCCGCCCTGGTTGGAATCGCGTTAGGCAAAAAACTGATTCCCAGCGTGGATGCGCGCGTTGTCGACTTGCTACCGCCGGCAGTACCGCCTTACAAGAACCTCGATTCGCGCAAGGAGAAGATGACTCTTTCCGACCTCCTCTCCATGCGCAATGGACTTGCCTGCAATGACTATGATCCCAAGTCTCCCGGAAATGAGCAGAATGTCTACAACCAGCCCGAATGGGTGCGCTTCGCCATGGATTTGCCCATGGATGCAACTCCCGGAACCGTAGCTCACTATTGTTCCGCAGGTCCCCACATTGCCGTACGCATTGTGGAACACGCCAGCAGGCAGTCGGTCCTCGAGTTCGCTGAGGCCAATCTTTTCAAGCCGCTCGGCTTCTCCGGATATCGCTGGCCTTACCAAACCGTCAACACCAATTCAAACACCTTCGGAGAACTGTTCCTTCGGCCACGCGACATGCTGAAGTTCGGCATACTCTTCGCGCATGGAGGAGTTTGGCAAGGAAAACAGATCGTTCCGGCCGATTGGGTAAAGCGATCCACCACGCCGGTCACGAAGATCGGCAGCAAAACCTACGCCTACTTCTGGTGGCATCAAAACTTTTCCATTCACGGAAACGGCGAAACGCGTGAAGTCGATACCATCCTCGCGACTGGAAACGGCGGCCAGAAGATTTTCATCGTGCCCGCGTACCGCTTGGTCGCGGTATTCACCGGCGGCAATTACAACTCCGACAAAGACACGCCTCCAAACGAAATCATGCCGGAGATTGTGCTCCCGGGCATTTTGAAGGCCGTGCCGCATCCCGCAAAAAAGTAAGCACCGCAAAGCCGCGCACTCATCAATTGACAAGTACCATTGCATAGGCATATATGTCTTAAATATATATGGCGACAAATGCAAAACTGGACAGAGAGCTAAAAAAAGGCAGCGCAGAACTGCTGATCCTCTCGTTACTGGAAGGCCGCGCGCGGCACGGATACGAGATCGGCCAGTTAATCGAGCAACGGTCGGCGGGCGCGCTGAAGTTCAATGTGGCATCCCTGTATCCGTTGCTCTATCGACTGGAGAAGCGCGGCTGGATCGCCGGCCAGTGGGTCGAAAAGGCCGGCCAACGCCGCAGGCGCTACTACAAGTTAGTTCCAGCGGGCAAGGCGATGCTGAAGCAACAGCGGAGGACCTGGGCTGCGTTCGTGATCGCGATGCAGCGCATCACCGGAGTAAGCCATGCTTGATTTTCAAAAAATGGTTCGCGAGCGGCTCCGTGACTGCGGACTCTCGCCCACGCGCGAGTGGGAAATTGTCGATGAGCTCTCGCAACATCTCCGCGACCGCTATGAGTCGCTGCTGTCGAACGGCGCGAAAGAAGAGGAAGCAGAGCGCGCGATCGCCGCCGAACTCGAAGGCCGCGATCTGGCAAGCGATCTGCGCGAGATCGAGCAACGTTGGAAAGAACCGGTACCGCTGGGCGCGCGTACGAGCAGCCATCTCTGGTCAGGCCTGTCGCAAGACCTGCGCTACGCCGTGCGCACGTTGCGACTCAACCGCGGGTTCACCACGGTTTGTGTTCTCTCACTCGCTCTCGGCATCGGGGCAAATACGGCAATCTTCCAGTTGATCGACGCAGTCCGGATGCGGGTGCTTCCAGTCGAGCATCCGGAAGAACTGGCCGTGATCCGCCCCACGGATTTCAATGTCACAGGCCGCCACCGGGGACACTTCGGCTACGTGACGAATGCAATCTGGGAGCAGATTCGCGCCCAGCAGCAAGGGTTCAGCGGCGTATTTGCATTCGGCAATGACGACTTCAACCTGGCGACACGCGGACAGGTGCGTTACGCCCAGGGTCTCTGGGTCAGTGGAGAATTCTTCGACGTGCTCGGAATCCAGCCGGTGCTCGGGCGCGTTTTCCATCATCCGGACGATCACCCCGGCTGCGGCGCCCCAGGCGTAGTGCTGAGCTACGGCTTCTGGCAAAGTGAATTCGGCGGACAGGCCAGCGCGCTAGCCAAGACGGTCGAACTGGAAGGGCACCCATTTCCAGTGCTCGGCGTAACCCCCGCGAGTTTCCATGGCGTGGACGTCGGCCACAGCTTCGATGTCGCGGTGCTGATCTGCTCGGAGCCCACCATCGCGGGCGAAAACAGTGTTTATGCTCTACCGCACGGATGGTGGCTGGCAGCCATGGGCCGCTTGAAACCGGGCTGGACGCTCGAGAAGGCGTCGGCGCAACTGGAGAGCATATCGCCCGGGATCATGCAGGACACTTTGCCGCCCGTCTATCAGGCGGACGCAAGAAAAGGTTACCTGCAGAAAAAGCTGAATGCATATCCCGGAAGCACGGGCCTGTCCAACCTCCGCCGGGAATATGAGTCGCCTCTCTGGTTGCTGCTGGCGATCACCGGGCTGGTATTGCTGGTCGCGTGCGCGAATCTTGCAAACCTGTTACTGGCACGCGCCAACGCGCGCGAAAAGGAAATCGCCGTTCGCATCGCACTCGGCGCCGCCCGAGGACGTATCCTGCGCCAGTTGTTTACCGAGAGCCTTCTCCTCGCCCTGCTGGGAGCGGCATTCGGAATGGTGCTGGCTCGCCTGCTCAGTTCCTTCCTCGTCCGATATCTCAGCGGCGAAGGTGATGCACGCCACATCTTCGTCGGACTCACGACGGATTGGCGAGTCCTCGGCTTCACCGCCGGCCTTGCCATGTTTACCTGCGTGCTGGTCGGCCTCGCGCCGGCGATCAAAACAACCAGGATGGCTCCGGGGCTGTTGATCAGCCTGGCCGGGCGCGGCTTGACCGCCACCCGCGAGCGCTTCAGCATCCGCCGCGGACTGGTCGTCGCTCAAGTCGCACTCTCTCTCGTGCTCGTAGTCAGCGCGCTGTTGTTCGGCCAAAGCCTGCGGAAGATCCTGACTCTGGACGCGGGATTCCAGCGCAATGGCGTCCTTGTCATGGATATTGATTTCACCCGCCTCAATCTGCCAGTCGATCAGCGAGCGCAATTCCGTGAGCGCCTTGTCAAGCGCGTGCGTGCTCTGCCCGAAATCCAGTCCGCGGCCGAAACGGAAGAAGTCCCTCTGGGCGGCAGCTACTGGAATGATGC
>DATJWZ010000383.1:0-1362 GCA_035500795.1 Candidatus Eiseniibacteriota bacterium | reverse complement strand
CTTCCAAACCTTCGGTTGCGTTTCCAACAAATCCGCGCGATCGCGTGGCGGTTGCGGCATATCCGTTTCGCGAATTCATTGTCGGGTGGAAGGGTTGGGATGGGAATAGTCCCAGTAAAACTCCGCGGGAACAGCAGATGGAGTTGAAGGATTTCGCGGCCCATGTCGTTGAAAAATTCAATGTGCACCACATCGAGCCGTGGAGCCCCGTCTTCCCTTCTACAGACTCGAAGTATCTCGAGCAGTTCCGAGCAGCCGTCGACAAGGCCGGCTCAAGTGTTGTCGACATCGCGGTCGATGGCAGGCACAGCCAGTATGCCAATGACGCGGCAGAAAGAGCGGCTTCCGTGAAGGCGACCAATCAATGGATCGATGTGGCCGTGGCCCTTGGCTCGCCCAGCATTCGTACACATATTGATGGGGGCAAGGACATAAAGCCTGACGTTGGTCTGGCTGCCGACACGCTCGCACGAAACGCTGAGTACGGAGCGAAAAAGAACGTTGTCGTTCACCTGGAGAATGACGATCCAATCAGCGAGGACCCGTTCTTCATCGCGCAGATTATTGAGAAGGTCAACAGTCCTTGGTTGCGAGCTTTGCCAGATTTTGGCAACTCTCTGGCCGCGCATGACGAAGCGTTTCAGGATCGTGCAATGGAAGTAATGTTTGCGCATGCATATGGCATCTGCCACGTGAAAGACGGGGAACCCGACGAGCAAGGCAAAGCTACGCATGTGGATCTGGCAAAGACCTTCGGCATTCTAAAGAAGCACGGGTACAAGGGATATTGCTCGATGGAATATGACGCGCCGGGAGATCCGTACAAGCCCACGGCTGAGCTTGTCGAAGCGACGATCAAGTATCTTTCGTAAGGCTGGGGAAACGGATTCCTCCCCTTCGACTTCGCTCAGTGTTCGGAATGACAAACTGAGTGCGGGGCGCCACGTTCGGATTGATTAGGGATAAAAGAAAACTATGGGGGGACAAGGGGTTCATCGGCGCGAGGTCTTGCGCATTCTGGGAACGGCTGCCGCCGCGGCGACGTTTCCCGGGTTCAGTAAGTGGGGATTTGCTTGCGGGCACGTGGGAAATGCGGCACTGCAAATAAAACCAGCTGAATACCATCCGCAATTCTTTACTGCATCGGAATACGCGATGATCGAACGTCTTACCGACATCATCATCCCAAGCGACGACACGCCAGGTGCGAAAGAGGCAGGTGTGGCTGAGTTCATCGACTTTATGGTCGCGAATGATCCCGAGCAGCAGTATCCGTTTCGAATGGGGCTGGGTTGGCTGAACGCTCACTGCGAACGAACGCTCGGTAAGAAGTTCATCGAAGTCTCGTCCTCGCAGCAGATC
>DATJWZ010000382.1:0-41417 GCA_035500795.1 Candidatus Eiseniibacteriota bacterium | reverse complement strand
GCGCAGAATATCAAGCGCCTGGTTCGCTTCCTCTGCAAACCGACAGAACCGCTGGCAGTCAGCGCCTAGAAAGAAAAAGAAGAAATCCCCCCTCCTAAATCCCAAGACGTCGTCGCAGTCACAGAGTTTTTCAACACCCACAGACCATTACACTCATTGACCGTTGGTCGCCCCCCGTGCGATTGAAGGAATACAGGGACTAGGCACGGGGTGTGTAAGCACCGGGCAGGCAGAGGGTGGGTACAGTGGAGGGTGGGCACAGTGGGTGGGCACAGTGACTATCGACATAACAAAGGTGGGCACAATATCGTACACATTTGGCTAAGCACTCACGCTATGTGGTTGGAAAGACTATTGGTTCGGAAGTTTTCTTGCGGACTCAAAATCCGCCGACCTTCGGGTCTTGGGGGTTCGACTCCCCCTCCCGGCACCAACGCCAAAAGCCCACAGAATACGCGGCTAGCTGGCGCTAGCTCCCGCGCGAGATGCACCTCTGGAGCAGACACAGCGGATTTCGCGTCATATTTGGTCACGAAATGACGAAATGAAACCTATCACATTGAAATTCATAGGTTTATGGACACGTACCGTAGTATGTGTGGCTTACACGTCAGTTACACATTTTGAGATTCGCACCGGCCTTCCAAGCGAATAAAAATGGTGGGATAACCCTTAACCTAGGCGGCAAGGCTTCACGTTCTACAAGCGTCCAAACCACAGCCTGTGGTGCTCAAGCTGATGAGGATAAGAGTGGGAAGCTATTTCGATGAGGACGGGAGCCGCTGGTAGCGATATCCCCGAGGTTTGAGCTGCTGATTCACGTATGTGCCTTTGGAGTCGGCGGTGAGGAATGCGGCATATTCCTCGGCGGGCACGTCAAAGTATTGATAGACCTCGCCCGATTGGCGAAACTCCAGTTCCAATACGCGTTCCTGGGGAGCGTAGCCGATGCTGGCGATACTGTTGGACTCTACCGGAACTCTCTGCATTCTCGAATCGAGCGCCTTCCGGGCGCTCTCTCTACTTAGATGCGAATGACTTGAAGGAAGGAACTTGCCCACTTGTCTAGACAGTCACAACCGGACGCTTACACCTTCATCCACTGCGACGCCCGAAGACCACGAAATCCAGTCACACCCACAAGCAAGATATTGGCTCCGCAACAAGACGGTCGCCGAAAGGGACCGGACTTCCGCCATCGTAGAGAACGACTCCCAGCTTGAAGTTATCGCCGCAGGCCTCCGCCAACTTTCGGAGTCCCTTGAAGTCGCCAGCATTCACGGTAGCGCTCGCTTTGACTTCGATACCGACCAATGCGCCACTTCCCGTTTCAATCACAAGGTCAACCTCGTCCTGATCTTTGTCCCGGTAGTGGTATAAAGCGCAGCTCTCACCAAACCAAGACGCCTGTTTCAACACCTCAGAGAAAACAAACGTTTCCAGCAACGGCCCGAACATTGTCCGGTCTTTCGCGACCCGCTCCACACTGGCTCCTAAGAGTGCGCCGAGCAGACCAGAGTCAAGGAAATGCAGCTTGGGTGTCTTTACCAAACGCTTCAACTGGTTACGAAACCACGGTTCCACCCGACGAACGAGAAACAACTGCTCCAGGATGGCCACGTATTTCCTTGTGGTTTTGTCGTCGAACCCAACTTGGCCGCCTGTCTGTGTGAAATTGGTGAGCTGGCCAGAATGGTGGGCAAGAACCTGTAGCAGACGCGGCATTTGGTCGAGTTTTTCCACGTCGGCAACCTCGCGCACATCCCTCTGCACGAGGGCTCTTACATAATCGCGTGCCCATGTCTGGCGTCGTTTCGGATCTTCGCGCCGCAGCATTTCGGGGTAGCCACCAATCAAGACGGCGTGTACTAGGTCTTTGCCGATCATTGGCTCCGCAGGTTTGCCAAGCTTGCTATCGAACGCTGCTTTGAGGAAGCCCGGCTTCTTACCTCGGATTTCGGCCCTCGAGAGAGGCAGAAGGCTCACGATCTCCATGCGGCCAGCCAGACTCTCCGAGACTTGAGGCAGAGTGAGAATATTGGCTGAGCCCGTCAACAGAAACCGGCCGGGCCGGCGATCATCATCCACTGACTTTTTGATAGCCCGGAGAAGGTCGGGCACTCGCTGTACTTCGTCAATGATCGTTCGGTCAAGAGCGCGCACCAACCCAGTTGGATCGCTGCGCGCCGCAGCCAGAACTGTGTCGTCGTCCATGCTGATGAATTCGCGTTTGCCCCCTACTAAATCGCGGACCAGCGTGGTCTTGCCACACTGGCGCGGCCCCGTAACCATGACGACCGGCGTGTCCTTGAGCGCGGTAGCCACCAGTTCGGCGGAAAAGCGAGGAAATAGCACGTGATGGGTATCGTCCATACCGGATAGAGGCTCCGTCTAATTCGGATTAATGGCTCGTCCATTTCGGATTATAGACTCGTCTAATCCGGAATGGAACCCGAAACGGTTCCGGGAACGCATTCCGGCTTGTGGGCAGACCAAGGATTCCGATTCCCCAACCAGATTTTGTCGATGGCCCCCAGTCAATACGATCTGAGCACAGTGTGTGATCCCCATCGCCTCCATAACAGCGCCGACACGGAGGGCATTTGTGGAAAGAAGCGCCCGAGATGCCTTGAAAAATCCGTGAGACTTACACAGTGACTTTCACGGTTTTCATATTTTGCTCCAGCTATGTAGTTTATTTTCAATACTTAGCTTGAATACGCAGCGGACTCAAAATCCGCCGACCTTCGGGTCTTGGGGGTTCGACTCCCCTTCCCGGCACCAGCGTTTTCAGCCGACAATTATCTTTGAACCGCATTTCTGGAGCTTACTGGACTGTTATTCTTGTCAGTTCTTGACGTCCATGTGAGCTGTCAGGCTTCTAAGGGACCAAAACGCACTGTCGCTTTTGTTGGGGAACAAGCCCGTTCGGTTTCGACTCGATCTCAAAGGATCAGGAGATTGTCATCAGTCGCAAAAGGTGGACGGCTGTGTGCGAGCCTCCTGCTCCTTACTGCACTCTGTAGTTTTCCAGCACCCGCGCGAGCCTGCGACCAACTCGCAGCCCGAAGCTCGTTATGGGTACGACTCACCAGTCCGGTTTCGTCGTTCACCGCAGAGCGCGGAACGCTGGTAAGAGGATTCCTGCTGGAGTCGCCGCTCTGTGACGGCGTCCCCGTATTTCCGACGAAGACTCCTGTTGAAGGCCGCGTGTTGTCGGTGCATCGGGTGGGGCTTGGATTCTGGCGCGAGACGGCAGCTCTGGAGATTGTGTTTCTTCGCTTGTTGCCCCCGGATGCCGGTCCCATTGAAATTAACGGACGGGTGGAACTCGTCGACAATGCCCGGGAGGCTGTAAAAAACGGTGTAATTCGGGGCATTCGCAGCACCGATACGCCGCAGGGCATGATCAGCAGCCGGCTCAAGCATCTTCCATCCTTCCATTTGTACCCCGACCCGTACCTTCTCGGATTTAAGGTGTTGTTTCCAATTTTCCCTGAGCCGGAAATTAATCTGGAAGCGGGCACCGACATCGAGGTGGAATTAGCAGGATCCGCCAAACTACCGGACGACCTTGCTCCCATTTCACCAGTTCCGTCCATTGGGCATGATGCCGAACTCGAACAGGACTTGACGGATTTGCCCGAACGGACGCTCACCAAAAAAGGCAAAGAAGCCGATGTCATCAATGTTGTTTTCGCCGGGTCTCGAGAAGATCTGGAGGGGGCATTCAAAGCCGCCGGGTGGCATCAAAGTGGGCCGACCTCGACCCGATCCGTAACGCGCGATTTCTATTCGTTTCTCTCCAGAACCAGCTATTCAACAGCACCAATGTCGACACAATTGCTGGAAGGACGCAAGGCGGACTTGGCACTGGAAAAGGTGTTTCAGAGCCACGAGAAGCGCAATCACTTGCGGATTTGGTCTCTGGACCACACGTGGGAAAGCCTTCCCCTGTGGGCTAGCGCAGCGGTTCGCGAGACGGGCGCGACCCTGTCGCTTCGGCACAAGGGGTTTATTCACCACGTCTCCGAGGATCTGGACGAAGAGCAGGAGGCGGTGGTGCGGGATCTTGTCGTGACTGGTTGTGTTGATTCCGTCGGAATGATGGCGCGCCCGGTTGAGCATGTCCTCCGAAACGCCACCGGGGAATACTTTCGAACAAATGGATCATTGGCGGTTATTCGCCTGCAACCATGCGACTCTCACAATGAACTGGCGACTTCATCGAATATCAAGAATGGCTCCTGGGCCTATCGTTATCTTCGGCGGCAGATCCTCACCGTGCGCAGCGATCTGGTGCGGTCGAATTGCATTTACGCGATGTTCGAGCTTGCACGCTTTACAACTGGGGCAGTGAGAAAGAAGTATTTGCGTCGGAGGGTTTCAGCTGCAGTTCGGGACGGAGATAAGACTTTCGGGAAATACGATGGGATGGGTCGCAGCTTATTTGATCGTTATAATTCTGACGTCTACCAATATCCTTTAAATAGCAAATAACAGGGTAGCGAAGACTTCCCTTGTGCAGCCTCTAACACCGTACAGGTGTAGGTCCGGCAATCGTGAAAAAACGGAATATATGGTCCCACAAATCGATGCTTCCGTTCCTTTTGGATGAGTGCGTTCGCCTGAACGAGACTGAGATGGATAGGTTTGCCGATCATGTGGCCAGAGTCCGGAGCTTTCGCGTACCGGTAATTCAGGGGCGGTAATCCGATCATCGGGATTGGATGCATACCGGAAATCCTCTCGATGTTGCCATGTCCATCCTGCAATGAAATCTGGCCTGCATCGATGAAGGGGATCGTTGCAGGTCCATAACCGAGAGTGACGCGGCCAATCGAGGTCTCCGTTTGCAGCCAATGGTGACAGAAGGGGCCAGCATGCTGGGTGCGCAGTTCTAGTGTCACAACTCTGGACGCATCTTGATCCGTTTGCATTCGATCAAAGGCAGATCGAGAGACATCCGGAGTAGTCGAGTCGGATGGCAGAAAGCAACTCGTAAACCCCAGACCGCAGGGGCGAGAATTGTCCACGCGAAAGGGATTGGAACGCAGGGGCGCAAGCAGTCGATGAAGAATCTTAGTCTCACGAGAAGCCGTCTGCGCGTGAATTGGCGCTACGCAGAGTAGTCCAACAAAGGCAATGCGCACTACGCCGTGCAATCCGTTCTCCCTGTATCCCGAGATGCCACGCAAAGGCATAAGAAACAGCGATATCCGTTGAAGCCGCGGTCGTGAACTGGCAGATTAGCCAGTTGGATGATTTGGCCCCTAGAAACCGTTGATCTTACGAAAACAGTACTGCGAGACGAACCTGCACTGAAGGTCGGTCCGCAGTTGCTAAACCGCTTAAGTTCCGATAAATTCTGCTTTCACTGGAGCAGTTGTTTCCATTTTGGGGGAATCATGAGAGTCATCCGCACCATCGTGCTAGCGCTCCTTGTCACCGGAATCAGTGTGGCCGCTGACGCTCCGTCAAGCTACGATCTGAAATCTCCAAACGGCCGCATTGAGGTGCGGATTCGCACTACGGACGAACTCCGATACGACGTCGTTCTGCAGGGAACCGCGGTGCTTGAGAATTCTACGCTCTCTCTCGAGGTCGACCACAAAGAACTCGGCGGGCATCCCAAGATCACTGGTGTGCAACAGCGGACTTACAACCAAATCGTCGAGCCGGTCGTGAAGCAGAAGTTTGCGAAGGTTCGTGACCACTACAACGAACTGAAGCTCACAGCCGAAGGCGGATACGCAGTAGTGTTTCGGGCTTACAACGAGGGTGTCGCTTATCGTTTCGAAACATCACTTCCCGAGAAGGAAATAAAAGTTTACGCCGAAGAAGCCAATTTCAAGTTTGCCAGCAACTTCGTCGTCTACTATCCGCAGGAAGATAGTTTCTATTCACACAACGAGCGCAGATATACTCCGCAACATTTGAGCGAGATCGCGCCGTCGTTCATTGCGACTCTTCCGGCCGTCGTCGACCTCGGAACAGCCAAGGTTGCGATTGCGGAATCTGATCTAAGTGACTATCCGGGACTCTGGCTGATGGGCGGAGCGCCGGAGTTCGCGCTGCAAGCCACTTTTCCGCATTATCCGCTGAAAGAAGAGCAGACCAGCGACCGCGATTACAAAGTGACTCAGGCTGCCAACTACATTGCAGCGACAGCCGGGACACGCAGTTTCCCGTGGCGCGTTATTGGTATTGCCGACAATGACGGCGACTTGATCACCAATCAGTTGGTATATCTGCTGGAGAGTCCCTCGAAGGTTGAGGACACGTCTTGGATCCGTCCGGGCAAGGTGGCATGGGATTGGTGGAACGATTGGAATATTGATGGGGTCGATTTCAACGCCGGCATCAATACGAAGACCTATGAATATTACGTTGATTTCGCGGCGAAGTATGGATTGCCTTACATCATCCTCGATGACGGCTGGTACAAGCTCGGCAATTTGCTGGAGGTCACGCCCGATCTCAATATGGACGAGCTTACTGCGTACGCGAAGCAGAAAAATGTAGGGCTGATTTTATGGGCTTCGTGGAAAACCCTGGATGATCAACTTATTCCAGCGCTCGATCAATTCGAGAAGTGGGGAGTCAAGGGCATCAAAGTGGATTTCATGCAGCGTAGTGATCAGATCATGGTCAACTACTTCGAGAGAGTCTGCCGCGAGGCGGCGAAACGGCACATGTTGGTCGATTTCCACGGCGATCAAAAGCCCGCTACGATGACTCGTACCTGGCCGAATCTGATCAACACCGAAGGCGTCCGGGGAATGGAATGGAGCAAGTGGAGCTGGGAATCGGATCCTGCCCACAACGTGAGCCTGCCATTCACTCGCATGTTCCTCGGCCCGCTCGACTTCACGCCAGGAGCGATGCGGAACGCCACGCGCAAGACTTTTGCGCCAATCAATTCGCAGCCGATGGCGCTTGGTACACGTTGCCATCAACTCGGAATGTATGTGGTCTATGAAGGTCCCTTGCAAATGTTGTCCGACAGCCCCTCGAATTATCTGCGGGAGCCGGAGACTATGGAATTTCTTGCAGCAGTGCCGACTACCTGGGACGAAACAAAAGTCTTGGACGCGAAGATTTCGCAATACGTGCTGCTGGCCCGGCGTAACGGCAATGACTGGTACGTCGGAGCAATGACGAATTGGACGCCGCGCGACTTGGAGGTCGACTTCTCGTTCCTTCCAGAGGGAAGCTTTACGCTGGATTCTTATCAGGACGGAGTAAATGCCGACCGCAATGCAAGCGACTACAAGAAGTCAACGCGGCAGATTACGCGGTCAACAAAACTGAAGATTCATCTTGCGCCCGGTGGCGGCTTCGCGGCGCGAATTCACCAATAATTACGGACGTTTATGTCGGTTGAGTCCGCGGCAAAGCCCGAAGCGCTCCGGTTGAGATTCCGCCATCGACGAGGATCGTTTGTCCAGTGATGTAGCGGCTGGACTCCGAAGCGAGAAATACGACCGCTCCGTCCAGATCGTTGGGCTGGCCCGGTCGTTGCATTGGAATGCGTTCAGTCAGATATTCGACCCATTCTCGATCCTCATAAAGAACGTTGTTCTGCTTAGTGCGAAACCAGCCAGGAGCAAGGCAATTGACGCTGATTCCGAATTTGCCCCAATCTGCCGCGAGGCTCATTGTGAGCTGGCGAATGCCGCCGCGGCTGGCGCCGTAGGGGCCAAGGCCAGCATACCCTGCAACGCTGGTGACCGAGCCGATATTGATGATGCGGCCATAATTGCGCTGCTTCATAAAGCGGGCGACGGCCTGCGCCACGAAGAAACCGCCGCGTAGGTTGGTGTCGAGAACGAGATTCCAGTCGTCCCATGTGACGTCGAGCGCGGGTTTGCGGACGTTGCAGCCTGCGTTGTTCACGAGGATGTCGATCCGTCCGAAGGCGTCGTGCCCGGCCGAAGCCATTCTGTCGATGCTCTTCTGATCGCGGACATCCAATTCCAGGGATACTGTGCGACGGCCGAGCGATCGCATCTCCTCGTCAAAGCTACGAAGACTTTCGCGTTTACGGCTGGTCAAAACCAGATCCGCTCCGGCCTTCGCTAGGGCCCGAGCGAAATATTGGCCCAGGCCTCGGCTGGTTCCTGTGACGATCGCAACCTGGCCGCTGAGATCGAACAGTTCGTTCACGAAGTCGCTCCCGGCTCGAGCACAATTTTCATCAGACCTTTTTCTCGCGAATAGAGTCGTTCAAACCATTGTGCTCCTCCGGTCAGTGGGGCCACGGCAGTGATCAAAGGCTTTACGTTAATTTGACCACTGCTCATCAGTTCCATTGCGCGCGGATATTCACCTGACGACGCGCAGGATCCGTGCAACGTGATCTGCCGACTGACAACTTTCTGCAGCGGAATCGTTACTTCAGGAGAGATGTTACCGACGAGCACCACGTGCCCGCCTTTGCGCACGCTGTTGATCGCACCGTGAACTGCCGGAGTGTTGCCGACCGCCTCAACCGCAATATCAACACCGAGCCCGTTCGTCATTTGCGATATTTGCTGAAACAAATCGGGTCCGGAGGTCAAAGTCGACGCCGCGCCTAGAGACTTGCTCAGCTCCAGTCGAGTAGCGTCAACGTCAGTGACGAAGACTCGCGAGCATCCTCGCGCATTTAATACCTGCTGCACGAGCAATCCGATCGTGCCCGCACCGACAACGAGTGCCGTATCGTCCGGCTTGATTGAGACGAGCGAAACAGCGTGGAGTGCGACCGAAACAGCTTCCAAGAGAGCCGCTTCAGCAAACGAGAGATTTTGAGGAAGGTGATACGCGATGCGTGCAGGCACCGCAACAAATTCTGCAAATGCTCCTGCCCGCCGGTAGTCTCCGCAAGACACTCCCAGGACTTCTCGCCGGTCGCAAAGATTCACTTCGCCTCGGCGACAGAATGCGCAATCACCGCAATAGATCGTGGAGTCAAAAGTGACGCGGTCGCCTTGGTTGAAATTCTTCACTCTTTCGCCTGCACATTCCACGACTCCCGCGGCTTCATGGCCCATGACAAGCGGTGGAATACGGCGCCCTGAAGAACCGTCATACCCGTGGACGTCACTACCACATATGCCGCAGGCAGCTACACGAACAAGAATTTCGTCGCCGTTCAGCATAGGAACGGGTAGGTCTACAATTTCGAGCTTCTTGTATTGCGAAAGGAGCAGAGCCTTCATTGCACATCCTGAGCGAATTGAATTGCAGAATGAGAATACTACGGTCAATGCGCTGACGTGACGATACCGCTTCCTTCGCGAATGGTGATGATCTGATTTGCCTTCACGTTCCTGAAGTGTTCGGTTTTCTGCGTCGTTGGCCATTTGATCTCGACGACATCGACAACTTCCGCTTTGCCCAGGCCGAAATGCAGGCGCAGATCTCCCTGTGACATGACGCTCGATCCGCTGTGTACTTCATCGATCTGCGCATGATTGCCCGTGATGACGCGCACACGCGCGCCGATCGCGGTGCGGTTGCACTTGGTGCCAATCAGCTTGATCTTTATCCAGTTCTGCTTGTTGCCACCATCGTTTCGTAAAAGTGATGGAACATCGCCCAGATTCAGCACAAGAATGTCAATATCGCCATCATTGTCATAGTCTCCAAACGCTGCACCGCGGCTGGAGAAATGCTCGGTAATTCCAGGGCCCATGGCGGTGGAAACGTCTTTAAACGTTCCGTTCCGCAGGTTTTTGTAAACGAGGCGCGGATTCTTATAGGTCTGGCCGATGTCGTGACTGTCAATCTGCGGATAGACGTGTCCGTTAATCTGAATGATGTCCTGCCAACCATCGTTGTCGTAGTCGACGAACCCGCAGCCCCACGCAACGTAGCGGTTATTAATTCCGACTCCCGACGAGAAGGTCACATCGTTGAAGGTGCCATCGCCATTGTTGTGATAGAGGTTGCATGTATCGTCGGCGAAGTTCGTTTTGAAAATGTCAAACCAGCCATCGCAGTCGTAGTCGCCAACCGCTATGCCCATACCCGCTTGCTCGTGCCCATCTTCGCTATACGCGCAACCAGCGATCATGGCGATATCGGTGAACGTTCCGTCGTGGTTGTTGCGGAAGAGGATGCTTGGCTCAGAATCGACGGCTACATAGATATCGGGCCAGCCGTCGTTATCGAAATCGTAAGAGGCAGCCGTGATTGAATATCGCGGACCCGGCCTAAGTATGCCTGATTTCGCCGAAACATCAATGAATGTTCCGTCGCCGTTGTTGTGATAGAGGATATTCGTGTCGCCAGTCAGGCCGCGAGGCCCGCACATGACCGGAATACCCTTCCACTGGCACTCTGGCGGTGCACCCGGTCCTGGCGTCTGCGCAGGATCAAGCTTGATGTAGTTGCAGACGAAGAGATCAAGATTCCCATCGCGATCGTAGTCTAAAAACGTGCAGCCCGATCCCCAGCGAACCTCGTCATGGTGCAGTCCGGCTTTTCGTGTTACATCGGTGAAGGTTCCATCGCCATTATTGTGGAACAGGATATTGTGTCCCCAGAAGCAACAGAACAGGTCGTCCCAGCCGTCATTATCGTAATCACCGAGGCATACACCCGTCTGCCAACCGGTTCGAGCCAGTCCGGATTTTTCCGTAACGTTTGTGAAAGTACCGTCGCGATTATTCCTGAACAGTTGCGATGTCGGAGCTTTTCCTTCCTGCCACTTCTCGCCGAGGCGAGTGCCGTTGGTCAGATAGATGTCGAGCCAACCATCGTTATCGTAATCAAAAAACGCGAGGCCGCTTCCCTTAGCCTCGATGATGTAGCGTTTCTTCGTCTCGGATCCCCAGACATTCGGCACGTTCAATCCAGCCTGCTTTGCGACATCCACGAACTGAACAGACTCAGAAGTTTCAGGCGCTTTCGAGTCGAGCAGCAGCGGAAGTTTCCAGCGCCACAAGGGAGTCGTCAGGGCGTCCATCAGCGTGCTGCCGAAGACAAGCAGGGAAGATCCAAGGAAGTTGCGACGGCGCGGGTTCACTTTGAGCTCGCTATTCGGGGAAATTTGTGCGGCACGATCCCTGTACCTTCTTTAACGGCGATAATCTGATCACTGGGGATGTTGGTGAGCTTTTCCACCAATCCGCTTGGCCATGTGATCTCAAGAGAATCAATCTTTGTCCGTGCACCCAATCCAAAGTGAATTCGCGGATCACTCGCCGACATGTAGCCCATACCGCCCTTCGCCTGCTCGAATTGCACGACGCCTTGCGAACTGAGCTTCAGGGACGAACCGATTCCATCACGATTCGATTTCGTCCCGATAAGCAAAACAGTCAGCCAGTGATTGGCGCTTCCGCCATCATTGCGGAGTAGGGAAGGCAAGGCGCCCCGATTGTTCGTAACGATGTCGATGTCGCCATCGTTGTCGTAGTCGGCAGTCGCAACGCCACGTCCCACGATCGGCCTTATGAAATCCGGACCAAGCGATTCCGATACCTTCTCGAAGTGTCCCTTACCCAGATTTCGAAACATCAGCAACGGTTCCTTATACGAAACTTCCGAGTGATACAGCTGTACATTGTCGAGCATCGCACCATTCAGTTGGAGGATATCGTTCCAACCGTCATTATCGTAGTCGAGAAACTTCATCGATACGCCGCTCAGCAGAATCGCTTTATTTCCAAGACCCGAGTTGAACGTGTCGTCGAGGAACGTCCCGTCATGATTGTTGTGATAAAGGCGGTTGAGTTCGAAATCAAGGTGGGTGATGTAAATGTCTTGCCAGCCGTCACCATCGACGTCAGCCGCGTCAATCCCCATGCCGGCTTCATAACGACCGTCTTCGCTGGCAGCAACTCCTGAAACGAGCGAGACATCGTCGAAGGTTCCATCGTGCTTGTTGATGAATAGAAAGTTGGGCCAGGAATCGTTCGCCACGGCAATGTCGGGCCAGCCATCGTTATTGAAGTCAGCGAGCACAACTCCCATGCCTTTCGCCTCCGGCTTGCCGACGCCGGAAGGTTCACTCACATCGGTGAACGTTCCGTCATGATTATTGTGATACAGCTTGATGCGCTGGCCCTTGTAATTTCCCGGATGACAATACGAGCGATATCCCGGACGGTGCTCTCCACACCAGATATTGTTTTTGGGACTCCATTCGATGTAATTCGTTACAACCAGATCGAGCCATCCATCTTTGTCGTAGTCGAACCATCCCGCACTCGTAGACCACCCGCCTTCGTCGGCCACTCCAGCTTTCGCCGTTACGTCGGTAAACGTGCCGTCGCCATTGTTGTGATAAAGGATCGCGCGGCCATAGCCGGTCACATATAGATCAGGGAAGCCGTCGTTGTCGAAATCCCCCACGGCAACACCTTGCCCATAATGGCCCTCTCCGGCAAGGCCCGACTTCTCCGTTACGTCGGTGAACGTGCCGTCGCCATTGTTGTGATACAAGGCTGAGCGCAAAGGATGAGGCGGCTTGTAGAGATCGGTGGCAGCCGATTGCACGAAGAAAAGATCCATCAACCCATCTTGATCGTAATCAAGCCAAGCAACGCCCGTTCCCATCGTCTCGAGATAATACTTTTCGTCCGTCTGCGTGGAGTCCTGCTGGAAGTTGATGCCAGCTTCTTTGCGAACGTCGGTGTAGCGCACCTGGATCGCTGAAGAACTGGCCGGCGTTGATGCGTGTTGTGCATGTCCGGCGATTCGATAACTTAGAAATGCGCAGCAAAGGCAAAGCAGTACACCGATGCGTTGCCGAGGGTAACTGCGCTGCGACGGATTCCCCATTCCGCGAAAGTATTTCCGTTCTTGCTCTGAAGCCAGCGGCGTAAAGAGTTAATGAGGTGCATTCTAGCGCAGGATAAAGCTCAAGCTCAAAGCGTCCGGTCGGCAATGATCAGTGCGAATTGCAATAACTGCTGTCTGGCTTCGGCTGTGAGTGGCTCGTTCGGAGCGGCAGATTTCCCGGATGTCTGCGAGAGAACCTGCTCGATTCGTTGCACGTCCAAGCCGCCTGCGTTACTTCCCTTGAAGCGACTGAGTACCTCGCGGGCCTTATCGATTTGTCCCGTTTGGTAATAGAAAACGCCAAGCGTTGAGTAGCTCCCTGCCCATTCCGGAAGCAAGTCAACGGCGCGCTCGAGTCGCTCACCGGCTCTGGCAGTGTCGCCTTGCAATGCGGAGATGAGCCCAAGTCCCCATTGAATCTTGCCTGATGCAGGAATTCGGTCGAGTCCTTTCTTCAGCGTTTGCTCGGCGCCCGCTGGATCGCCGCTCCGAAGCTGCACCAACATTAGAGAAAGGTAGTACTGATCGTTGTCAGGATTGCGCACAATCGCATCGCGAAAAATATCGACGCTTTTCATGCTCTGTCCCAGGTGCGCATAAACGTCGCCTAACAGGGAAAGGCAGGTATCGTCCTGCTGCCCGGCAGTAGAAATCGCCTGAATGGAACGCAGTGCCTCCGGATACGATCCCTTGCGAAAGTAGGCATTCGCAAGGTCGAACTTGATTTCGTCGGAATCGGAGTTTGCACGTAGTGCAGTCTGAAAATGTGAGATTGCGTCATCGTACAAGTGATATCGAGCCAGTAATACCCCGAGTCCTGCCTGAGTTCGATAATCCCCGGAGCTGACCTGATCCAGTTGCGTCACGGTCGCGAGGGCTTCTTGGTGTTGCCCCAACTTCAAGTAGGCCTCGGCAAGCAAATATAAATCCTGAGGCTGTCCCGGATTTTTCTTGATCTGAGCATTGAGTTCGGTGATGTCGAGCGTCGCACGCTCCCTTGCTGAAAGTTGCGAGCGATTGTCGAGGTAGTCGAACAAGTGCTGAAACGGGTATGGTCCAGTGGACGAATTCTTGGACAGTGTCTGAAAAACCTGCAAATCACGCCGTGCCGCATCCATTTGATGCAGACTTCGTTCCAGCATTGCAAGCTTGTAATACCCAGGAGCAGGATCACGGCTCGCTTTGACATAACGCCGAAGCAGATCAGCAGCTTCGGCGTACTTCTTGTCCTTTGTTCGAAGGTTCGCAAGCTCAAGCAGAGCCTCGGCGAAATTGGGATTTGAGCGCAACGCCTGTTGGAGTTTCTCATCGGCTGCTGACGTGTTTCCCTGCCGTTCTTCGATGAAGCCGATGTTGAACAGGCAAGCGGCATTTTTCGGATCGCGCTTCAGCCCTTCCTCAAAATATTTGCGGGCTTCGTCGAAGCGGCCCAGATGGCGGTAAGAAAGTCCCATGAAGGCGTAAGACCGGGCGGAGGGGTCTAACTCAATGAGTGTCTTGAATTCTTCGATGGCCTTATCGGCCTTTCCCGACATGAAGTAGCTCTCACCGAGTGCGGCGTGTAAATCCAAGCGTTGAGGAGCAAGTTTAATCCCGGATTCGAGCAGCGGGATCGCGTCTTCATAAAAATTCTGCGTCATGCTCACCCGAGCAAGCAGGAAGATGATGTCCGTATTTTCGGGCGCAATCTTGTGCGCCCGCGCCAGCGAATCGAGTGCATCCACGGGGCGCGATTCTTCCTGATAAGCCTGTGCAAGCAGATACATGGTATCTGCGGAATCTGGCTTTAGGGTCAACGCCCTGTGTAAGACCAGTTCTGCCTTTGATGTATCACCCGCACTAAGTAAGATCTGTCCGAGGTTGTAGAGGATCTCAAATGTCCCGGGCGTCAAGCTATCGGCTTTCTCGACCTCGAACTCCGCCGACTTATACTGTTTTTCGGATGCGAGGAGCAGCCCCAGTGTGAAATGACGTTGCACATCATTCTTGCTTTCGAGAGAGATCTGCTTTGCAAGGCTTAAGCCCTCGGTAGTACGACTGGCGCGCAAGTAAGCGCGAACGAGATTCATCTTCGCTTCAACGGTTGCCGGATGAATGCGCTGTAGAAATGGAATTGCCGCTGCTGGCTTTCCCGCGGTCAGGAGAATAAGTGCAAGATTGTAATTCGCTTGCTGATTCGAAGGGAAAAGTGCTAGAGCCTTGCGAAGCTCCTTTTCGGCCAGTTCTGTTTTTCCAGCGGCCGCATAAAAATTCCCCAGGTTTATGTGCGTCGTCGCCGAAGATGGATTCAGGTTCAGCGCGCGCTGAAACGCATGGAGAGAACAGTCGTAGTCTTGTTGATTGCTGCAGATGATTCCCATCAGGTTATATCCGTCAACGCTGGAGGGATAAGACCTAAGAAACCGCTGCACAGACGTTTTCGCATCGGCGAGGCGCCCTTCTTGAAAAAGCGATTCAGCCCCAGTGAGTTCACTTTGCCCTACGCTGTCGGCAGCAGGTTTGTGCCTCGCAGGCGCAGTCTGCTGAGCAGCGCTGGAGCCTAGAATCGAAGCTGCCGAGACAAGGAGAACAACCGCTCTTATTCGAAATGATGAAACGGAGGCCGACATCTGGCCTCACTCTAGCATCTTAAGTGTCTGCCGAGCCATGTCGTTTTGAGGTTGCCGTCGCAGCAGATCTTCCAAGGTGGTTCTCGCTTTGGTCTTATCGTTCAACATGAAGTAGAGGCGTGCCAGATTCAAGTAAGCCTGATCAAAATCCGGATTGCTCTGAATACACGTCTTGAATTCCTCTTCTGCATCGGAATAACGCTTCTCTCGAACCAGCAGAATACCGAAATTATTCAGGGCCTCCGCGTATCCGGGGCGCAGCGAAAGCGCTCGCTGAAAATTCTGCTCCGCGCGATCGGCGTCATTCTGTTGGGCGTACAACATCGCCATACTGTAACTCGCTTCAGGATTGTCAGGCGCAACCTGCACTGCTCGGGTAAGCAGGAGCTCGGCGTCGGTGAACTGTCTCGCTCGGCGGTATAAGTTGCCGAGATTCAGCAGCGCGACGTCGTAATCAGGGCGAATCTCCAACGATCGCTTGAAATCAGCAATTGCATCTTCCGATTTTCCTTGCCCTGCAGCAACCATTCCGAGATTGTTCCAGGCCTCGGGATGTTTCGGTTTGAGCTGCAGTGTTTTCTCCAATTGGGCCCGGGCGGCCGCGAAATCCTCTTGGCGTAGGTAGAGAGTTCCCAAGTTGTAGTGTGCCTCGGCGTTATCTGGCTTTTCCGAAATTACTTGCAAGAACGCGTTGGTTGCAGCATTCAGATATCCGCGCTGAAAGAATGCAACTCCGTAGGTGAAATCATTTCTCTGAAACGCGCCGAGATGCAGCGTGCCCGGGAAGGGCAAAGTCTTCTTGATTCGCTCCTCAAAAGTGCGAGGCATGGAGTTGAGGTCGGCGAGCATGCGCTCGCCAGCCGTTTCACCCTGATAAACCTTAACAATCAAGCCCATTTGATCGATGAGAAAGGACGTGGGCAGGTGCATGTCCCGATGTCGGTCAAAGAGGTATCGATAAACAATGTTGTAGATGCCGATGACCTCTCGTGTTGAGAATAGAAGTGGAAACGAAAACCTCTCGTCGGAAGCAAAGGAGCGAAGAACCGCTTCGTTCGCTGGATCGTCCGCATTCACTGTCATTATCGTGACCACAGAGGCCAACTGCTTGTTGTCTCGAAGTGACCGGAGTTGCTGACGTGATTCTTCTGAGTCTCTTGTCCAGAACGTAAGCAGCTTATTCCCACCTGTTGATTCAAGAGTCCATTCCTTCCCTGATGTGTCGGTAAGTTCAAATGCTGGTGCATGGAGCGGCTGTAAAAGCCACACGTCAACCGATATGGGCAGTTTCTGGATTGCAGTTTGCGGAACGTGCGACGGAGCGACTGCTTTTGGCGGGGAAAATCTTTCGCTGCGAAAGTCATTCGAGCCTTCGATGATCTCGACGTAATGGTTAACTGGAAGCTGGTCAAACGTCTGCACCTGACCACTGGGCCAGTGAACTGTGGCGCGCACGAAATCTCGTATATCTCCCACTCCGAAGAAAAGCTGCTTTGTGTGCTGGGAGAGAAATCCCGATCCGGCCTGAAGATATTTGGTTTGCCTGCGACCTTGCACCTCAATAGTCACCGCGGCACCGATCGCATCCCGATTGCTTTCCGTGCCATGCACGCGAAATGCGATCGAATTGCCGATTTCCTGCATAATGTTGCGCAACAAGCGTACCTGCGGCGCATTGCGATTCTTCAACAGCACCTCGAGCCTGCCGTCGTGATCGAAGTCGGCGAGAGCGAATGCGCGGCTATCATCTTGGAAGTCGAGCCCCGAAATCCCCGACACATCAGAGAAACTGCCATCGTGATTGTTGCAATACAGGACATTCCTCTCGTAGCCGCTCCAGGAATGATCAGAACGAATCAATTCGTTAATCGCGTTCCAGGCGTGTTCGTACTTGGCAGCCGGCGAAAGATCGCGAGGTGAATTGCCAACAACCTGGCGCCAGAAAAAGCTGGAGACATCTGACTCGGGGCTGCCCGATACGTATCCATTCGCAATGTATAAGTCGGGAAAGCCGTCGTGATCGAAATCGAAAGAGTCAGAACACCACGCCCAGCGCCCAAATTCGGAGTTGGTGTCGGCAGCGACATTTTTGAACTTTCCATTTCCAAGGTTTTGATAAAGCGAGTTGCCACGGGCATGGCGCCGATAAAGAGTCCGGATGTTATCGGCATCATATGCATGAAAGTTGTCCTGAGTCGAGACTCGTAGCCCTGCTGCGGACCACATGTTCGCGACGTAGATGTCCTGCTTGCCGTCGCCGTTGGAATCGAACCAGCACGCACTCATGCCGGCACCTACATCCTCGACACCGGCCTCGGTTGCGACGGACGTAAACGTGCCATCGCCGTTGTTGCGGTAAAGGTTGCTGCGGCCAAAGTCATTCGCGACGTAGAGATCGGGCCAGCCGTTTCCGTTGTGATCTCCCCAAGCGCACGCAAAACTGTAGCGATCGTTGTCAATATCCAGTCCGGAAGCTTCGGTACGGTCTTCAAAGTTCCAATTGCCAGAGTTGTGAAACAGAAAATTCGGCGGGCCGTTACGTGCGTCGAAGTACGGAGACGGGTATCGATACTGATCGAGACCGGCATAGTAGTTATAAGTGCAGAAATACACATCGAGTCGGCCATCGTGATCGTAATCTGCAATGGCGGTATGCGTGAACGTCCCCTGCGGTGGATGAGCAAATTTAAACACATCAGGTTGTGGAGCAAACTTGTCGTTGCCTTCATTCACAAACAACAATGGCCCGGCGTTCGTTACGACAAGCAGATCCTGTTTGCCTCTGTTCTCAAAATCTGCGAAGAGCGCGCATGAGGTTGAGTCCAGAACATCCAGACCCGCGGACTGAGTAACATCCTCGAACGTGCCGTCACCCCGGTTGCGGAAAAGAAGGTTTGGAAGACCTGCCGGTTGGGAGATGTAAATATCGTCGTATCCGTCGTTGTCAAAATCCCCAACCGCGATCCCCTGATTTCCATACACATCTATACCCACTGCGCCGTCGAGTACGGTTCGCCAGTAGTCGGCGCCGCGCAAGAGTTGTTGCTGGTACGAAACGAGATGTCCAAATGCCGATGAACTAACATCGGCAAACCATGGTGCTTTAGTTGTGCTGATTGTTTCGTCTTCGCACTGAAATTTCACGAGTCGCCACTGTTCGGCGCTTTTCCGCCACTCCGTCCTCCACGTGCCGAGGCGCTCTTCCTGCTCGCGATGACGATTGAGCCCGACGAAGGTGTACCGAATATCTGCTTCAACCTGAAGTGAAGTTGTCGAGAGCTCGCGAATACCAGTGATCTGCAGTTCCGCCACTCTCACATCAGAGAAGGACTCGAAATACTCTTTGAGTTCGTCCAGAAAGCCGTCCTGCCGCAATACGAAACCGCTTGGAAAGTGCCTGTGAGTAACCGTGACAAACGCATCTTTGCGGATTGTCCTCTCGCTCGATCCGCGCAGCGAACTCGCACGCACAGACGGATCGGAGAAAGTCAAGAGAGAAGTGCGACCGGAGGCGAGTTCGCGTCCCCAGTTTCGCAGGATTTCTTCGATTTCCCCGGCGTATTTTTCAGTAAGGAACTGATCCGAACCGGGTGGTACGAGGCGAAGTATCTCATCCAAAGGTGACGCGGATGGGTAGTGTGGAATAACTTGAGGATCGACAAAATGGTTCGATGCTGGAATTTCTGTTACGGGGGCGAATCGCCGCTCGAATCCGAGCAGAGGCGCGGGCACAAATAATCCCGGTACATACCGCAGAGTTTTTAAAATCGCGCGACGAGAAATCTTGCCCTGGTGAGGTCTGCGGTCCGGCATGAGCAGTTTATTCGGTGGAGTTGCACTTGTACGGAGTGTATCAGGCACTCTGGCCATTCATCGGGCCCGATGACTTGCCAATTACAAGTTCTGCCCCGATCCGGTATTCCTTGCCATGAGCACTTTCTGAGTTCGTCAATTCGTGCAATGCGTCCGCGGCCACACGCCCCAGCAGATCTCGATGTATATCAACTGTCGTCAGTGAAGGATTGCTGTACTCGGCTAACCTAGTCTTATCGAAACCCGTTACCGATACATCTTCTGGAACACGGCACCCAGATTCCAATAATCCTTTGACCACGCCTATTGCCGTCAAGTCGTTGACAGCGACCACAGCTGTAGGCCTCGGGCTCATTTTTGCCAGGTTCCTGCCTGCTTCCAGGCCTCCTTCGAAGTGGAGGTCGCCCGGAAGAATAGGCCCGGGTATCAGACTGAGGTTACGCATAGAGCGCTCGTAAGCGGCCCTGCGCGCCCTGTTGGATTTAAGTCCTTCACGTCCAGCGACGAACGCAATCTGCCTGTGACCGTGACCATGAAGATAACGAACAATTTGGTCTATCCCTGATTCATAATCGATGCGCAAGTTACTCATGTAGCCGCGAACCGGAGCGAGGTCCAGGAAAGTAACGGCGATTTTACGCCGCGCCAATTCATGGACCATGCGCATACTCATCTCCGATGTCATGATGGCCACGCCTCGCACTTTGTGCTCCATCATGCGCTCGGCAGCTTCGCGGGTGCGATGGGGATCATAGTTCGTATCGCTAAGGATGGCGTCATATCCAAGTTCGCGGGCCCGGGTTTCAAAACTCTTTATGACTTCAGGAAAGAATGGATTCTCAATATCCGAGACGATAATACCCAGCGTGCGCCGATTGCTCGATGCGAGCCGTCTCGCGTGCACATCCGGTACATAACCCAGGCGTTTTACTGTCGCGAGCACGTGACGCTGCGTCTTGGCGCCCACTTTGCCTGTGCTGTTCAGAACATTCGACACGGTGGCCGTTGAGACCCCGGCGGCAAGTGCGACGTCGCGGATCGTGACCGTCATAGTTCAGCCCGCCAAATCGATTTGGCGGAAGGATCGAATTTCGACACGGCTCAACCTCTGCGAGGCGGGTGGAGTGTAGCACACTCCAAAAAAATCTTGACAAGCATTTCCGCAGCATGATAATTCAAAACAACTAGTTAAGCGGTTAATTTTTTTACACCTGTTTTTTCGGGCCTCTGGGGAAATAACGATTTTAGATCAGTTCTTCGTGTCTTTGAGTTTTGTGGGGTTGAACTCAAGAATCATCGGTCGCCAAAGCAGTAAACGTTTTCACTCTGCCACTTCCCGGTACGGCTGTGAGGCGGTGCCGGCGTAGGCAATCAAGTAATTGTCTACGAACTGAGCTTAGCCAGTGCGTTCGGCCCCGCGAAGGCGTCGGACGAGGAGAACGATATGGGTCGAATTGGCAGTACTCGGTTTCTGCGAAATGGACTCGTCGTAGGTTTTGTGTTTTGTCTGCTCGCCGTAACTGCCCTTGCGCAGGTAGATACCGGGTCCATTGCGGGCGTCATCACAGATGCTTCAGGTGCAGTGGTGAGTGGTGCTAAAGTCACCCTAACCAACTTGGGCACCGGCGCATCCCTCACGCTGACCACGGGCGCCGATGGGGTATACAAGTTCTCCCCCGTCAAAATCGGCACCTACAAGGTTGTCGTTACATCGCAGGGTTTCCAAACCACAACCCAATCCGACCTAAAGGTGGATATCGGCTCGTATGTGTCGCTGAATTTTGCCCTGAAGCCGGGCAGCGCCACCGAAACTGTGGAAGTTACCGCGTCCACGCCCGTGCTGCAGAACCAGGATGCTTCTGTGGGACAAGTCGTCGATCAGCGAAACGTCAACGATCTTCCCTTGAACGGGCGCAATTTCACCTTCCTTGCGCAACTTGTGCAGGGAGTCAATTCGCCTCAGGCGGATACGCGCGGCAATGCCGCGTCGGGCGCTTTCTCGGCCAATGGTTTCCGTCCGGCGCAGAACAACTACATGCTGGATGGAATCGACAACAATTCCGATACTGTCGATTTCCTTAACGGCACTAACTATGTCGTGCTTCCTCCGGTCGATGCCATCCAGGAGTTCAAGGTCCAGACGACCGATTTCAGTGCAGAATTCGGCAGATCTGGCGCCGCGGTTCTAAACGCCAGCCTCAAGAGTGGCTCGAACGAGTTCCACGGCGATGTTTGGGAGTTCTTCCGCAACGACATACTCGATGCGCGTGACTTTTTCGAGCATAACTGTACGAGCGGAGTCTGTACCCCGGCGAAAAAGGGTGAACTGCGCTGGAACCAGTTCGGCGGAACCATCGGCGGCCCGGTCATCAAGAACAAAGTTTTCTTTTTTGGCGATTTCCAGGCGTGGCGTCTTCGCCAAGGCCAGCCTCAGTCCGGTACTGTACCAACATCTGCCGAAACGGCTAGCCTGAGTACTGCGACCGCAAACTTCCAGGATCTGATCAACGGACAATCGGGAACTCACTCGGATGCTCTTGGCCGATCCTTCCCGCTGGGAACTGTTTTTGATCCGGCCACGACGCAGCAGATTGTTGTCAACGGCGCGACAGCTTTTGTTCGCGACCCATTCGGCTTTTCCACATGCACTGGCGGCGGAACGACGTTTAACCTGACAAACTGCCCGGGTCTGAACTTGATCCCCACGAGCCGCATGGATCCGAACGCAATCAAGCTGATGCAGCTCTATCCCGCGCCCACCAACTCGAACCTGTTCTCGAACTACACGAACTCTCCGCTATTGGTCCAGAACGAGAAGCAGTTCGACGTGCGTTTGGACGTGAATCCTAGCCAAAAGGACCAGCTCTATTACAGCTTCAGCTACGACGATAAGCCTGAGCTGATTCCCAGCATCTTCGGCGGGGTCGCTGATGGCGGCGGATTCTTCCAAGGCAATCAGACGGCTCTTTCGCAGCACAGCGCTCTGGTGTGGAATCACGTATTTACACCTACGACGATCAACGTTGCTCGCGCTGGCTTGAATTACCTCCATACCACGCGAAACATTCCAGAGGCACAAAATCTAAATAACGTTCCTGGAGATTACGGCATTCTGGGCATTCCGCAGCAGAAAGAGAACGGTGGCTTGCCCGCATTCGGGATTAACGGCCTGCAAACGCTGGGTGGGAACGCGTTTTTGCCATCAGATGAAGTCACCTCGACAATCCAGGTCACTGACGACTTCACGAAGATCTACGGCAAACACACATTCAAGATGGGGTTCGAGCAACAGCACGTAAAGTTCTCGACGCTGCAGCCACCTTGGTCTCGTGGCGAGTTCGATTACGGCGGAACCTATACTGACATCCCAAATGTGGGCGGCGGGAATACTGGCCGCGCACAATTCCTGCTGACGCCCGCCGCGGCCTCTATTCCTGGCGGCATTGACTATGTCGGCGGTCCGAACAACGTGTACGCGTCGAACATTTTCCTGACCGACAATGGTAAGAATTATTGGGGCGCGTATGGCCAGGATGATTGGAAGGTTACTTCCAAACTCACGCTGAATTTGGGCTTGCGGTGGGACTTCTTCAGCCTGGTATACGATCACCACGCCGCGCAGGCGAACTTCGTTCCCTTCGGTCCGCCCACAGGTTCGGCGGCTTACATCATTCCTCAGGGTAATCCGATTGCCGGGCAATTATCGGCGAGCTTCACCAACCAGCTCGCGGCGAGCAACATTGACCTACTCGTCACCAACAAGTACGGCAAGGGTCTTGGCAATTCGCAAAAGTCGAACTTCGCGCCAAGATTCGGCTTTGCGTACCAGGCTACTTCGAAGCTAGTTGCCCGTGGCGGCATAGGCATCTTCTTCAACGGATTCGAGAATCGAGGTTACTCACCGAACCTGGGTGAGAACTACCCGTTCCAGTTCTCGTTCAATTATTCCCAGCAGAACGATGCCAATCCGATCAACGCGTTCGCGGGATGCGCTACGGCTACACCCGCGGGTGGGCCAACGCTGGAAACTGGTTTCAGCTGTATTCCATTGACTCCGTCGGCTGTCACGGCAACTGGACTGCAGTTGCGAGGAATCCAGTTTGATTACAAGACGCCCTACTCGATCGGATCGAACTTCACCTTGCAGTACGAACTTGCCCGCAATCTGTCGGTTCAAGCGGGTTACGTCGGCACGTTCGGTCGACACCTGGAGGTATTTCCAGGGTCGAACAATCCAACAGCACTGCTGCCGCCATCGACGACATTGACCGGAACGAACGCTATTCCTGCCTCGCAGGGCGGCTTGCAATGGCCACTGTTTGGGCAGAACGCAAGTTACGCTGCAACTTGGGGAAGCAGTTACTACCATGGACTGCAAACCAACGTACAGAAGAAGTTCGACAATGGTCTGAGTTTCCTGGCAACGTACACTTGGTCTAAAGTCCGATCTGACGCTCTTGACCTACTAAACGGATTTTCAGGGAACGGCTATCGTGCCCCGTATGTGCCGGGTGTAGGAATCCACTCTGACTACGGGCTAGCGAACTTCGATATTCGTAACGTCTTCCACTTCAGCGGCGGATATGAGTTGCCGTTCGGCCACGGAAAGAAAATGCTCGGCGACGCAACGGGCGTTAAGAATGCTGTGGTTGGTGGTTGGGCAGTCCAGTGGGTCGTCACCTTGCAAGGCGGTCAACCTTTCAAGATTGATTGCCCGTCCGGAACAGGTGCCGGGGTCAACTGTTACGCCTTTGTTCTGCCGGGGCAGAATCCGAGAACATCTCTTCAGTTCAGGTCTGATGGCAATCCCGCGATGCTGAATGCGGCTGCCTTCGCGCAATCTTGCGAGGTCGGATCACCGGGAACGCCCACCGGTTGCGTGGCCGAGACGACTCCTGCTGGTGTTCTCGGCGGCAATCAGCCCTCGATGATCGAAGGGCCCGGCTTCCACCGCTGGGATTTGTCGTTCTTCAAGAACTTCCAGATTAATGAGCGTTTCCGACTGGAATTCAGATCGGAGTTCTTCAACATCCTCAACCATCCGAATTTCAATCAACCGAACTTCGGTGGTAACGGAGTAGTTGCGGTTTCCGGATCGGGAAACTTCACTAATGCCTCCTTCGGTGAAATTGGATCGACGCGTGATAATCCACTTGATCCGCGGCAGATCCAGTTCGCTCTGAAGTTATATTTCTAACCGGTGGGTTCCCGGCGCATGGGAGGCGCGCGCCGGGAACTTTTGCTATCTGCATGTGCAAAACGGTTTTACACGGCTTCGGTGCTCAGAAGCGGTGCTAACATACGGGTGCTGTGACCTTCCGGGCGACGTCTTTTTATATATGCGTTCTTCTCACATGTGCTGCCGTGCATGGCGCCGAAGTTGACGAGCCACAGCAATTGCAGCGCAAGTTTCAGGAAGCAGTCCAGCTTTACGATGCCAATCATCTGGACGAGGCGGCTGTGCGGCTGGAGCAGCTTGTGCGCGAAGTCCCTCAAAGCTTCGACGTTCATGAATTGCTCGGCATGGTCTACTCCGCACAGGGGCGGGATGCCGATGCGATTGAACATCTCCAAAATGCCGTTCGTCTGAAACCCAATTCCGCTGCGGCCAGAACGAATCTTGCTACCAATCTCGTCCGCGCCCACAAGCTGGCGCCTGCTGAGGTGGAGTTCAAGAAAGCCCTTACGCTTGAACCAGCCAGCTACGATACGAATCACAATCTCGGCGAATTCTATGTGGCGGATGGAAAACTGTCGCAAGCAATTCCTTATCTGGACAGAGCTCACCGAATCAAACCTACTGCGTACGATAACGGCTACGATCTAGCATTGGCTTACGCCGAGACCGGGAAGCATGTGCAGGCTGCGGGCCTCGTGAAACGACTGATCGCGCAGAAGAATACAGCAGAACTGCACAACCTGCTAGGCGAGATCGAGGAAGCATCCGGAAATTTCATCGGCGCTGTGCATGAGTACGAAACCGCCGCGTACATGGATCCCAGTGAAAGCAATCTTTTCGACTGGGCGAGCGAATTACTACTTCACCGGACGCTGGACCCGGCAGTCGAAGTTTTCACCGAAGCAACCCAGCGTTATCCAAAATCGCCAAGGCTTGCAATCGGGCTGGGTATGTCGTTTTACTCGCGCGGCAATTACGATGATGCCGTCAGCGCATTGCTTAAGGCTGCCGACCTGGATCCCTCCGATCCGCGCTGCTACTACTTCCTTTCAAAAGCGTACGACAGTTCGCCCGGCCAGGCCGACGAGGTGATCCAGCGCTTCCGTCGTTTTGCGGAGCTCCAGCCGCAAAACGCGCATGCTCTGTATTACTACGCGATGAGTATGTGGAAAGGCCGCCGCGAACAAGATGCAAGCGTCGATTTCGCACAAATCGAATCTCTGTTGAAAAAATCAGTGGACCTTGATCCGAAGCTTCCCGAAGCGCATCTGCAGTTGGGGAATCTCTACTCGGATCAGAAGAAATATTCTGATGCAGCGCCTCAGTATGAACAAGCGTTAGCCTTGAACTCCGATCTCGCGGAGGCACATTATCGCCTCGGCCAAGCTTATGTTCATCTCGGAAAGCGCGATGAAGCACAGCAGCAGCTGCAGGTCTATCAGAAACTGCGGGCCCAGCATCTGGCCGATTTGGATAAACAACGTGCGGAAATTCGCCAGTTTGTAGTCTCTGAAAAAGGTGCGAGGGCGTCAGCCGATCCCGGCGCGAGTCCACAATGACTTTCTTCGATCAGGCGTGCCAAATCGGGCGTACCCGTCGTGAGTTCCTGCGCGACGCTGCAGGTCTGGCCATTGGCACAAACATTGCGCGATCGCCTTTCGCGCGAGCGGCAGCGATGCCGAAGAATAGAAAAATCGTCGTGATCACTTTCGGCGGCGGTGCTCGTGATCAAGAGACGTTTGCTCCCGAAGGTCAGGAGAATGTCCCAAACATGCTACGGGATCTGATCCCCCGCGCGACGTTCTTCACTCAGGTCGTCAACCGCGGGATATTGGGCCACTACGTCGCAACGGCGAGTCTTGCGACCGGAGCCTACGAGACGATCAATAATTTTGCGTCCCTACCTCCAGAGAATCCAACAGTATTCGAGTACTACCGCAAAGATCGCAAGAGGCCCTCCTCTGACACATGGGTTGTAGCGCCCAGCAACGGTTTCAATCGAATCGGGGAGAGTAGCTGCAAATCTTACGGTCCTGGCTTCGGTGCTCGTGTCATTCTTCCCAAGCATCTGCTTGCGGCGGCGATGTCGAGTGGCCGCGCTGATTACGAGCACCTGCTGCGCGACAACTACGAGAGTCCTTATTTCACACCCGATCTGGCTGGCAACGAGTTCGAATTGCAGCAATTGGAATCGTTGCTGAAACTCTCGGTGGACGATTTTAAGTCCAACGCCCGCGCTCTCTCGAGTCCTGACGAACTCTCCGTCTACATCGCGCGAAGGCTGATGAAACAAGTTGCGCCCAGCCTGCTTTGGATCACCATGCACGACATCGATATCGCCCATGCCGGCACGTATTCGCTCTATGTAGAGGGCATACGCCGAACGGATCGTCTCTGCTCAGAAATCTGGAAGGCGATTGAGAGCGAGCCTGAGTACGCTACCAACACGACGCTTCTGATCCTTCCTGATTTTGGTCGTGACGCCGATACAGACCCCGGCGGAAATGGCTTTCAGCACCATCGCACCGGGGATGCACTTTCGCGAACGACTTGGCTGATCGCGATGGGACCGGGAATCCGTGAAGGTGTTGTCCATGACCGCGCCGTCGATTCTGTGGATCTGGTTCCAACAATCGGTTCGATGCTGGGTTTTTCTGCTTCGAAATCCGAAGGCAAGCCGATTACTGAAATTCTGTAATGCAGCCGAGTGACCTCAAACCCGAGCAGTTCGTGGCGTATCCGCCGCAGGCAAAAGCGCTCGCGATCGCAAATCTTGCCGTCTTTCGGGAACTGCCATTGTCCTTCCTGCCGGGAGTCCTTCGCGAAGCAATCGACTATGACTACAAATTTCCGGCGGAGCGGCGCGCGCTGGAACGAGAGATCTCTAACTTGGCGAAGCTCTCGCCCAGCGAGCGTTCCCAGTGGCTGCAAGGATTTGCCAAGATTGTTATCTCTTCGAAACTGGAACATTTTGACTGGGTGAATTCGCCTGCACAGTTCGTCGAACAGCTCTCTGCCCATCTCTGGGCCACGCACCAGTTGGACGCATTCCGCATCGCGGCGACGGACTATGCCAACCGGCTGCATGCAGCCGTGCCGGCCGCCGTTCCGAAAGTTGCGAGGCTCGGCATCACAGTCATCGGACAAGGTGTCGATAGGTACGACAAGCCCCTTTTTCGGAAGCTACGTCCACACGGAGCCTATTTCAGCCGAGTGGCGCCCGACAACGGTCTACGTGTTCTTCTCGACTCGGTGTCTACCCGCGCAAATGCGACGTCCACACAATATGCTCATTGGTATATCGACGGCGGCGATCCGATTGAACACGATCCCACGATCACCAGCGTTGCCTACGGCTCACTTGAGCCAGTTCGCGCCACGTTATTGCGAAACATGCACTCTGAAATCGAAAAGCCCGGTATGGGCCCAGAGATGCTCCGTACTCTTATGGCCGGATGGCGCCCCGAAGATCTGGGTGTGAAAGGCACCGATCCCGTGCTTGATCGATTTCGGGTCCGATTGTTGACCGAAGGATCCGGCACTCAGATTTTCAGCACCAGCTTTGCTCAGTGGGCGGCGCGCGAAGTGCTACGGCGCGCAGAGCCAACAACTTTGCTTGTCAGGTTTGCTCCAAGGCAGCGACTCAAACCGATGAACGAGATGATCTCGGCAGTTGGCGAAAGTCCGGAACTTGATCCACTAGGCTCTCTCGTCGATGCGGACATGGGTGCGTACTACAACTGGTTAAACCAGCAGCGCTTGCCGGGAGCCGAGAAAGCAACGTTTCTTGCGTGGTTTGAAGGTCACAACTCGGCTGTTGTAATTGGGCCGTCGGTGCCGCGTGGCACGGAATCAAACGAACCGACCGATATGAAGCGATTGCTTTCCTGGATTTTGTAAGCATCTTTTTGGAGTGAGGTCTGACGCGCTACGACTTTGCGCGTCCGAAAGGAACAAGTCATATACATGGATCGACGCGATTTTATTGTTTCTTCCGCAACTCTCGTCGCGGCGGCGCATCTACTTGCGCTGGGAGAGTCCGCCACCTCAAATGCTGGCAGAACTATCCTGCCTATCAACCGTGGCTGGCGGTTTAGTCCCAAGCAAGTTGACGGCGGGCACGACATGAATTTCGACGATTCGGCGTTCAATCGGGTCGTGGTGCCGCACACCAACAAGCGCTTGCCCTGGCACGGATTCGACGAAAAAGAATATGAGTTCGTCTCGCTCTATCGCCGCCGTTTCAAAGTGCCAAAACAAGCGAAAGGGAAACGAGTCTTCGTCGATTTCGAGGGCGCGATGACCGCGTCTACCGTGTGGATTAATGGGACAAAGCTGGGCGAATACAAAGGCGGATATACACCCTTCTCTTTCGAACTGACCCCGCACCTCGACTGGGATGGCGACAACTTACTGGCCGTTGATGTCGACTCCTCCGAACGCGCTGACATTCCACCTTTTGGTTACGAAATCGATTACCTGACTTTCGGCGGCATCTATCGCGAAGTCTCGCTGCGGATCGTTCCATCTACTTTCATTGAGAACATTTTTGTGCAGCCGAAAGATGTGCTCGGTAAGCCGTCGGTCGACATCCAATGCTTTCTCGAGAGCACGCAACCATTGCCGAAAAACTTGACGCTTGAAGCTGAGCTCTTCGACGGCAGCCAATCAGTCAGCAAAATTTCTCAGCGCATCCCCCCAGCTAAAGCCAGCCCAGGTTCCTCCGACAACAGCCCAGCATCCCATATTCTGCATCTGGCTGACGTCGCCGGTATCAAACTCTGGGATCTCCAAAATCGCAATCTATACGAAGTGCGAGTTCGCCTCCTGCAAGGAAATCAAGCCCTCGACGAAGATTCCCGCCGCTTCGGCTTCCGCCATGCCGAGTTTACCGATCACGGTTTCGAACTCAATGGCAAGGTGATCAAGCTGCGCGGCCTCGATCGTCATCAAACATTCCCCTTCGTTGGCCAGGCGATGCCGGCGCGCGCCCAGCGCCGCGATGCCGATATACTTCGCAACAAACTCCATTGCAATATCGTACGCACGTCACACTATCCGCAGTCACGTCATTTCCTCGATGCCTGTGACGAGATGGGCTTGCTTGTTCTCGAAGAGATCCCCGGCTGGCAGCATATTGGTGACGAAGCATGGAAGCAGATATCCATCGACAACGTTCGCCGCATGATCCGCCGCGACTGGAACCATCCCTCGATCATTCTCTGGGGCGTGCGTATCAACGAGTCGCTCGACGATCACGATTTCTACACTCGCACCAATGCAGCTGCGCATCAGCTTGACCCCACACGGCAAACTGGTGGAATTCGTTACTTCCAGGAGTCGGAGTTTCTCGAAGACGTTTTCACGATGAACGATTTCGGTTTCCCCCTGAAGCCACCAAATCATCCGCGCTATCTGAACACTGAATTCGTCGGTCATACCTTCCCGACGAAGACCATCGATAATGTCGAACGCCTGACCGAGCACATGATGCGGCACGCTAGAATTCACGACCAGCTTGCTTCCAATCCCCAATATGCGGGAGGCATTGGCTGGTGTGCTTTTGACTACAACACCCACGGGAATTTCGGCTCAGGGGACCGCATCTGCTACCACGGCGTGACGGACATCTTTCGTGAGCCAAAGCCAGCGGCGGGATTTTACAAATCGCAGTGTGATCCGTCCGAAGAAGTCGTACTTGAGCCGGCTTTCCACTGGGCGCGCGGAGATGAGTCGATCGGCTTTTCGAAAGCCGTTGTGTGCTCGAATTGCGATCACTTGAAGTTTTATATAAACGATAAACTTGTCGCCGAAGCCGACCCTGACCATAAGCAGTTTCAAAACCTGAAGTACGCTCCATTCTCCGTCGAAATGGGAGGCGCTCTACGCCACGGATGGGGAGATCTACGGATCGAGGGCTACATCCAGGGCAAGAAGGTGATCGAAAAGAGCATGTCAGGGAAAGGAGTTGACACACAATTCACCGCGACGCCCGATGATTCGGCGCTCAAGGGCGACGGTGCCGATAGCACGCGAGTCGTGTTGCGCGTCAACGACGAATTCGGTGCCATTCGCCCCTTTGCTGACGATGCGATCAAATTCGACCTCGAAGGCCCGGCCGCGATCATCGGCGACAATCCTTTCTCGTTGGTCGGAGGAACGGGCGCCATCTGGATTCGCGCAAAAGAAGAAGCTGGAACGGCTAGGCTCACCGCGACCCATCCCAGACTTGGTGCGCAACGAATCGAAATCCGCATCAGCGAAGCTGCTCCAGAGGAGGCGTAATGCAATTCTTCAGTGGGCGCTCATTGAAGTGCCAACTTTTCATTCGTGCACTCGTCCTATTTCTTTGTTGCGGTTTCACGTGCTCAGTCTCCAGTGCCAGCGAAGCGCCAAGATTCGTCGAGAAAGATGGCCGCTGGGCTCTCCTTGTCGACGGTCAGCCCTTTCTCATTCTCGGTGGCCAGGTGCACAACTCGAGCGCGTGGCCTTCGGAACTTCCCGCAGTTTGGAAGTCGCTATCCGAGCTTCATGCCAACACTGTCGAGGCGCCCGCATATTGGGAGCAAATCGAACCCCAGGAAGGCAAATTCAATTGGGACAATGTCGATGCTGTTGTGAAAGGTGCCCGCGAGCACAATCTGCACGTCGTCATTCTCTGGTTCGGCACCTGGAAGAACGGCAACATGCACTATGTTCCGGACTGGGTGAAGACGGATACGAAGCGCTTTCCGCGGGTTATCCGCGCAGACGGCGAGCCAGTCGATGTGCTCTCGGCGAGTTCGCGCTCTAATCTCGACGCCGATAAAAAAGCTTTTGTAGCGCTGCTGCAGCATCTCAAGAGCCTCGATGCGACCGAACACACGGTCTTGATGGTGCAGGTCGAAAACGAGTCGGGCATCATTGGCAGTACTCGTGACTTTTCTGCGGAGTCCAACAAGGAATTTGCGGGGCAGGTCCCAGCCGACATGCTTTCGGCGGCCCACAAGCAACCGGGCACATGGAGCGAAGTATTCCGCGGCGATGCCGACGAGCTCTTCCAGCTTTATCACCAAGCTCATTACCTCAACGAGATTGCCGCAGCGGGCAAAGCGGTTTTCGACATTCCTCTTTATATGAACGTTTGGCTGAGCTACCCGCCAGCAGAACTGCCGGAGCGCGCATTACCGCAGCCTGGCATTGGATATCCCAGCGGAGGAGCGGTACAGCGCTGGGTCGGTCTTTGGCGCGCACTCGCTCCCTCGATCCAGGCCATTGCCCCCGACATCTACGGCGACGATGCCGGATTCGTGCGTTCGGTTCTTAATGCGTATCACCGGCCCGACAACCCTCTACTGGTGCCAGAGATCGCTAAGACAGATTCGTTTGCGCGTTATGACTTCCTCGCCCTCGGCGAAGGCGCTCTCGGTATTGCGCCCTTCGGCGTCGACCCTAGGGGCTGGAACATTTTGGGTGACAGCGCGGCTGCGGGACATGCCCGGAACTTTGCCCTTCTGGCGCCAATGAATCGCGAAATCGCGAAGCTGAATTTTGAAGGCAAGCTGAAGACCTCAATGGAAGAAGTCGGAAAGGCACAACAAGAGCTGGATTTCGGTCCATGGCAAGCCACCATTTCTTACGGATATCCGCAATACGACGGCCGACGTCCTCCCGGCACAAGTGACGCGCATGGAGTCGCTCTGGTAGCGCAGCTAGGGCCTGATGAATTCCTGGTCACAGGAGTAGATGCATCCGTAAGTTTCCATCTTCCCGGACGTCCTCCAGGTATGCGCATGCAGATCTTGTCAGCCGAGGAAGGCTCCTATGAGAACGGCGTCTGGAAGCCGGTACGTCTCTGGAACGGCGATGAAACCGACCGCGGACTTGACTTCCACGCCAACGATCCCGCAGTCATTCGAATTCGGCTCGGCAAGTTTTAGGCTCATCATCGGCCGATTTCGCGATCTCTGTCGCACGACTGGTGACGTCAGTCACCTGCCCACCGCTTGAATGGGGACTACAATTGAAGTACACACATGGCCGACTGGCTTTGGATAATCGTTTTTTTCGCCGCTTGGATGCTCCTCGTGCGGTGGGTTCTCCCTAAGCTCGGCGTTCCCACGTGAAGCAGCCACGGTTGCGCCGAGTCTCGGCGCGATGAAGACCTGCGAACGTCCCCAGAGCAAAAAACCGATTCAACCCTGCAAGCCCGTCGCTAGGACGTGAGCCATCAACAGACCGATGAAGCGCTCTCCACATTCTGCAATCGCAAATCTGCAATCTGCAATCTAGGTACCGATTTCACGTTGTATACTCGTCCTTCTCGCGCCCGAAGCGAGCCACAACATTGATCGATTCAGGAGATCTTTCATGCAAAGCCGCATCACCGGTACCACGATGCCCGTCCTCGAGTTCATCCTTGAGAACAACGAATCCATCATCTCCGAGGCCGGAGAACTTTCCTGGATGGGTAGCTCGATCCAGATGACCACGCATACCCAATTTGGAGGCGGTGGTGGTCTTTTTGGCGTGATCAAGCGGGTGGCTGGTGGCGGATCGATTTTCATGACCGAATACCGCGCAATGGGAGGCCCCGGCGAGCTCGCTTTTGCTACGAAGCTTCCAGGACACATCGTCCCCGTCGAAGTCGGTCCTGGACACGAATATATGATCCAGCGCCATGGATTCCTCTGCGCGACTCCCCAGATTCAGATCGGTGTCGGCTTCCAGCAATCGCTGGGCGCTGGCATTTTTGGTGGGGAAGGCTTCCTTTTGCAGAGACTTACTGGACAAGGTATTGCTTGGCTCGAACTGTCAGGTGAACTCGTCCTCCGTGATCTACAGCCGGGAGAAAATCTGCGCGTTCATCCTGGCCATGTCGGAGCCTTTCAGTCCAGCGTCTCCTTCCAGATCACCACGGTTCCAGGCATCAAGAACATGATCTTCGGCGGTGACGGAATCTTTCTCGCCTCGCTGACTGGTCCCGGCAGAATCTGGTTGCAGACCCTCCCAATTTCCAAACTGGCGCATGCGATTCAGCCATACCTGCCGCATGAGGTCCAGCGCCAGACAGTCGAAGGCGGAGTAGTAGGCGGAATCGTGGGTTCGATCCTGGACAATATGCGCTGAATCCCTGCAGCTCTCGGTGTTCCCCGGTGGTGAAATGGGGTGGATTTCTGGAAGCCCGAAGCCGGAAGTTCGGAGTCGATGATTTAAACTGTACCCAGCCCTCCCATGATCAACGGCAAACGTATTGCAGTCGTCATGCCCGCCTACAATGCGGAGAAGACGCTCGAAGCCACAGTCGCCGAACTGCCCGATTTGGTCGATATCCGTATCCTTGTTGATGATCAAAGCCGAGATCTGACAGTAGAACTCGCCAAGCGCCTTGGACTTCGAGTATTTCTCCATGATCGCAACTATGGTTATGGACGGAATCAGCAAACTTGCTATCGCGAGGCTCTCTCGGCCGGCGCCGATGTGGTCATCATGCTGCACCCTGACTATCAGTACACGCCGCTGCTGATCACCGCCATGGCGAGCATGGTTGCCTACGACGTCTACGATGTTGTGCTCGGCTCGCGCATCATCGGCGGCCGCGCCCTTCTGGGTGGCATGCCAATTTACAAGTACATTTCCAACCGCTTTCTGACAGCGTTCGAGAATCTGTTCTTGCGTGTGAAGCTCTCCGAATACCACACTGGATACCGCGCCTTTAGCCGCAAAGTGGTGACCGAACTTCCGCTGCTCGAAAACTCTGACGACTTCATTTTCGACAACCAGATGCTGGCCCAGTGTGTCCACTTCGGTTTCCGCATCGGAGAAGTCTCCTGCCCGACGAAGTATTTTGCCGAGGCATCGTCTATCAACTTCCGGCGTAGCGTGAAATACGGACTCGGCGTGTTGGGGACCACCGTACAGTTCGCGCTGCAGCGAGCAGGCATCATTCATTTGCCCCGCTACAGCCCGACTGGCCGCAAACTCGAGGCCGAACGCGAAAACTACTACGCTTCCCGCACCGAAGCAATGCGCTCGGCCCAGTGAGCAGAACATTTGCAGTCGAATTCGTAATGGTATGTAGGGACGGACGCATTAGTCCATCGCGAGCGAAGCGAGGGGTCCTGGATTGATGACGACAGTGTTCCAACCTCGAACGGCGCAAGCAGCCTCGCAGCGCGCAAACGACCGGTCCCTGAAGAACATCGCAATCCTGCTTCTGATAACAGTGTTCGCATTTGTTCTCTGCGGCTATCACCCCGGCCTGGAAGACGACTCCTTCTATCTCGCCGCAATCAAATGGCATCTGAACCCGTCTCTGTTCCCGCACGACGCCGACTACTTCCGCGTTCAATTTCAAGCCACAATCTTTGACAAGCTCATCCCGTTCTCTGTCCGCATTACGCACCTACCGGTACCTTGGGCTGAACTACTTTGGCAAATCGCCGCAATCTTCTTCCTTCTCCACGGATGCTGGCGCCTGGCACGTCACTGTTTCGACAAGCCCGAAGCGCATTGGGCTGCGACAACTCTGATAGCAGCATTGTTCAGCATGCCCATAGGCGGTATCGCCATCAACATCGGCGATCAATACCTTCATCCGCGCACCATCGCTACTGCACTAATTCTCGAAGCCATCGTCGAGGTCGTTGATACCCGGATTTGGCGTGCCGGTATTCTGCTGGCATTTGCCTTTTCGGTGCACGCTATTCAGGCCAGTTTTGGAATTTCCTTCTGCATTTTTCTTTGGGGGAGGCTGCGATCGCGAAATAACTCCCGAGCAGCGGTGACATCTTTTGCTCTTGCGCCGATGGGATGGCTTTTCGAACCTTCCTCCGAGGCCTGGCGCCAAGCGGCCTCAACCCGCGATTTCTATTTTCTCGGTCGCTGGCATTGGTATGAATGGCTCGGCGTATTCGCGCCCATCGTCGTGCTCTTTATATTCCATCGCTTTCTCAAATCGCGCTCACTTCTGAATGGAACCGAGATTCGTCCGGTCGTTACAGCTCTTCTTTATTACGCGGCATTTCAAACCTTCGTTGGGCTAACCATCATGCTTCCGCCTCAACTCGAGCGGCTGCGGCCCTTCGAGCCGATGCGCTATCTGCATCTGCTTTACATCCTCTTCTTCATCATCGCGGGAGGCTTACTGGGAGAATACGTACTGGAGAAGCGCATCTATCGCTGGGTATTGCTCTTCGCACCTCTCGCCGCGGGGATGTTCGTCGCGCAACGCCAAATGTATTCGGAATCGCCCCACCTCGAACTGCCGTTTAAAGAGTCGACGAACCCATGGGTCGAGGCATTCGATTGGATTCGCCAGAACACTCCAGTTGACGCACTCTTCGCCATTGACCCTCATTATGAAACTCTCCCAGGCGAAGACCAGCACGGCTTCCGCGGTCTCGCCGAACGCAGTGTGCTGGCAGACTACGAGAAAGACGCGGGCATGGTTTCGCGAGTGCCGAGCCTGGCTCCAAGATGGTTGAAAGAAGTAACCGCTCTGAACGGATGGCGCAAATTTCAGCCATTGGACTTCGATCTCCTTAAAGGAGAGTTCGGCGTGTCGTGGTTCATTCTTTCCCGAGCCGACGCCCAGTTCTCGAACACTCAGCCACATCAATTTACGTGCCCGTATGAGAACGAAGCTGTAAAAGTCTGCCGTTTATACTGACGCGTAGCACCGGCGTCCGTCAGCTGTCGTCAGGCGTCTTGCCCTCACGCCCGCGACACGTAATAGTTGTAGGGCAGCCGTGGAAGAGCGGCGCTTTAGCGCCGCGATACGATTCTTAAGGTTTTGGGGCTTTAGCCCCTGTGGCATCGCTCCCAGACATGCCAAATGATTCCCGAACAAACCGGCTTCAACCTTACATTCTGATCACAGCCGTTGCGCTCTTCATTCGTCTCGCCGTAATCCCCTTTGTCTATACAGACTGGCTCGATCCGTTCGTCCTTGATCACTGGGCGTTTGGCCTGATCGCGCGCTCCATCGTCTCCGGACACGGCTTCGGTAATGTGTTCGCTCCAAACACTGGACCCACGGCCGTTCTTCCGCCGGTCTACTCCTACCTGCTGGCAGGTATTTTTAGGCTCTTTGGCATCGAGACGAAGGCTGCAGTACTCGCGGCACTCTCACTCAACAGCGTCTTCTCGGCGCTGACATGTATTCCAGTCTTTGTTCTTTCCCGCCGAGCCTTTGGTGATCGCGTCGCGAAGTGGGCGGGATGGGGCTGGGCGCTTTCTCCTTATGGCATCTACTACGGAGCCGACTGGGCATGGTCAACGTGTCTCGTCACGCTGGAACTTGTATGGCTGTTTTATTGGGCTTGGCGATTGGAAGAGTCTTCGCGAACACGAGATTGGCTGCTATTCGGGCTGGTTGGCGGTTTTTCCGCTCTTACCGAGCCGGTCGTGCTCGCGGTGGTGCCTCTATTTGCCCTCTGGACCATTTACAGAAGAGCCCGTCAGGGACAACCCTGGACAACGCTTCTCTTGGCTGGAGCTATCGGTGCAATCGCGATCATGTCACCGTGGCTCATGCGCGACTACGAAGTGTTTCACCGCTTCATTCCTGTGCGCAGCGGCTACGGGCTCGAACTCTATATCGGAAACAACGGATACTCCACTCGTTGGGTCAATAGTAGCTTGCACCTCAATCACAATGACGCCGAGCTGAACGAATACGAACGCATCGGCGAGATGGCGTACATGGATCACAAGAAGCAGCAAGCGCAGGTCTATATCCGGGCGCATCCGGCATGGTTTCTTTGGATGACCTGCCGCCGCGCACTCTACATGTGGACTGGGTACTGGAGCTTCTCGCATGAGTACTTGAAAGACGAGCCGCTCGACCCGCCCAACATTTTCGTCGCTACAACAATGACCATTCTCGCATTGATCGGCCTCCGCAGTGTCTTCCGGCTCAACCGGTCAATGGGCGTCCGGTTCGCGATTCTCTTGATCTTCTTCCCTTTGGCGTACTACTTCTCACATCCAGAGACATACTATCTCCGCCCACTCGATCCCCTCATCACGGTGCTTGCTGCGGTCACCGTGGCAGGAGCACCGAAAAAGAAGGTGGTGTCTCAGGTGACAGTCTCAAATGTTGTGAATTGAGGACGGACGCCACCATTACACGCCAGCGGAAACAACAGGCTTCGATTGGCGTTAGAGTGATCGGAAGCGCTGCCCAAGAGCGGCAAGTCCTACTTCTCTCTGAGAGCGGTTCGGAACTGAATCCTACTGCGCCCGACTTGCCGCTGACCTAACAAAGTATCCAAAATGAAAAACCACGCAATGATCCCAGTCACAGCTGTGAGCCCGCATTCTGGACTGCGAAGCAAGGCCAACGGTGGCTTTGCTATTGGCGGACCGACAGTCCTATCGATCAGTAATTCAGCTTTTAAGGTTCCTAAAAAACACCTCTCATTGCGGGCGTCCACGACCGCGGTTTAACATCTAATAAATCACAGATGCCAACTTGTGCTGCACCCACCCTAACCACTTCTGGCCGTCTGACACTCGGTCTGAGCGAGACGCTGAACTTTGCCTACGACGCCTTCTGCAGCAACAAGGTGCAGTTCACGTTGACGGCTCTCGCTATGGCGGTAGGAACCGCTTCCGTCATCTTGGTTGCAACGATTGGCCTTACAGGAAAGCAGTACATTCTCCGACAGCTGCAGTCGATCGGCACCAACATGATCTATGCCGATTACCAGGGTGGCTCGCAGCGTATCGATTCCACTCCTGATCCAATGACGGGCGATGATGTACGCGCGGTACGAGAGCAGGTCTCGAGCGTGGTTGCGGCATCACCTACGGTGGCCCTGAACGATCGCATCAGCATTGGCGATGGTAAACAAAGCGACATCCTGGTGCTGGGCGTCGATCCCGAGTATACCCGCGTACGCAATCTAAAAATCCTAGCCGGACGTTTTTTTGATGCCGAGGATTCAGCCGCTCGCAACAAAGTTGGAGTCATTACCGAAAAGCTTGCCATAAAAATGTTCGGCTCCGTCCCGCCCGCCGTGGGCAACATCATCAAGCTCAGCGGAGGTCTGCCGTTCACCATCGTCGGTGTATTCAAAGAGAGCGTCGACACGTTCGGCCAGTCTGAAATTCAGGATGACACGATGCTGATCCCCTACACGGTCAGCCGCTTTTTCACGCCCACGTCAGCCGTTTACCAGATTTATTTCTCAGTGGCTACGCCGCAAGACGTGATCCCTGCAACTGACGCTATTAGGCGCGTGCTGCACTCGCGGCATCGTGCTGAGTCCGTTTACAGCGTGCAGAACCTGACACAGCTTTTGACGGTCGCTGGCAAAATCGCCGATGCGCTCACGCTCGTGCTGATGCTGGTCGCTTTCGTGACGCTGCTGGTCAGTGGCATCGGTATTATGAACATCATGCTGGCAACGGTTACGTCACGTATCCGCGAGATTGGCATCCGCAAAGCCATTGGCGCGACCAACCGCGAGATTCGCTTCCAGTTCCTCGCAGAGGCAATCGTAATCTCGGTGACGGGCGGCATTGCCGGGATCATCGCCGGTCTTGCGATCCCTTATTCCGTGCGTTTCTTCACCGATTTCCGTCTGCCGATTTCAGGCCTGTCAGCGATCATCGCCATCGTGGTCTCTTCCATTGTGGGCATCATCTTCGGGACGGTTCCCGCCAGCCGCGCTTCCCAACTTGACCCTGTGGAAAGTCTGCGATACGAATAAGTTTTAGATTTTAAATGAGTTATTGCGTGTTTCGGGATCTGTCGACAAGTTGGCCATCAGGGCTCCTAAACTTCTTATCCCTCAGCTTAGAAGTCAGTCCATTAAGACTGATTTGGCTGTTTACACTGTCTTTTCGCTGATAGAATGCTTCCCAGTCTTAGTCTCCCCTTCTAGCTATCCAAGTCCCAGCTTGGAAGCCCAAAGCCCCGAATAGAGGAATTGACCATGAGTCGCAGTGTGTTTGTCAGAAATGCCCCGAGTGCCGAAATCTCCCGAGTTTCATCCAAAATTCCTGACTTCAATCGACGAAAAGCGCGCTGCATCTTTGTGTTACTCAGTTGTCTGGCGTCGTCATTGATTTTGAGAGGCGCCGCTGCAGGTGCGGCAGGACTTCCCACACCGGCCGCTTTCAGTTCGACCAACCAGAGCACGGGGGCAGTCATTCCCACCAAGGGTACACCGCAGAGAACGGTAGTAAAGTCAGATTTTTCGACCAATCTGGTGGCGAAGGTTGTGGATGCCAGCGGCCGTCCTGTGAGTGGTGTCAAGGTAACCTTCACGGCTCCGAGGTCTGGAGCCGGCGGAATGTTCCCGAAGGGTGCGACCGTCAGGACAGATTCTCACGGAAATGCCTCGGCGGCCTTCAAGGCGAATTCAACGGCCGGCGCGTACAACGTTATCGCGACCGTTGGCAAGCTCGCACCCGCGAAGTTTGCATTGATGAATACTCCGGCAGGGGCGACAGCCTATACGTTTTATTTGAGCGGTCAGGAGTCCATAAACTTCCAAGGCCATCTCAACTTCTACGCGGTTGCGGGCGCGATTCTTGTAGATCCAAGCGGCAACGTCACGGGAGGCGAAGAAGACTACAACGATGCTAATGGCTTTACCTTCACCAACATTGCTGTAACGGGAGGATCGCTCTCATTCGTGAATGGCGACCCTGCCGGGCAGGGAACGCTGACTCTTGTTACGAATAACGCTCAGATCGGTGTGAGTGGCACGGAAACGTTCAAGGTGCAGTTTGTGAATACCAATCATGCTTTGATCGTCCAGTTTGACGATTCCGCGACCGCTAGCGGAAGCATGGATGTTCAGACGCTCGGTACACCCAGCGGTGGATATGCTTTTACCCTTACCGGGGTAGATCCCAGCTACGCTCCCGTTGGATTTGGCGGTGTCTTAGCCGCCAGTGCAACGCTCTCGAGCACGCAGTGGAGGGGAACCATCGATGTTGCGGACGGGAATCCTGCTCTTGGCGTCACCAAGGGAATTCCCTTCAAAGCCGGTCTGGGTGCGATGGACGCTTATGGGCGTGGGATGATGCCATCCATCAGCATTCCCGTCAGTGGCTTGCCGCCGTTGAATATCAACATTGCGTATTACGAGCTAAGTCCAAAAGCAATGCGTCTGATTGACGTCGATCCCACCGTCGCCGCCGCAGGTTCGGCCTTCGCGCAAGGAGCGAACGCCATCAGTGCGAGCAATGCGGGCCTGGGACAATCCGTTTTCGCGGTTGCCGGAAATACGAATGTGATGAACAGCACGTTCTTTGTAACGCTCGGCCAATTCTCGACCAGCAACACGTCTTCGCAAATCGCCAGCCTTGCTGGCGTAGCAGATGAAAATGAACTAGCGCAAAAAATCAAGAACGCATCTCCCATTACCGGTACATATCAGGTGCAGACCAACGGGTATGGCAACCTTGCCATCACGTCGGGAAATCTTGGAAAGGTAACCAGTTTGGGATTGTATTTAACCGATCCGACTTTGAACTTGAGTGATCCGAACAATACGACCAACGGAGGCGGCGGAGCATTGCTGCTCGATCTGGACACTGCTTTAACTGGAGGGATCGGGATCATCACTCCGCAAACCGATACATCTACCAACAGCTTCGCAGGGAATTACGCCGGAGGTTGGCAGGACGTCAATGAACTTGACGGTATTCCGTATCCCCGTGAATTCGATACGGTGTCTCAGGGCTCGATGGTCGCCAATAACAATATGAGCCTGATCGGCGTGGTCAGCGATCCGTTCGAAACCCTCAGCAGCGCGGGGACTCTCTCAACTGGCGATACCTTCACGACTATCCCTCAGGTTGACACCGCCAATCTGGGATCTGGCCGGTATACGATGCTTGAGGCGAACAAACCGGAGAATCCGCTAGACTGCATCCTCAACTTTGGAACTGGCGTGTTTACGAACTTTGAAACCATCATGTATCAAGCCAGCGGAACTCAGTTGTTCTGGTATCAACGGGCGATTGAGCCGCTCAGACCCGCTCAACTCTTCCTCGGCCCACTGGAGCAGCAAGGCTCGCTCGATGGTATTCCAGCT